>JAYTDO010000077.1:0-4052 GCA_043735935.1 Chthoniobacteraceae bacterium
CGCGCAGGGCGACCGTGCCATTGGTCGTGGTGGTGATGATCGTGCGGTTGGAAAGCCCGATGTATTCAAGAGGCGAATTGCCCAGCGCAAACCCCGGGATCTTCTCGCCATCCCGCTCGCCGCCCAGGATCGCGGCGGGAAGTTCCAGCTTTAACCTGCGCGCCTCGTCGATGGTTCGCGCCGGGTGGATTTCGCATGCGCCGGATGCGAGCGCCGTAATCATCGAGGAGGTGGCGCGGAGAATGTCGAAGACCACACACGTTGTCCGGCTCAGGTCGCGCCTGGGCAGTTCGGCGATTTCCGAGGGATTGAGGGCGACGCTGATCTTCATTTTGCCGATGCCTGTCGGGGCCAGGTTTTGCGCGCGTGGTGAAAGAGATACTGCTGCGCGTAGCCGCCGTAGGCGCCGAAGTATTCCGCGGAGAATACGCGCAAGCGCTGAGGGGTCACCGTTCGGCTTCGCGGAAAATAAACCTGGCGCAGGATGCGATTGATCCACACGTCGACGGGAAATGCGCTCAGGCGCCCAAATCCAAAGAGCAGCGTGCAGTTCGCGACCTTTTCGCCTACGCCCGGGAGACGGCACAGTTCGTCGCGCGCCGCATCGTCATCCAGCGTGGCGACACGTTCCAGATCGACCTCGCCTGCCGCGATCATGCGTGCGGTCCCAAGCAGGGTCTTTGCGCGAAAACCCAGCGCGCACGCGCGCAGGTCTGCTTCGGTCAGTTCCGCCATCCGGGCGGGAGTCGGGTAGGTGTAAACGACTCGTTCCGCGATTTCGTGGGGCGCACCGTAGCGGCGGCGGAGCGTGTGGGATATTTGCGCGATGTGGGCGACCTGTTTCATCGCGGAGGTGATGAACGTCGCGAGGCATTCCCACGCCGGTTGGCGGATAATCCTCATGCCGCGAGCGAACTCCACCGCCGCGGTCATCGAAGGGTCGCCGGGAAAGGTCGCGTAGATTTCCGCCAGCGGATGGTCGAGCGCGAAGTATCGGCGGGCGAGCGCCTCGCCGCCGGCGGGGACGTGCAGCGTGGAGGCGTGTTGCTCGACGCAAAAGGGCTCGTCGCCGATCGTCCCCACGAAGCCGGTCTCTGTTCGCTGCCAGTGGAAGACCTGGCCGCAGCCGAGGGTGGCCTCGAGATCAAAATCCGGCGCGTCGACCGGGCTGTTCATTGAATGAAGTAGCTCAGGTTTTCGAGTTCGATGGCGAGGTCGACGTTGTTCACGACGACACTTTCGGGCACCTGTAGGATAATCGGTGCGAAATTCAAAATGGCGAGGATGCCAGCTTCGATCATCTCATTGGCCACTTCCTGCGCGACGATCCCGGGTACGGTCAGGATGGCCATCTTGATTCGTTTCGAGCGTACAAAGTCGCCGAGCTTGGGCATCGTCAGCAATGGCACGCTGAGGGCGCGGGTGCGCGGGCGCGTTACGTCGAGGTCGAATGCGGCGACGACTTCAAAACCCTCCTTCGCGAAGCCCGGGTAGCGCAGCAGAGCCAGGCCGAGATGACCTGCGCCCACGAGGATCACCGGTTGGAGGCGGGTCGTGCCGAGGACGTCGGTCAATCGCGCGCGCAGCGCCGCCACATTGTAACCCAGTCCCCGCGTGCCGAACTGGCCGAAATACGTGAGATCCTTCCGCAGTTGCGTCGGCTTGACGCCGGCGGCCTTCGCTAGAGCGGCAGAGGAGACCGTTTCCGTTTTGATTGCATTGAGTTTTTGCAATGCGCGGTAATACAGCGAGAGCCGGTAGACCGTTTTGCGAGGGATGACTTGTTTCGGCATTTCGTGAAATAGAGCGTGAAGGGGCGGTTAGATAAGCGATGAGATTCACGTTGGAAAATCAGAAGTTGTGCATTTCGCACTCTGGTCGACTAGTGGTCGCAAATGCGCCTAAATCGTTTTCTCGCCTCCGCCGGTCTCGGTTCACGTCGTGGCGTGGAGGAACTCATCCGAAGCGGCCGTGTGAAGATCAACGGACGGCTTGTTACTGACCTAGCCACGACCGTTGAGCCTTCCGATGCGGTCAAAGTGGGCAGTCGGCTGATCCGCTCGGACCAGGGTTTCAGTGTTCTGATGTACAAGCCGCGCGGATACCTCTGCACCGCCAACGATGAATCCGCGCGTGAAAGGAAGACGATTTTCGAACTTTTCCCATCGACGTGGCCTCGGGTTTTTCACGTCGGTCGCCTCGACATGGAGAGCGAGGGGCTCCTGGTCGTCACCAATGATGGTGACCTTTCGCTCGCGATGACCCATCCGCGTTTCAAGATCGAAAAAGAATACGAGGTGGCCATCGACAAACCGATGCAGGATTCGGATCGCGTAAAGCTCCTCAAGGGATTCCACATCATCGGCGGCCGGGCCAAGATGGAGCGGCTCGACATCACAAGCCCAAAAACAATCCAGGTGACCCTGCTTCAGGGCATCAAACGACAAGTGCGGCTGATGCTTTACGAAGTCGGCTACGAAGTGACACGGCTGTGCCGGGTGCGGATCGGCCCTCTGCGCCTGGAGACGATGAAGCCGGGCGAATTCCGCCTGCTCACTCCACGCGAAGTCGCCAATCTCAAAGGTGCCCAGGCGGTGCCTCGGCCTCCGCGTCCTCCGATCGCGAAAGCACCGCCGCGCCCCGCGAAGCGGACGCGCGAATCCGGCCCGCGAGCCCGGCGCTAGAGCGCCAGCAGCGTCGACGGGTTGGTGTATTCGAGCCCGTGGGCGTCTGCTACGCCGCGGTAGGTGACTTTCCCGTTAAAGAGATTCAGGCCGCCGAGCAGTTGCGGGTCTTTCGTGAAAACGCCGGGGACACCATGGTCGGCGATCATCTCGATGTAACGATAGGTCGCGTTGGTGAGCGCCTGCGTCGCGGTGCGCGCGTAAGCGGCGGGCATATTTGCCACGCAGTAATGGGTAACGCCTTCCTCGATGAAGATCGGGTCGTGATGCGTCGTCGGGCGAGAAGTCTCGATGCAACCGCCCTGGTCGATGGCGATGTCTACGAGCACGCTGCCGGGCCGCATGACCTTCAGCATGTCGCGCGTGATCAGCTTCGGCGCCTTGGCTCCCGGCACGAGCACGGCGCCGATGAGCAGGTCGACCGTGGGGAGAAGTTCCAACAGGTGCGCGTGGCTGGAGTAGAGCGTGTGCGCGGTATGCATCGTAATGTCGAGGAAGCGCATCCGCTCGATGTCCACCTCGAGGATCGTCACGTCGGCTCCGAGGCCCGTGGCCATGCGGGCGGCATTGACGCCCGCGGTCCCGCCGCCGATCACCACCACGCGTCCCGGCAGGACGCCCGGCACGCCACCGAGCAGCACCCCTTTGCCGCCACAATGTTTGGCGAGGTAATAGCCGCCGACGATGATGGACATGCGACCTGCGATCTCGCTCATCGGCTCGAGGAGTGGCAGGCGGCGATTCACCTCGACCGTTTCGTATGCGATGCCTGTCACTCCCGAGGCGAGCAGCGCATCGGTGAGCGTGCGGTTCGCGGCGAGGTGGAGGTAGGTGAATAGGATTTGGCCCGCTCGAAGTAGTGCGTATTCCGCCGGAAGCGGCTCTTTCACTTTCACGATCATTTCCGCCCGAGAGAAGACCTCCTCATGGGTCGCGACCACTTCCGCACCGGCAGCGGCGTATTCCTCGTCGTGGTAGCCGGAGCCAAATCCCGCGTTGGACTCCACGACGACCGAATGCCCGCGCTGCTTGAGTTGGTAGGCCGCCGAGGGGAGAAGTGCGACTCGATCTTCCTGCTGTTTGATCTCTTTGGGGACGCCGATAATCATGCTGCAAACTTCACGCATCCGGCGGAGGTGAGAAAGCGAATTTCGCGTCGCTCCTCCGTTCGATTTTGGCTGCGCGCCATCGCGCGGTGCGGCAAGGTCCGCGACCATGTTCCCGCGCTTCATTTCCATCCTCGTCCCGTTTGTCATGATTTCAGCCGCCCTGGCGGCGGACTGGCCCCAGTGGCGCGGGCCGATGCGTACGGGCTTTGTGCCGGACGGCGAGCCGGTTCCCACGTCGCTGCCGACGGAGCCGAAGGTC
>JAYTDO010000078.1:0-12437 GCA_043735935.1 Chthoniobacteraceae bacterium
ATCGTGACGGTGAACTTCCGGTTCGCGACGAGTTCCTGAAGTTTTTCGAAAGGCGTCTTGCTCGCCATGCCGCCTTTGACCGCGATGACCCCGTCATAGTAAATGTCCACGAGTTCCTCCCGAATCCGGGCACTCGAGTAGCCGATCGCGTCCATGATGCGGCCCCAGTTCGGATCGCCGCCAAACCACGCGCATTTGACGAGGCTCGATTTCGCCACCGCCTCGGCCACCTTCCGTGCGTCGGAGAAACTCGCCGCGCCCTTGACGGTCACTTCGACGAATTTCGTCACGCCCTCGCCGTCCTCCACGATCATTCGCGCGAGCATGTTGGTCACGTGATCGAGCGCGCGCTGGAAAGTCTCGAATTCGGGCGTGGTCGAGTCGAGCGGCGCGTTACCCGCGAGACCGTTCGCCAGCATGATGACGGTGTCATTGGTGCTCATGTCGCCGTCGACGGTGATGCGATTGAACGACTGCTCCACGGCGACGCTGAGCGCCGTTTGAAGAGACTCCTTGTCGATCGCCGCGTCGGTCGTCACGAAACAGAGCATCGTCGCCATGTTGGGATCGATCATGCCCGCGCCTTTGGCGATGCCGCCGATGCGCACGGCTTGTCCGCCGATCTGGCATTCCACGGAGATTTCCTTGGGAAAGGTATCGCTCGTCATGATCGCGCGCGCCGCCTTGGTGCTGCCGTGGGGTGTGAGCGCTCCGGGGAATTCCTTCGCGATGGTCGCCTCCATCTTTTCGATCGGCAGCGGCACGCCGATGCGGCCGGTCGAGCAGACCATGACCTGCCGTTCCTTGAGGTCGAGGGCTTGAGCGGCGGAAAGAGCCATTCGTTTGGCGGTCTCGATGCCGGCGACCCCGGTGCAGGCGTTCGCGTTTCCGGCATTCGCGATGATCGCGCGGACGTCGGGCGAGCGGAGATGGATTTGGGAAACGCGGACGGGAGCCGCCTTCACGCGGTTCGTCGTGAATGTGCCCGCGGCGACGGTCGGCTGTGGCGAGTAGATGACGGCGATGTCGGGGCGGTCGGCGTTGGTGGCTTTGATGCCACACCAGGCGCTGCCTGCGAGGAAGCCGAGGGGGGCGGTGATGCCGCCGGGGATTTCTTTGAATGGAGACATGATGCTGCGGACGAGAATGAGGCGCGAAAGAACAAACCATTCGCGGCGCGAGGACGAGTACGTTTACCGAAATAATTCCGATATCGCCGCTCTCTAAGCTACCGCCGCGCCACGGATCATTGGCAGTACTTTGCGCGTTCTCTTTTTTTTCCTCCTCGCCGCCGCTTCCGCGATGGCCGAAGCGCCGGTGAGCTTTCGCGCCGACATCGCGCCGCTGCTGCACCGGCGGTGCGAGACCTGTCACAATGAAGACTCCGCCAAGGGCCGTTACCGACTGGACACGTTTCTCCGCCTAGGGAAGGCAGGGGAAAGCGACCTGCCGCCCATCGTGCCCGGAAAGCCGCGGGAGTCTGAATTGTTTAACCTGCTGAACGAGCCGTCGGCCAACGACCGGATGCCTCAGAAAGCCGCGGCGCTGCCCGCCGCGGAGATCGCGCTCGTCGAGCGCTGGATCTCGGAGGGGGCTGCCTACGACGGAGGCGAACCGGAGCGACCGCTGGCGGAAATGGCCCGCGCGGCGCTGCTGCGGCCGGCGCCGGACCATTACGTTCGTCCCGCTCCGGTGACGGCGCTCGCCTTCAGCCCGGACGGAAATGAGATCGCCGTGGGAGGCTATTTTGAAGTCACGATTTGGAACGCGAGCGATGGCACGCTCGTCCACCGCATCGGCGGCCTGCCGGAGCGGATCGCGTCTTTGGCGTGGCATCCAAAGTCGGGCCTGCTGGCTGTCGCCGGAGGCTCGCCTGCGCAATGGGGCGGCGTCGCGCTCGTCGATCCGGCTGCCGGGTGGCAGGTGCGTTACCTCTGCGATCTCCCGGACACGGCGCTGAGCGTCGCTTTCAGTCCGGGGGGCGAGACGATCGCGGCGGGCGGGGCGGACCGCAGCGTCCGCTTTTTTGAAACGGCGAGCGGTAGGCAGACCCGGATTCTTCGACAACACGCGGATTGGGTTCAATCGGTCGCGTTCAGTCCCGATGGAAAGCGCTTGGTCTCGGCGAGTCGAGATCGCACCGCGCGGGTGTTCCTCGTGGCGACGGGCGACATGGAGGCGACGTATGGCGGGCACGAGAGCGCCTTGCTCGGGGCGGTATTTAGCGGAAACACGACCGTCTGCTCCCATGCCCGCGGGCGCGCGATCCACGTATGGGATGCGGTGAACGGAAGCCGGTTCGGCGAGTTTGCCGGCATTCCCACCGAGGTGCAGGAAATGGCCGCGGGTTCCTTTGGCTTGCTCACCGCCGGGGCGGATGGACGCGTGCGGGTGTATCAACGCGGCGATCGATCCGAACGGTTCTGCCTTCGCGGGCATGATGACGTGGTGCAGGCGCTGGCGGTCGGACCTTCCGGCGAAAGATTTGCGAGCGGGAGCGCCGATGGAGTCGTGTGTGTCTGGAGTCTCGCGTGCGGGACTTGGGTCCAGCGTTTTACGGCGCAGCCGTGATCATTCCACAAACCGCTGGGCCACGGGCATGCGCCGCCCGAGTCCAAAGGCGCGGCTGGTGACTTTTAACCCCGGGACGGCTTGGGCGCGTTTGTATTCGTTGAGGTCGACGCGCCGCTGCACCCATCGGACGGTCTTTTCGTCGTAACCGTGGGCGACGATCTCTGCGACGCTGAGTTGCTGTTCGACGTAGCGCTCGAGGATCGGATCGAGGATTTCGTAGGGGGGAAGAGTATCCTGGTCGCGCTGGTTCGGCTTCAGTTCGGCGCTGGGCGGCTTTTCGATGGTGCTGCGGGGGATGATTTCGGAGTCCCGATTGATCCATTCGGCGAGCCGCCAGACCATGGTTTTTGGCACGTCGCTGATCACGGCGAGTCCGCCGCACATGTCGCCGTAGAGCGTGCAGTAGCCGACGGCGAGTTCGCTTTTGTTTCCGGTGGTGAGGAGCAGCGAGCCGAATTTGTTCGATAGCGCCATGAGCGTCATCCCCCGCAGGCGTGGCTGTATGTTTTCTTCGGTCGTGTCCTCAGGGAGCCCGGCGAAAATCTCGGCGAATTGGCGGCGGAAAGTCTCGAAGCTGTCCTGAATGGGGATCGTGAGGCACCGGATGCCGAGGGCTTGTGCGAGCGCGAGAGAGTCGTCGATGCTTCCCTGCGAGGAGTATTCGGTCGGCATGGTGACGCCGAGGACGTTTTCCGGCCCGAGGGCGGTGGCGGCGAGGGCGGCGGTGACGGCGCTATCGATCCCGCCACTGAGTCCGATGACGACGCTTTTGAAACCGCATTTCCCGATATAATCGCGAATGCCGAGGACGAGGGCGTCGTGGAGTTCCTCGGGTTCGCTTTGAAATTGGTAGGTGATCGGGGCGTGATGGTTTTCGGTGTCGACGATAGCCAGTTCCTCGGCGAAGGAGGCGAGCTTTTGGCGCAGGGCGCCGTCGGCGCCGATGGCGAGGGAGTTGCCGTCGAAGATGAGCTGGTCGTTTCCGCCGACTGCGTTGCAGTAGAGGATCGGGACCCGGTGCTTCCGGGCGAGAGTAGTGAGCATCTCCGCGCGGCGCCCTGCTTTACCCAGAGTGAAAGGCGAGGCGCTGAGATTGACGATGATCTCGGCGCCTTGGTCGACGAGGCTTTCGACCGGAGCGGTGCCGTAGAGCCGTCTGGGGAGATATCGCTCCGTCCAGATATCCTCGCAGATGGTGACGCCGATCCGTTTGCCAGCGACGTCGATGGGGGCGAAGGAGTGGCTCGGCTCGAAGTATCGATCCTCGTCGAAGACGTCGTAGGTGGGGAGGAGGGTTTTGTGAATCTTGCGGATGGGCTGCCCTTGCTGGAGCAGAGCGGCGGCATTGTGAAAGGGCTGGCCGGTACCGGCGTTCACATCGACGAAGCCGACGAGCAGCGGGACCGGGCCGACTTCGGCCGCGAGGGTGTCGAGCGTCGCGAGATTCATCGGGACGAAGCGCGACTTGAACACGAGATCCTGTGGAGGATAACCCGTGATGGAGAGTTCAGGGGTCAACACGAGGTCAGCGCCGCGCGCAACGAGATCGCGGTAGGCGGCGAGGATTTTGCGATGATTGCCGGCGAGATCGCCGACGGTGGTGTTGAGCTGCGCAAAGCCGATCTTCATGCGGGCGAAAGGTGCGCGGACACTAGCGGCATGCCACGCCGCGTGTCGATGGGGAG
Organism: Chthoniobacteraceae bacterium; assembly: GCA_043735935.1. GTDB lineage: Bacteria > Verrucomicrobiota > Verrucomicrobiia > Chthoniobacterales > Chthoniobacteraceae > JANLQB01. The sequence goes on from JAYTDO010000078.1 coordinate 4,260, forward strand.
ATGTGCCGCCCGCGAGGGTTCAGCGTTTTCCCTTTTGCCGCAGGCTTTCCTTCCAGCCGGCATCGGAAGTCTCCCAAAGCGCCTGCTCGACGATGTGGCGGTAGGTCCACACGAGGCAGGCGGCGGCGAAGCCCGAGGCGACCATCATGAGAAACTTTTGGCTGAACGAATTCGACATACGTCTCCCTTATAGCAGGACGTTTGCCGCATTTACCAAAATCCCCACTGGCCCGTCCGCATGATGTAGATCCCGAGAAGTAAATTGGTGATCGCGTGTGCGAGGACGCAGGCCGCGAGGCTGCGAGTGCGGATGGCGACCAGATTAAAGAGTGCGCCGGTAATGAAGGCGGGAAAATAATCCGCAGGCTGGTGCTCCAGCATGAAGCAGAGGGCGACGAGGAGAAACGATTTCCATCGAAACGTGCCGAAGGGGACGCTGGTAAAGTCGTCCCGAATCAGCCAGCGCAGCAAAAATCCGCGCCAAAACACTTCCTCCACCAAGGGTACTACGACGACGAGGCGGAGAAAGCGGACGCTCAGATTCGCAAAATAGGGCCACCCGTCCGCGCCGAAGAACGAGGGCTCAAATCCCACGAGCCGGGGTGATGCCCCCCAAAAAAACTGTGGGGAGACCCAAATGACGAGTGCAAGGATGCCGATGGCGGAGGTCAATCCGATGCCGGTGGGCGGGCGAAAATCGTAATGTTTCCAGTAATGGATGATCATTGCACCGCAAACGAACGTTTGAGCGGGCTGAACCCAATACTGGGGATGGGAAAAGGCCCAGAACGCGTTCCCGTCGAAGAGGCTCGAGACCATCTGGCCGAGCAACAAGACGCCCATGAAAACGGCGAAGGGCGCGAAATAAGCTTTTTCCGAGGAGTCAGCGCCGAACATCGGTGTTTTTCATCAAGCCATGAACGAAATCAAATCCAACGACGCAGCGCCAGACCAACTGCTCAATCTGCTCGAAGCGCAGATCGCCCTCGCGCGTCAGAAACGCGCCGCGACGGATCCCGGAAAACGAACCGCTGTCCTTGTCGGCGGGATTCTTCTCATTGTTGGCGGATGTGTTGCCGCGCTCCTATTTTTGCAACAAATGTTACCGGAGTTAAAGAGCGAGGCGGCTCAAGACCCACCTGCGGAGGCTGTTTCGGTCGAACATCGCAAGAATTTTTGAGAACTGGAGGGACTCGGCACATCGGCTGCTAACCAGAAGTCTACAATGGCAAAAGTTCCTTCATCCGTAATCGGCGTCGATCTTGGGAGATTCGCTCTCAAATCCGTCGTGCTGCTGCGAAAGGGCGGCAATCGTTTTGCCGTCACGCATTACGCGTCGCATCCTCTCAGCGAGCCCATTGAAGACGCAGATCACCTCGCTCGTGAGTTGAAAGTCCTGCTCAAGGAGATGGGCGGTTCGGCGAAGGTTTGCGCGGTCAGCGTTTCGAGCCCGGACGCATTGATCCGGATCATCGATCAGCCGCAGACTCCTACTGAAATCCTTCGGAGCGCGCTTCGGCTCAACGGGATGACGCTACTCAATCAAGACTGCAAAGAATTCGTTTTGGATTGTGATGAGATCGTATCGAGCGAGCCTCCGACGCCGCGCGAGCCGGGGACGTCCGTCACCAAAAAATATCTGGTCGGCGGCATCCCGCGGACTCAGATCGGTCGGGTGACGGCGGGTTTTGAGAAATCCGGACAGCCAGTGACGGCTCTGCAACTCGCGCCGGTTTGTTTGTTTAACGCATTTGAGTTTGCGCAGCCGGAGGTCTTCGCGACCCAGCCATTTTTCCTCGTCGATATCGGCCACACAAGCACGACGATGCTGATCGGGATGAAGCGCGAATTGGTTCTGGTGCGGCAGATCGACATCGGCGGCCGGATGATCCTGGACACGCTGATGGCATTGAGCGGTGAATCGCGCGATTCGGTCATCATGGCACTCCATCAGGAGGACGAAGTGATGGTCGAGAATACGCGGATGGCCCTTACCGTTCTCGCTCGCGAAATCGGAAGCTCGATCGGGTTCTTTGAGGGTCGGCGTGAGGAGACGATCAGCAAGATTTGGATCTCCGGCGGTTCCTCCAAATCGAAAACGATCGTCAAGGTTTTGGCCGAGGAATTGCACATGCCCTGCGTCGTTTGGAACGCCGTTGAAAAGTGCGAAAACGCCATCGCGACGAATCGGCGCGACGCGTTCGCCGCCGTCGCGACCGACCTAAACGTGGCGTGCGGCGCCGCCGCAGAGCTACTTACCGCCTGACCCCATGGCTCTTCACCTCAATCTCAACTACGAAAACGAACGCAAGGAACTCGCGCGCAAACGCGATCCCCTCAAGATCTCGCTCTGGGGGCTGGGGCTGATTGCGGCGTGCTTCGCCGCCTATTACTTCGTGGAACTGGCTCGGCTCAGCATGATCATCCAGGAACTCTCCAGCAAGAAGGCGGAATTCGACTCGATTGATCCGAAAGCGAAAGCGGCGAAGGCACGCGAGGATGAACTCGCTGAAACCATGCGGACCAGCGAGTCCCTGATGCAGCGGATCGAGGGGCGCTTTTACTGGGCGCCCATGATGGAGGAACTACTTCGAATCGTGCCACGGGAAGTGCAGATCACGAAGCTCGCCGGCGACGTGAAAGGGACCGGCGTGAAGACTTGCAAGCTGGGCCTCGACGGAATTTCTGCCGGGACGGATCCCCGCCGCGTGGCCGAGGATTTGCGAACTGCGATCGCCGAATCACTCGGGAAGAAATACAGGAATGTGACGTCGAGTTTCCGCACATTGGAGGACGGCGCCGAAATGCTGGAGTTGGATGGGAAGGTCTGCTCCACGGCGACATTCGCGATCAACATTGAACTGCAGGCCGGAGTGGAACTGGCGGTACTTCCACAACAACGCACTCCCAAAAAGAGATGAAACTAGGAAAAGAAGAGATCCAAAAAATCTTCCTCGGCGTCCTGCTGTTGATCGGAGTTGTTTACAGCTACTTCAATCTGCTGCTCGGACCACTCAAACGCCGGCAATCCATCTGCCAGCAAAACATCACGGCGCTCGAACCAGAGATCGCGCTCGCGCGGGCTCAGATCAAGAAAACCGAGGCAATCGAAGCAAGCGCCCCGCAGGCTCGAGCGACCGTGGCCCAGATCGATGCGATGATTCCCGAGGGCTCGCCCGTCGCGTGGTTCCCGACCCGGATTCAAGATTTTTTCAAAAAGGCCGGAATCGACAAGTCTTCCACCCGGATGAATAGCGAATACGAAGATAAGAACTTGTCCGGCTTCCGGAAGATCGCGTGGGGGGTCGATCTTCCAAAGGTCGAGTTTATCCCGTTTGCCACCGCCGTCGCGGATCTGGAGAACTCGGACATCTTGCTCGAAATCGGGAGCATTCAAATCGATGCGAGCCGCGACGAGGTGGAGACCCAGCACGTCGCGCTGACGGTCCACAACATCGTTAAGCAAAACCAACAATGAAAAACTTCGCTCCCCATCTCCTCTCCGTGGCCGCCGCGTGTGCAGCGATCACTTGTGCCGAAGCCACCGACCTCGCAGTCCCGCGTCCGGTCGCTGCTCCCGGAAAAGCACCCGTAGTTGAGGTGCCTCGGACCGATCCGGGGCAGTATGAGCTCAAGAATAAATCCTCATTCACAGCCAGCACCGACTCGCGGGCTCCGTTTTGGCCGATCGGATGGGTGAAGTCCAAACGCGGCACGCCGCAGGCGCCCCAAGGTCCCCGGAATACTCTCGATGAGCGTTCGTTTAACGTGACCAGCATCCTGCTCGGCGAGCCGCCGCTCGCCATCGTGAATGGACGCACTTATGGCGAAGGGGAGTTTCTACGCATGCCCAAAGGGAACGCGATGCGCATCCGCGTGCAGCGAATCGGTGACGGAATGGTCACTCTTCAATACGAAGAGCAGATGCTCGCGGTTCCATTGCGGCGCCCCGAGCTTCAGGACAAAAAGACCGACGTGGAATTGTTGAACGCCGAAAAGTAACGCGTCTTACCGCGTCGCGTTCAGATCGGCGAGGACTTCAGGGTCTCGCACGTCGGCCCATTCGCCCGACAGCTCGTATGCGCGGACCCGGTCCGTCGATTGAGCCAGCGTCCGAATCGCATCGGTGAGCTCGTATTCGCCGCGCGGAGATTTCTCGAGGCGCGCCGTGTGGTCGAAGATGGACGGACGAAAGGTATAAACGCCCGCGTTGTACCAGGGGCTCGTCGGTTCTCCCGCCTTGGGCTTTTCGCGCAGGTCCGTCAGCTCATTTCGCTCGTTGATGAACACGGCGCCGCCTTGGGCCACCTCGCCTGGGTTGAATTTGACGCTGACCAACGCTTCGGCGTCATCGAGTTGTGCCAGGCGCAGGTAGTTCTCCGGCGAGATCAAAATGTCGCCGTAGCTCAACACAAACGGATCGCTTCCGGCGAACTCCTTCGCCAGTTCCACGACCCGTCCCGTCCCGTCCTGCACTTGTTGCGTGGCGTATTCGACCGTGATGCCGAACCGTGCCCCATCTCCGAAGAAATCCCGCACGACATCGGCCCGGTATCCCACGACGATCAGGAAATTCTTCACTCCCGCCGCCGAGAGCCCTTCGACGATGTGCTGGAGGATCGGCTTTCCCCGCACGGCGATCATCGGCTTCGGTAAATCATTGGTCAGCTCCCGCATCCGGGTGCCTTTACCGGCGGCGAGGAGGACTGCTTTGGAAACACGGCATTCATTCATCTTGCGATCCTGCAACGAGCGGCGCCGGTCCGGCAAGCAGGCTCAACGGGCGTCCGGTCGGGATACCTCTCCTTGCTTGTGGCGGGGAGAGGAGCGGCTTTAGCGTACCTACCGTTAGCGATGCCCAAACATTCGGTAGACTCCACGAGGCGTTTCATTTTCTTCGACCCCCGCGGTCGTCGCTGGCCGCGCCTGCGGCGGCGTCTCGCGCTTTGCGGCGTGTTGCTCGGCTGCGCGCTCGTCGCTTTCTTTGCCGCGGTGTGGGTGCGGCCCGCTCTCCGGCTGCCGCAGGAGGTTCGCGAATTGCGCGGGCGCCTGGGTCGCCGCGCCGAAGCGACGCCCCGCCCCGGACCCGACGTGAAGGCCGGCGACTGGCAATTATATGTCGCGCAATCCGCCGGTGCGCAGGAGCGGCTTGCGAAGCTGCGCGCGGCCCTTGGCGATCATTCGCGCGCGGGCGGAGACATCCGCCTCGGGTTTTACGACGGATGGGATGCGAACGCCGTTGTCTCCCTGCACGCCCACGCCGACGCCCTCACGCACCTTGCGCCGGAGTGGTTCTTTGTCGAAGGCCCGGAAGCGCGCCTCGTCGTCGAAAACGATCCGGAACTCGTCGGGTTTTGCGCCGCGCATCGGCTGGCCACCGTCCCTCTCCTGCGAAATCTCTCCGGGGACACGTGGCAGCCGGAGGCGGTTGAAAACCTTGCGCGCGGTCCGGCTGGCAATCGTGCGAGGTTCATCCGAGAGCTTTCGGGAAAGCTCGCGGAATGTGGAGCAGCGGGCGTTCTGGTCGATTGGGATGGGCTCGATCCGGCCTATTCGGACGAATATACCGGACTGCTCGCCGAGATGTCGCGTGCCCTTCACGCCGCCCACCGCGAGCTGTGGGTGGCGATTTCGATGGATGAGGAATTGAGGGCTCTGGATATCGACGCGCTCGCCGATCACGTGGACCACTTTGTCGCCCTTCTCGTGGACGAACATGCCGAAGGTGACCAAGCTGGGCCTCTCGCATCGCAACCGTGGATCGAAGGCTGGCTCCAAGTCATCGCGGGTCATGCGCCACCCGAGCAATGGGTGCTGGCACTGGGAAGCTACGCGATCGACTGGAACATCACGAACGGAACCGCCGAGACGATCTCCTTCCGCGACGCCATGTGCCGCGGAAGTTACGCGGGTGTCGAGCAGGATGGAGTCAAGGTCGCGGCACCGGATTTTAACGGGGATTTTGCGTATTCCGAATCCGGCGGGGAACACGCGGTCGTCTTCCTCGACGCGGTGAGTCTGCACAACCAGCTCGCCGCCGCGTTCGCCGCAGGCTTTCACGATTTCGGTTTGCAGCGGGTCGGAACAGAAGATCCCGACGCATGGATGATCCTCGGCCGGGATCTCGATAAAAAGCCCGCCGACGCGGCCCTCGCCGCATCGCTCCGCATCATGCACAGCGATGAGACGGTGACTCACGTCGGGCGCGGCGAAATCGTGACGGTGGATCTCACCCGCGACGACGGCATCCGCGAAGTGACGCTCCCCGACGGACTGCTTTCCGCGAGTTACGAGGATTTCCCGACTTATCCCGCGCTCTACCACGAAGGCGCGGCCGATCCCCATTCGGTCGCACTCACCTTCGACGACGGCCCCGATCCGCGCTGGACGCCGCGTGTCCTCGATGTTCTTGCGTCGCGCGGAGTCAAAGCGGCGTTTTTCCTGGTCGGTCGAAATGCCGAGGATCATCCGGACCTCGTGCGGCGCATCGTCGAAGAAGGTCACGAAATCGGAAACCACACCTACACGCACGGAAACATGGCCGAGCAGCCGGAGTGGCGGATGCGGCTCGAACTCGACGCGACGGAGCGACTGATCGAGAGCATCACGGGCCACGGCACCGGGTTATTTCGTCCGCCGTACAATGCCGATTCGACTCCCTCGCATATCGAGGAACTCGTCCCGTTGAGATTCGCCGGCCAGGAACTCGGCTACACCGTCGTGCTCGAACGGATCGACCCGCAAGACTGGGCCCGCCCGGGGGCAGCCGCCATCGTGCAGCGGGTGAAGGAACAGCGCTCCAAGGGAAACATCATCCTTCTCCACGATGCCGGCGGCGACCGATCGCAAACCGTCGAGGCTCTGCCTCATATCATCGACTGGCTGCGCGAGCGCGGTGATCGCATCGTGTCCTTGGGGGAGTTGTTAAACATGACGCGGGACGAAATCATGCCACCAGCCACCCAGCGTGGCGGCTGGCGTTCGGTCGCGGCGTGGGGTTTCGCCGGCTGGCATTGGGTGGTCGAGACGCTTTGGGCGTTTATGATTTTCGCGACGAGCCTCGTCGTGCTGCGGACGCTGCTGCTCGCCTGGCTCGCGTGGAGGCACCGGCGGGGAGAGAGCCGCACAACGACGTCCGTGCCCGTGCCGCCGCCCCCGGTCAGTGTGCTCGTCGCGGCGTATAACGAGGGTCGCATCGTGGAGAAGACCCTCCGATCGGTGCTGGCGACCGTCTACCCGGGCGAGCTTGAGCTCGTCATCGTCGATGACGGTTCGACTGACGACACGGCCGCGGCGATTGAGCGGGTCGGGGTCGATGATGCGCGCGTGCGACTCGTGCGGCAGGCCAACGCGGGAAAGTCCGCCGCGCTGCATAACGCGCTCTCCTGCGCCCGCCACAAAGTCATCGTCTTTCTTGATGCCGACACGCTTTTCGAGACCGAGACCATTCCGGCACTCGTGGCCGAGTTATTTCGCGATGAGAATGTCGCCGCCGTCTCTGGCCAGGCGCGTGTGGGAAACGCGCACAATTTTCTCACGCACTGCCAGTCGCTCGAGTATTTGTGCGGCTTCAATCTCGATCGGCGGGCGTACACCGTCTGGGATTGTGTCACCGTCGTGCCGGGAGCCGTCAGCGCATTTCGCCGGGAAGCGATCGAAGCAGCCGGGGGCTTTTCGCACGACACACTCGCGGAGGATACGGACATGACGCTCACCCTGCACCGCCTCGGCTGGAGCGTTCGTTACGCGCCGCGAGCGATCGCTTGGACCGAAGCGCCCGAGACTTTGCCCACGCTCGTCAAACAGCGCTTTCGGTGGGCATTTGGAACGATGCAGTGCTTGTGGAAACATCGCGATCTCGTCTTTGCCGGCCCGCGCATCGCGCTCGGGTGGTTCAGTCTTCCGGGGATTTGGTTCTTCCAAATCCTGCTCGTCGCGCTCGTGCCGCCGGCGGATGTCGTGTTGTTGTGGAGCATCTTCGCGGGTTACGCCGCCACATTCTGGCCCTATTTCGCTGCGTTTCTCGCGATGGATCTCCTGCTCGCCTCACTGGCATGCGCGATCGAGCGTGAACCGCTGCGACGGGCGCTCCTGATCATTCCGATGCGGTTCGTCTATCGTTGGCTTCTCGCCTGGGTCGTGTGGAAAGCGCTTCGCGCGGCGCTCAAGGGTGGTCTC
>JAYTDO010000079.1:0-17687 GCA_043735935.1 Chthoniobacteraceae bacterium
CCGCGATCTCCGAGCGAAAGAAGCGATCCCCGGCGACCATGGCGGCGTTGGCTCCGCCCACCCGCGCGAGCGCCTGGCGGACGAGCGTGGCTTTCACCGAATCCCCGACGAGCAGCGCGCCCGTGAGCACCATCGCGCCGAGCGCGGCGCCGAGGATGACGCCGAGGTGCGTGCGCCAATAATAACGCGCACTTCGGGAGACGATCGTCCACGCGGTCATGACGCGCGTTCGACGAGTTTGCCGTCGGCGAGTTCAAACACCCGTTTCATCCGCGCCGCGAGGTCGGCGGCGTGCGTCACCATGACGAGCGTGATGCCCTGTGTGCGGTTGAGTTCCACGAGAAGGTCCACGAGCTTCGCGGCGTTCGTTCGGTCGAGGGAGCCGGTCGGTTCGTCGGCGAGGAGAAGCTTTGGCCCGTTGATGAGCGCGCGCGCCACCGCCGCTCGCTGGCGTTCGCCGCCGGAGAGTTGCCCGGGCCGGTGATCCAGACGGTGGCCGAGGCCCACGGCTTCGAGCAGTTTCGTCGCCCTGTTGCGCGCGCCGTCGCTTCCGCCCGGTCGAGCGAGCGTGGGGATGAGCACATTTTCCAGGATCGAGCACTGCGGCAGCAGGTGGTGGAGCTGGAACACAAATCCCACGGTTTGATTTCGAAACGCGGCGAACGCCTTTTCGTCGAGGTGAGTGAGGTCGGAGCCGGCGACTTGGACCGATCCGCCGTCCACGTGGTCCAATGCTCCGATAATGTTCAGCAGCGTGCTCTTTCCGCAACCCGACGGGCCGACGATCGCCACGCTTTCGCCCGCCTCGATCTGCAGATCGAGATCGCGCAACACATCGACTTCGTCTCCGCCATCGGGCGCGCGGTAGCACTTCCTGAGTTTCTGGATTTCTACAATCATGGCAGGGATAATTTAGTCGGTTGCGACCCAGCGTCGCGCCTTCAATTCGAAGCGCGGTAGCGATGGGACGCGGCGGACGGGGATGCGGAGCGAAAACGCGGAAGTCAGGGCGCGCTCGAGGCGTGCAGTGGCGGAGTCGTCGTCGGATTCGATCTCGATGGAAATCTCGGCGAGTGTGCCGCGCTTTTGCACGGCGACGCGATACTCGGCGATCTCGGGAAGCGCGCGCACCACGGCGTCGACGGCGCTCGGGAAAAGATTCACGCCGCGAACCACGATCATGTCGTCGGCACGTCCGATGATGCCACCTTCGAGCGCGAACCCGGGCGCGTCGGTGATGCGTTTGACGAGATCGCCGGTGCGATAGCGGAGGAGGGGACATGCGGTCCGGCCGAGCGTGGTGAGGACGAGTTCGCCCACCTCGCCTGCGGGGGTGGCGGTTCCGGTTTGCGGGTTCACGATTTCGGCAAAATACGAGTCCTCGATGACGTGCAGCACACCGTCGCGATCGGCTTCTTGAAATGCGACCGGGCCGACTTCGGTCATGCCGTAATGATCCAGGACCAGCGCGCCATTCCATGCCGCCGCGATGCGGGCGCGGATCGCCGGGACGCTCCCGCCGGGTTCGCCGGCGACGATGATTTTACGGATCTTTGAACTCGTGAGGTCGATGCCTTCCTGCCCGGCGATTTCCGCCAGGTGAAGCGCGTAGGTCGGCGTGCAGCAGAGCGCGGTCGCGCCGTGTTCGATCAAGGCGCGGAGCCGGGCGGCGCTGCTCAGTCCGCCGCCGGGCAGGCAGAGGAAACCGCACCGCGCAGCGGATTCGAACGCCGTCCAAAATCCGAGGAACGGCCCGAATGAAAACGCGAAATAAATGCGGTCGCCCGGAAGCAGCCCGGCGGCGCGATAGATGTGTGCCCAGTTTCCCAGCATCCACTCCCAACTCTCGGCGGTGTCGAGAATGACCAGCGGCTTTGCGGTGGTGCCGCTCGTCTGGCAGAAGCGGGTGTAGAGCTCGAGCGGGAGCGTGAGATTCGAGCCGAATGGGGGATGGGCGCCTTGGTCTGAGACGAGGTCCTCCTTTCGCGTGAAGGGGAGGCGAGCGGAGAATTCCGCGAGGCTCGCGAGATGCGCGTCAATGCCGGCCGCCGCGAGGCGCGCGGTGTAGAACCGGTTGCCGGGCACGATCGCCGCGATCAACGCGCGCAGCCGGTCAAGCTGGTCCATGCGAATCCGGTTGCTGCGCGCTCACATGCGGCCGGTGTCGGCTGGATTACTTGCCGTGCTCGGCGGCGGCCACCGGCTTGGGTGCGGCGCCGCGATTCGAGGGTGCGAATTTCGCCACGAGGAAACCGCCTCCGGCGGCGAGGAAGATGCCAAGGATGAAAGGAAGCGGCAGCGACTTGATGCCACCTTCCGGCGGATGCAGCAGCATCGCGACGATGGCGTTCACGACCGGCGCGCCGCCGAAGACGATCGGCATGACGGCTGAGGGGGCTGCGCCTTTCATGGTGGCCGCCGCTGCGCCGAGCGCGAGCACGAGGGTGAAGGCACCGATGGCGCCCGCCGTCCCCGCGATGAAACTCCACGTGATGCCCGAGCCGGTGAAACTCCAGTCCGTACCGCGCGCCTTTAGGACGATGACGGGACCGACGATCGCGACGACGAAGTAGGCGACACCGACCCAGAGAAACGCCTTGAGGCTCGCATTGCCGATCTCGGCTCCGGCCGGCATCTCGCTGCGGCCTGTGTGGAGAAGGATGCCGTAGATGCCCCATGAGATCACGGTGAGTAGGGCGAAGATGAGCCAGGACGATGAAGATGTGGTCGCGGAGGTGGGTGGCATGGTGGATCGGGTTTGAATTAGGCGGGCGATTGAAATGGGGCGAGCGACTCCGCTGGGGCGGTTGTGATCTTTTCCCGAATGCGGTCCGGGATCGGGATGGAGACGAGTTTTCCGGTCTCTTTGTCGACGGTGGCGCACACGGCTGCGACACCGCCGCGCGCGACTTCGAGGCCGTCGGCGACTTTGCGAAAGACGAATTGGTAACGGATCGAGCGGGTGCGGACTTCGGCGACGAGGAGGTGAATTTCGACCTCGTCTTCGAACTTCAACGGCCGCGTGTAATCGCACGACGCGCTGACGCGCGGCCAGCCGATCGTGGCGCCGCCGTCCTGCCCGTGGATGGTGAAGCCGATCGAGCGGAAGAAGGCGTGCTCGGTCGATTCCATCATGCGGAAAAAATTCGCGAAATGGACGATGCCAGCCATGTCCGTCTCGGCGAACTCCACGCGGCGGGTGAGTCTGAATTCAAAGGGCATCGGCGCGGGTCAGTGAGTGGCGACGGCGCCCGCGTTCTGCGCGTCCCGGGTGGCGGCGAGGAAATTCTGCGCCATGCGTTCGAGAGAAAATTCCCCGTTCAAGATGGCGTCCCGTCCGCGCATGCCGACTTCGCGCGCGGTTTCCGGGCTGCCGAGGAGAGGGGACCATTCGGAGACCAGATCGTCCGGGCTCTCCGGCCAGCACAGGCGGCCGGCACCGGTGGCTTCCACCAGTTCGGTGAAGGCGGCGTTCCGGGGCTGCACCACAGGCACTCCGGCGGCCCAGGCTTCGACGATGTAGAGACCGAACGCCTCGGCGTAGATCGCCGGCACGCTCAATAGCGTCAGGCTTTTGAGAAAGGTGATCTTGGCGGCGCGGTCGATGTTCGGGAGAAACTCCACGTCCTTTGTCCAGCCCGCGTCGGCGATGTGTTTTTTGAGCTTCGCGACGTATCGCTCATCCTCCTCCGTGGTCGCGCCTGCCACCCGCAGTTTCACGGTTTCGAATCCAGGCCGTTTCTTCAGCATCAGATACGCTTCGACGAGGAGGCCGAGGCCCTTTTCCTCGGTCATCCGCGCGAGGAAGCCGATCACCGGCGTGGTCGGCGCGGGGAGCGGTTCACCGTAGCCGTCGAGGGAGACCGCATTCGGGATGACGCGGATTCTATCGGCGTCGAGCCGCATCCGGCCACCCATGAGCTTGGCGTAAAAACGGCTTGGGGCGATGTAGAGATCCACATCTTTGGCACGCTCGACGAGCAGTTCCCACGCGCGCCGGTTCCATGGACGCGCGAGTTTATCCATGAACCCGTCCTCGCCCTGAAGCGATGCGAGGACCGGGACGCCCAGCTCCTTTTTGATGAGGCGCGCGAGGCCCATGAGCAGGGCGGTGGAAAGCCAGACGGCGTCCGGCTTCTCCTCTTTTAGCCACGCGACGAGGCGGTGCACTTCCTTCCGCTGGCGGCCCACGTCGCCCTCGAGCATGGAGTAGGCGATGCGGCTGATACGGTCGTCCATACGCTCGTGGCTGCCCGCGCGTTTGCTTTTGCCCACGCGTCTGAGAAGGCTCGGCCGGTCGAGCAGCCGGTCGATCCATGCGGGTGTGTGGCGGAAGAGGGAGAAGCGCTGCTGGAGGTAGACATTGATGCCGCCGAAGAAGGTGGGCGCATCCTGCGAGACCTGTGTCTCGTCCAGTTGGAGCGGCAGGTAGCAGGGAACCATGATGGCGTCGTGGCCCTGGCGAATCAGCTCGCGGGCGAGCGCGTTGTCGCGCATGCAAACGCCGCAATAGTAGCTGCCGGTGCCCGGCGTGATCAGGATGACTTTCATCGAAGGTGCAACCGTGCCATCCACCGAGGGCGATTGCCAAGAGAATGAAGAGCCAATGTCAGTGCGGGCCGCATTTTCACTCGCCGCGGAGGTCGTAGCAAATCACCCGTGGGCGCTGTCCGCTGGCGCCGGATTCATTCTGGCAGACGAAAAGGAGGCCGCGGCTGAGCGCGGGAAGCGTCCACGTCTCGGGCGCATCGAAAAGGGTGGTGCGGGAGAGGATCTTGCAGCCTTTCGGTGAAAGATCGAGCCAGGCGAGCTGGCCGTTTTCGCCGAGGCAGAGGAAGGCGCCGTCCACGGCCATCAGCGCGCCTCGGCCGAGGATGCGATTGCGCGGGCCGCGTTTGGTGTCGTCCTTCCACGCGATGTTTTCGCGCCACACTTCGCGTCCGGTGGCGACTTCGTAGCACACGAGTCCCGCCGTCTGCGGGCTTTGTCCGTCGAATCCGTAAAGGAAACCCTCGCGCAGCACCGGCGTCATCCAGTACGCCCCAAACTTCTCGGCCTTCCACGCGATGCGCGCCGAGAAATCCGCGGCGATGTCCACTGCAGCGCCGCCCTCGGTATAGACTTCGGAGATGAAGACGCGGTGGCCCGCGACGACTGGCGAGGACGCCGTGACGGACTCCGCCATCTGCGCGCGCCAGGGAGTCGCGTTCAGGACCGCGCCGTCTTTCGCGTCGATCCACAGCAGCCCGCCGGTGGGTGGGTGGCTCTCGCCTCCCATCAGCGCGAGGATGCATTCGCGTCCGTGCAGCGTGGCCGGGATCGGCGAGGCGTAGCTGGAAGCCCACTCGCTGCGCGCGCCCCAGGCGAGTTTGCCGGTCGCTTTTTCAAACGCCGCCACGGAAAGCCCGCGCGCGCCGCCGAGCTGCACGATCAGCCGTTCGCCGACCACCAGCGGTGTCCCGCCGAGGCCGAAGAAATTCGGAACGGCATCGAATTCGCGCGCTACCTCGCGTCGCCACAGCACCGCGCCGCTTTTCAAATCGAGACAATGAAGAATGCCCGAGATGCCGTAGGTGAAGACCCAATCACCGTCGATCACCGGACTACTGCGCGGTCCCTTGCCGCCGCCGTAACGCTCCTCATAGGGAGCGGCGTAGGCGTAGCTCCAATACCGTTGGCCGGTCTCCACGTTCAGACACTCGACGGTCTCCTTGTCGTCCAGTCTGTGGAAAAGCACGAGCCTCTCGCCGGCGATGGCGGGGCAGGCAAAGCTCACCCCCTTTTCGACCTCCCAGACGCGCGATGGGCCGTCGGCTGGAAAGGTCTTTAACAGTTTGGTCTCCGTGGAAGTCGCGTTGTGGGAAGCGCCGAGGAAACGGGGCCAGTCCGCGGTGATGGTTCCCGTCGCGAGCGGCTTTGGCGGCGCGTGGAAGATGAGCCGATCAAACGGCGCAGCCTTTGGCGCGGCGCCGGCGGGGGCTGGCGCGACTTTCGGCGGAGCCGGATCGGAGAATTCACCGGCCTGCGCGATGACCGCGCCAAACAGTGCGAGATGCAACGCGCCGCGTCGCCATACGCCCCCTCTCACAGGCTCAGTGGGTTTTGCGGATCGCTCGTCATGGGCGGAGGACCTCGACGATGAGGGCGAGCGTTTCGCCCGAGTCGGCGACCAGCGTGTTGCACCGGCCATAAAGCTCGTGTGCGGGATCGGTGCCGAAGAGTTCGTTCATCTCCGAGTCCGGCGCGAGGCGGATGAAGGCGCGCGGTTCGCCGCGGTATTTGACGCCGTGCCGGTTCAGCAGGCCGCCGAGGGGCTCGCGTCCTTCCAGGATCAATTCGCGAAGCTCGCGCGCAAACGCGCTCAGATTGATCTCGATCGCACCGTATTCGACCGGCGCGTCCGCCGTTTTAGTGCAAAGCAACACCTCCCGCCGGTAGGCGGTCGGCGTGTGTTCGCGGTGCAGGACGCGGAGCTTGAGCGCGCTGCGGTGAAACTCCTCCAACCGCGAAGTCATGTCGCCGCAATGCACCAGCAACTCGCGATACGGTTGCGGCATGGCGTCTCCATCGATGATCTCAAACGCCGGCATCGTGCGCCCGCCGTTCCGGCAGAACAGCGAGAGCGGGTAAAGCACCTCGGCTTCAGCGGCGGCGGTCATTTACGTGTAGCGGGATTGCTGGTGCTGCGGCAGGAAGAACGCGCTCAGCAGCGTGTCGACTCGGAGCAGGGCCGGGCGCTCGAGCACGATCCAATCGCCCTGGAAATGCAGCAGCCCGCGCAGCTTCAGGTCGTCGAACTGCTGGCGAAAACGCTCACCGACATTCACCCGGAATTTCTCGATGAAATACTTCTGGCTCACGCGCCCGAGCTTCATCTGCAGGATCAACTCGCGGATCATCCGCTCTTCCTCGGTCGTCTGCATCGCCCGGGAGATCGGCAGTTCGCCGCGGTCCAGCGCTTCGACGTATTGGGTGAATTCGGTGATGTTTTGGAAATGCACGCCGGCGACGTGCGAGAACGATGCGACGCCGAGCGCGATGAGATCCGCTCCGCTCCAGAGCGCATCGCGGTAGACGAACTTCGTCTTCTCGGGATCACGCACGGCGGTGTAGCCGCTGGTCACGGTGTAGCCGACCTTTTCCAGCTCGCGGAAAGCTTCGTCCACCCAGCCGCGCTTGGTTTTCCACGAGGCCACCGGCGCGACGAGTTTTCCCTCGGCCTTCATCTCCTTGTAGATGCCGGTGTTGTATGGCACTTCCATTTGGTAAATGGTGACGCTGTCCGGCTGGAGTTCGATCGTCTTGCGGATGTTCTCCCGCCAGTTTTCGTCGGTCTCCTCGACCATGCCGGCGATGAGGTCGATGTTGATCTGCGGGAAGCCGACCGAGCGCGCGAATTCATACGCCCGATAGATTTCCACCGTCCGATGCGCGCGTCCGTTGATCTCCAGGATGTGGCTGTCGAAGTTCTCGATGCCGAGGGAGAGCCGCGTGACGCCGATCTCGCGCAGCGCGGTCAGCTTCGCCTCCGTGAGCGTGCCGGGCTCGCACTCGAAGGTCACTTCCTCCGCTTCGTCCCACGGCAGCAGCGCCTTCATCCGGTCGGTCAGCGACGTCAGTTGCGACACCGAAAGATAGCTCGGCGTGCCTCCGCCGAAATAGACGAACTTCGGCTTCCTGCCATTGATGAGCGGCGAGCGTGCGTAGATCTCAAGCTCGCGCATCCCGGCGTCGAGGTAACCGTTGATCTCCTGCGCGTTCTTGTCCGTGTAGACGCGGAAGTAGCAGAAGTGGCAGCGCTTCCGGCAAAACGGGATGTGGAAATAAACCCCGAGCGCCTTGTCCGGCGGCGAGGGCACTTCGAGGAGCCCCCGCACGCGTTTGGCAGTCTCGGCGTCCCAAAAGGAAAACGGCGGATAGTTCGCGACAAAATAATTGCCGGCGTGCGTTTCGTCGTCCTCGTCCAGCGATGGATTGATGGATTCAGTACTCATGGTTTTGCGGTTGGGGTTGCCGGCGCGAGCGCGCCGATGGCGTAAAAATTTCCGTCCTCCGCCCCGACGAGGATCAGCCCGTCGCTGGCCGCCGGTGAAGCGGTGATCGGAGAACCGGCATCGAAGGCCCAGCGCTGCTTTCCGTCCGCCAGTCCGACGCAATAAAGCCGTCCATCCTCCGAGCCGACGACGATCGAATCGCCGCAGACCACCGGCGAGCTATCCACCTGGCCGCGCGTCTGGAAAGTCCACGCCGCCACGCCAGTCGCGCGATCGAGGCAATGCAGGCGCTTGTCCCGGCCCCCGATGACCACACGATCATTCGTGACCGCGGCCGACGAGAAATATGGGAAGTTCCGATCGCGATATTTCCAGGGAATCGCGCCTGTCTTCGGGTCGATCGCGAGCACCAGATTGCCGTAGTTGCCGACGTAGCCGATCCCATCCGCGATGGCGACCGACGACGCGATGTAGGCGTCGGATTCGATCTGCCGCAGCTCTTTGCCGTCGGCCAGTTGCAGCACGTGGATGTAGGAGTCGCATCCTCCGAAAAGGACTTCGCCGCTCGGCAGTAGCGCCGGGGTGCCGTTGATGTAGTTGTCCGTCGCGTGCGTCCACACCGCCTTGCCGGTCGCGGCATCCACACAGTGCAGGCTCGAATCGTAGCTCCCGATGAGAAGCCAAGTCCCGGCGCCGTTCGGATTCTTCGCGTGATTCGCGCCGCCGAGCACCTTGTCGCCGGTTTCGTATTTCCACTGCAAGGCGCCGGTCGCCGTATCCAGCGCGTAAAGAGTCGCATCCGAGGATCCGACAAACACCACGCCGTCGAGCACCAGCGGCGTGGCCTCGATGCTCCCTAGGGTTTTGAAGGTCCACGTTTCCTTCCCGGACGAAAGCGCCAGCGCGTGGACGGTCCCGCCGTCGTCTCCGAAAAAAACCTGCCCGTGTGCGACCGCTGCCGCCGCCTTGATGGGTTTGCCGGCTTTGAAGGTCCAAAGCGGCTCGGGCTTCGCTGGGGCGGACATCGCCGCGATCCCGCGCAATTCCGGCCCGCCGCGGTGCATCGGCCAGTCGGCCAGGGCAGGCGCCGTGAGCAATGCGAGGGTGGCGAGAGCGTGCGCTTTCATGTGAACACCTCCGCGTAGAGTTCTTCGAAATCGTGCGCGTCGATCTTGCGCGGATTAAAACTGGCCGTCCACTGCTGCGCTGCCTCCTCGGCGAGAGCCGGGAGCGCGGCGCGATCGATGCCGAGCTTTGCGATCCCGTCGCGCATCCGGGCCGCATCGAGGATCGTGTCGAGTTCACCGATCAGGTCGTCGAGCGACGAGAGGCCCGCGAGCACGGCGAGTTCGAGATAGCGGTTGTGCGTCTCGGGGTCGCGCGCGTTGAAAGCGATGACGGCCGGCAACATCAGCCCGACAGCCTGCCCGTGGATGATCCCGTAGCGGGCCGTGAGCGGGTTCGCGGCGGAGTGTGCCGCGCCGAGCATCGAGTTTTCGATCGCCGTCCCGGCGAAGGCGGCGCCGAGCTGCATCCGGCTGCGCGCGTCGAGATCGCGCGGATCGTTCAGCACCCGCTCGATCGCGCCGAAACACAGCACAAAAGCTTCGCGCGAATAGAGCGAGGACAGCGCGTTGCGCTTTTTGGTGACCGCCGTCTCGAATGCGTGCGCCAGCGCGTCGATGCCCGTGCATGCCGTGACGCGCGGAGGTTGGGAAACAGTGAGCAGGGGATCGAGGATCGCCACCTTCGCCGCCGCCTTCGCATCGCCGCACGCCATCTTCTGGTGCGTGACTTCGTCCGAGATGAGCGCGAAAGACTGGCATTCGCTGCCGGTGCCCGCGGTCGTCGGGATCGCGATGAGCGGCAACATCGGGCGAGTTGCCTTGCCCACGCCCCAGTAGTCCTTCATTTCGCCCCCGTTGGTGAGGATGAAGTTCGCGCCCTTCGCCGTATCCATGCTGCTGCCGCCGCCGAGCCCCACGATGAGGTCGATGCCGGCGCCGCGCGCGATTTCGACGCAGCGATCGACATCCACGGTCGTCGGATTTTCCCGAACCGCATCGTCGATCGTGACGTGCAATCCCGCCGCCTCGAGAAACCCGATCGCGCGGCTGGGATGGCCTGCGGCGGCGAGGCCTTTGTCCGTGACCAGCAGCGCGTGTTTTCCCCCGAGATCCCGCGCCAGCTCACCGACGCGCTCGATCGAGTCCGGCCCGAAGACGATGCGCGTGCGTGGTTGAAAATCGAAGCCGACGGTGTGCATCACGCGCGTTCGATCGAGCGGCGCTTGTAGAGGAACTCGAACATGTTGCCCTCATGCGGCTGATCCCATGAGATTTTCATCGTCGAAATCGGTCCGAGATTCAGGCGCTCGATGAGCGGGGAGTCGAGCAGTTGCTCGGTAAACGCCGCATCCTTCGTGATCGCCGTGACCACGAGCGACGGCCCGATCTGCGCGAGCATGTCCCGTTGCGGGACCTGCACGACGCTGGCGTAGGGGCAGAGGTATTCCTTGTTGGCCAGCGGATGCGCGAAGGAGTCGCAATGCACGATAGTCGGGCGCAGATAGGTGCCGCCCTGAAAAACTTCCTTCCGCGGTCCGCCGCGGTATTTCGCCGTCACGTCGGTGGCGCCCGGCGTTTTCAGCCCGTCCTCGATTGCCGCGTCGATGAACTCCGCCATCTTCGGATTCGCAAAGCCGCTCAGCTTCGCCTGCTCGTCGTCATTCGGCAGCGGCGCGTAAGCTCCGAGCTTTTGCGCGAGCGCGTCGGCGATCTCGGCGGCGTATTTCGGGACGACGACCGCGCTCGCGTTGATGCAGGAACGGCCTCCGTTGTCCGCGATGCTGCCCGCGATGATGTCGAGATGGGCGCGCCAGTTTTCAATCTCGTCGTCGCCGATCAGGATTTTGGAAAAGCCGGGCCCGTGAACGGAGAATTTCGGATTGCTGCGATACTGCGCGACGGTGTTCGCGTCGCCGAAGATGAGCGCGCGCCCGCAGAGTTTCATCACCTCGCCCGCGCCCTCGTGATCGGTCGCGTAAAATCCAAACGCCTCCGCCGGAGCACCCGCCGCGATGAACGCCTGAATCAGCCGGAACGGCGTCCACGGCTCCTCGCGACCGGGTTTGATCACCACCGGCGTCTTCAGCGCGATGGCGGGAAGCCAAAGGGAATTCACCGCCGGCGAATTGCTCGGCATCACGAGGCCGAGCGCCTGAGTCGTGGGGTAAAAGCTGCAAGGCGAACCGCTCACCACTCCGAAGCCCCGGTCGATAATGCTCATGTCCAGCCCGCGCGACAGGCCGTTCAGCACGGTCGTCATGTTCGTCAGCGCATGGTGAATCTTCGCCATGTTGCGCCGGACCATGACGTGCGGCAGCCCGCTCGTGGCGCTCAGCGTTTCGATGTAATCCTGCGGCGACTGCGTGTGGCCCTTGTCGCCGAAGGGCAGCGTGCCGTTGAGAAAATGCTCACCCGCCTTGGCGGAAATCTCGATGAGCTGCGCAACGGTGAATTTCTTCAACGCCGCCCGCGCCGCGCCGATCTTGCCGAGGTCCTTGCGGATGATGCCCGCGTTGACCGTGGAAACCTTGGCCTTCGCCTCGCCCGTGCGATGGTCCGTGACCTCGATCTGATCGAGACTCTCGTAAGGGCGGCCGAGCCGAAGGACGGGAAGATGAGGGAGCTGCATGGGGAAGGTGTCGATTGGGAAAAGGCGGCGAATTTATACGTCTGCGTATTAAATCCCGCAAAGCATTTTTATCTTGGGATCAATATCCGGGGCGCGCTGTCAAAGCCTGGAGAGCCCGCGTCACTTTCGCCAGGCGCCGCCACTCTCCCGCGAGTCCTGTTCATCGACCCGCCAGTCCTTCCTCCCCGTCGTCGGGTCAGCGTTCCTTGCCATCGATGCAAATCCACTCGTGGTCGGGAGACGCCACCTGATCCGCGAGTCCATGCGCCTCGTCGCCGGCCAAAACGATCTCGCGGGTGAGGTAAATCACCTCACCGTTGACTGGTTTTTCCTCATCGGAGAGGTCCGTTTCCTCATCCATGAGCCCCTCACTGCCGTCGCCAGAGTAAAACTACGTCGCCGGCTTGGCTTTCGCCGCCTTGGTCTTCGCAAAACGCGTTCCGAGTTCGCGCACGGCGTCCTCCAGCTCCGGCTTCTTCTTTAAGGCACGCTTCATGGAGTCATAGACATCCAGCGCATCCTGCAGCACATCCGCACCGATCAGGGTCGCGGTGTCGTTGAGTTGTTCGGTGAGAGGGTTGATCTCCGCGAGTAACCCATCCAGCGCCTCCAGAAAAGTCAGCCGCTTACCCATGTCCGCGACACTGAAATCACCTGCCAGCACCCCGGGATGAGCCCGCGCCTCATCCAGCGCCTTTTGCACAAAACCCACGCTATTGTCGCCGAGCTTGAAGAGTTTCTTGGTCTGCGCGCCGGTAAGTCCTTTGCGCCACGGAGCCTTGGTCCGCAGCACTTCGGCGGCGGCATTGATGGCGTCGATGTCCGCCTGGGTGAGTTGAGGGATGGGGTCAATATTCATGGGAGTCTGCCTTTCTATGTTGCGCGAAAGCCACGTCGCACCCCGCCGTCACCGGCGCACCAAGCCACGCATGGCTCGCCGCGGAAGAACCCGAAGCGCGCGCCCGCCGGAAGGGAAGCAGCATCTTTTGCTTTCACAGCGGAAAAGTAGTTGACGCCCCCCCACTTCGATCAAGTAGAAAATTCAGCACGATGGATTCTTCGCACGATACGGAATCGGATGGGACGGACGATGACTTGCAATCCTCGCATGGCACCGGCTCGGATGAGCCTGACTCTTCGAGCAGCACCTCGGAAGACTGGCATTCATCCGGCGGCGACCTCTCCTCCCACCCCGACGAATCCACCTCCGGCGGCGATACGTCCGAAGACCCCGTGGAAAGCAGTTCCAGCGACGACTCCGACACAACGAGCGATTTTACGAGTTCGACCACATCCGAGTATTGCGAAATCCACATCCAAACCGAAAAGGACCGCGTTTGCTGCGGCGAAAAGATCAATGGCTCGGTGTCTTGGAGTTCAAGCGATGAGATCACCGTTACCGTCACACCCGCCGTGACGATCATCGAAAGTTTCGAGAACGGGTATAGCTGGGAATATCAGCCCACGGAGGCCGACTGCGGCACATTCGTGACCTTCACCGCGACCGGATGCGGCGATGGCTCGGAAGATGAAGGGATTTCTGTGACGGTTGCTGTGGTGAAAGTGATCCTCACGCCGAATCCGATGCCAACGCTGTTAGCTTTGGCAGCGAAAGCCAGAGACTTGACAATCAATTTTCGGGTTCTTCCAGATGGTGCTGAAGTCGCGGCCCAAATCGTCATTCACGGACAAGGATTCGCGACATTCGAGGATGAAAGCCTTACTCGCAACATTTCCTATTCGGGATCATTTACCATTTACGCCTACACAGCGAGTGGTTCCCTTAGTGATGTTGAACTTCAGGCGTGTTCTTCGCATTTCTTTACTATAGTTGATGTCCGCATTGAGAAAGTGTGGGAAAACCTCGCCCCTGCTGTGGTTGATAATCGCATTCCACTTCTGAGCAATATCAACTACTTTACACGCAGTTCTTGCGCTGACACGGGAAATCCAGGACCTCCCTTTGGGCCTTACCCATTTATTCTAACAGCCCAATGGAAAGGCCAAGATAACAGCAGAGTCGCCCACGTTCAGGTACAGTTTTCAGTCAAGCCAAATATTGAACCGATTGTGCAGGCATTGAATGTGCGATTCATGATCGGCGAAGAACTTATCGGATCGTGGCGCGTAGCTCCAACCCCCTCGGGAGCGCCGCTTGACTTCGGCTCTTTGAATTTAGCAGATCGCGGCGGCCAGTTTCTAATAGCTGCCGGATTTGACCTTAACGCCGACGGCCAATTCACGATGGAAGATGTGCTCGAAACGACGACTTTTCGTGCGGGTCAATTTACCATTCGGATCATTACGGTCAGCGATTACAATAATTCGTTAAATATGCTTGCCTTTGGATTGGCAGGGTGGCTGGCCCGCGCTCGCTTTTCCTCAGGGTTTCTTCGAGCATTCATGTATGATCTCTCACCGACTGATGTAGGCGACTATACCATTGTGGAGACGCGGTTACACCACAACGAAACATCCTTGCATCATAATGTTGGCGGCATTTTTAGTCCCTTGTTGAATACGGCACCAATGAGCGAATACCACTTCGCGAATGGAAGCGCTCTTTCCAATGCCATCCTCGACTCCGACACCCTTGAGCTATACATCATCGCAAACATTTTCGTGCCGTTGTCCACGATTGTGCGCGATTGGTTTGCGAACAACCCTGACGCTCCCAGTCATCTCTTTACGATGGCCAGCGACGCAGATTTTGATCCAGCGTTTGACTTAGGAAGTCTGGACCTATGCCTGGCATTCGGATCGGCAAGAGCGGATATAATGGTGAACTTCACGGTGGATAGACAGACTCTTGCGGTAACAAGCTGTACAGTCGTTGGACAAATCAAAGACTTATATAATTGGCACTATGGCTTATCAAATTACGACACGTTGATGGCAGTTCTTCAAGCTGGCTATGGAAAATGCACCCCAACGTCAAAACCAGGCCACGTCTTTAGAACTATCGTTGTCTTCTCCGGCCCCGTTATTGTGAATTATACATTTCCACGGAATTAACAGTGACGCAAAGTTATGAGTAAAACACGATTAAATTGTTTACTTTGCTTGCCGGCACTTATCGGCTTCGGTGTTTGTTTTCTGCCACTTTGTGGCATCGAATGGCCAAAGGCAGAGGTTTGGAGATTCCTGCTTCTAAGTTCGTTGACAGGTGCAAGCTTTGTGTGTTTGGTCGGCGCCTTATGTTTGCACAGGATTCTCGTCAGTCAGATATCGAAGACGAGCCTTGTTCTTAACATGCTCTGGCTTTTGTTGATGGCCGTATTCTTATTTACATTTATCAACTTTCCACGCCGATCGTCACGGGCGCGCGCGCCCACTCAATTAAACAGTGAAAAGTGAGCGATTAAGTAAGATATGATAAGGGTATTGGCTAAAGATAAGAATGACGAGCGAGCCATTTGGGATTGCGGCCCGGCGGTGGGTTCGCATTTTCGGAGACCGGGTTTGTTGATTCCCCAATTTTACTCCCGCGAGGGGATGCCACAGCCGCTGGCGGGATGTTACCGGGATGCCAGTGCCTTCCTGATTGCCAGCGGACCCAGTTTTCAGTTACTGGACACCGCTGCTCTTTCAAGTGTGTGGACGATGACCCTCAACAACGCCTGCACCACCTTTCGCGGGAATGCCAGTTGCGTGGTGGACGATCCTTCGCGGTTCAACTTTTCGATGTGGCTTGATCCGCGCATCCAGAAGTTTGTGCCGATGTCGCACTTTGAAAAACCGCTGTGGGATAACCGGCTTGTCCACATGGACGGGGAGTGGGTGCAGCGCTGGGAGAAGTCGCCCTTGAAGGTGGGCGACTGCCCGAATGTGACCGGGTACCGGCGCAACGAGAAGTTTCACGCCCCGCGCTGGCTTTATGAGGACACGATCAACTGGGGCAACCACAAGAAATACGGCGGCGGGCGAAGTGTGCTGCTGGCGGCGTTGCGGATCCTCTTCCTGCTGGGTTTCCGGCGGGTGTATCTGCTCGGGGTGGATTTCGAGATGACGCCGGAGCGGCGTTACCATTTTCCGGAGGACCGCCCGGAACCGGCGATCCGCGGGAACATGACGACCTACGCCAAACTCCAGGAGTGGCTCGGGCAGTTGCAGCCGTATTTCCTCAAGGAAAAGTTCATCGTGAAGAACTGCAACGCGGAGAGTAAACTGAGCGCCTTCCCATTCATGCCATTCGAGCAAGCGCTGGAAGAAGCCAGGGCACCCCTCGGCGATTTCACCCGCGAGCGGACGAGGGGCATGTATCGGAACATGGCGGACAAGCTGGCGGAGTGCGGGCAGAAGCCGGATGAGGCGGATGAACTACCCTCGAAGGGAGATGCGGCGTCATCGACTCCGTGCGCGGATGCAGTCGAGGTCTCGCAGGAGAAGAAGCCGGAGCTTTACCCGGATCATCGACTCGGGATGAAGCGGCTTTTTGTGCCGGAAGCGGACGCGTTCAACGGGGCGATGATGGAGACTCCGCATGGGCAGCTGCTCGTGTATCGTGCGGCCCCTGCCTGCGCCTCGGTGTTTGTGGATGAGGAATTGCGGTATATCCCAGGCACGCATCAAAAACTCGATCTATGGCGGAACGATGACCCGCGGCTCTTCCGCAGTGGCGATGAATGGTATGTCTCGACGAGCTACAGCGGGGGCGGCTACCGGAATGAGCGCGTGGAGCTAAGGCGGATTACCATCACAAACCGGCAGGTGGCGCTGAAGGTGATCGGGAAGTTTGAGACGATCGAGGATGATCCCGGATACGTGCGGGTGAGGGAGAAGAATTGGGCACCCTTTTCTCACGAAGGACGGCTGCTTTATGTCCACAAGGCGAAGCCGCATCGGATTCTCGAAGTCGATGCCGAGCGCGGGACGGTGGGGCTGATTCACGAAACGCCGTGGGAACTGCCGGCGTGGTGGCGCGAGGAGTGGGGTGGAGAATTGCGCCTCAACACGCCGCCGGTGCGGCTCGACGAGGAGCGGTTCCTTTCCACGCTCCACACCTATCACCGGCGGGGATACCGGACGTGGTTTTACACGTTCTCCGCACAGCCACCGTTTGAAGTGCTCGGCCTCGGCGGCGCTCCGGTGATCGTGCCGGAGGATGCGGTGGGTGGGAACCCTCGGAACCACCGGCATCGCTGCGTTTTCATCCACGGCTTGCAGATCAACGCGGGGAGCGGCGAAGTCTCGATCAGCGGAGGAAACAACGATGCGGCGATCGTCGTTATCCCTTTTCGCCTGAGCGAAGTAACGGCGGGGCTACGCGGGGTGGGATCGGGAAAACTCCCGGAGCTTTCGCTGTCGCGCGGCTAATAAACGCCCTCGACGATCGTCTTCTCCATCGCACCGAAGGGCCGCACCTCGGCGACGCCGTCCCACGCGTAAGGCGCGCGGGGTTTCCGGCGCAGCGCCTCGTCGCGCTCGAGAAAGCGCGGCATGAAGAATTCCTTCGTCAGCGTCGTCAGTTCGACGCGGCCCCAGGTGTCGTAGTCCACGGTCTTCGCGGTGTCTTTCGGATCGACGACGCGCAGCACGGCGCGCGGCTGCGGGGCGTAGTAGGTGATCGAGAAATTGTCCTCGGGCAGCAGCGGCACGCTGGCAGCAAGGCCCATGAGTGTGTTGCCGTAGGTGGGGTAAAAGCCGATGCGGTTCTCGAGCACTTCCTCGACGATGAAGCGGACGTATTGAGGCAGCATCGTGGTGCCGCCGCAGAAGACGCCGCGGATGCCGGCGGCGAAGATGTCCACCTTCTCCGCGAGCGCTTCGAGCAGCTTCGGTGTGGTGAAAAGGCCGCTGACCTTGCGGTGCTTCAGGATCACCGCCGCCTGATCGACGACGTGCTCCATGTATTGTTTCGCCACGTCGAACTGCTTCGCCGAGATGAGCTTCTTCACTAAGCGCGGATCGAGGTCGATGAAGTAACACGACGAGCCGCGCACATGCGCCAGATGCTCGATCGCGAGCCGCAGCCGACGCGGCCCCGTCGGCCCCATC
>JAYTDO010000080.1:0-15423 GCA_043735935.1 Chthoniobacteraceae bacterium
GCGCAACAGTTTGATTTGTGCGCGCTGGAGCGCCTGCGCCTTGGAGATCTTCGGCTCGTCGCGCAGCAGCGTGTAGAACTCTCCGACGAGGGTCGTCGACGCCTGATCGCTGACGAACCAAAGCGACGCGAATGCGCTGCGTGCGCCCGCCTTCACCGCCACGCCGCCGAGGCCGAGCGCCGCGCGATCATCGCCCGCCGCAGTCTGGCACGCGCTGAGCGCCAGCATTTCCACCGGCTGGTCCCGGAGCTGGCTGGGCCGGATGAGCTGTTCGAGCGCGTTCAACGTGAATCGCGAATCGAAGGTGAGGACAAACGTCTTTTTCACATCGCTGCTGAATTCCCCGTGCGAGGCGATGTGGACGATCGAATACGGCCGCGCCGCAAATTCCTTTTCGAGCCGCTCCGGTGAAAAGTCTTTGTTCAAGATGATCTGCGGCTTGAAGAGCTCCGTGAGCTTTTTCATTTCCGTCTCGACGAAAGGCAGCCCCGGGTAGCCTTGGACCGCCTCGGAAAGCCCGCTCGCCATGAGTTGAATGTTCGTCCGCGCGATCGGCCGGGGCTCCATCAGCGTGAGGCCGGGTGTGACGGCAATGGCGAATTTTTCGACGAGGAATTTTTCTTTATCGTGCAAAGTGGACATCGGAATCGTCCGCAGCGCGCCATCGGGGACAAAGACCAGCGTGTCGATCTTGTTCTTTGCCAGAAGGTCTTCGAGCGGGCGGATCAACCAATCATAGAGCTGCCACGACTCGATGAGGTACTCCGTCGTGGTGCGTTTTTCCAGATGCTCACGATACGCGCGCGCTGTCTCGGTGATCTGAGCGGTCGTGACCGGGGATTTCACCCGATGCAATCCGCTCGGCATACTCACGATGGTCTCCGTGCGATCGTGCAGCGGGATGATGTAAACGACCGCCGTCGTCTTGGTCGCAGCCGCGAGCAGGTCGTCCTTCGCTTTTTGCTCCGGCGTCACCGTCCCCGCTCGTTTTGGCTGGAGGATATCCTCGATCGTTTCCCGCTTCTTTTTGAGAAGGTTCACGCAATCGTCCTGGAAATAATCCTCGAGTTCGACCGTCTTCAGTTGCTCGCACGTGTCGCGCGCTTCGAGCAGGCATTCGCGCAGCGCCTTTTCGTCCTTGATCCCGTCCGCTCGCAGCAGCAGGAGGTCGGCGAGGTCGAAATACACGCCGCCAGCCGCTTCGCGGTATGAGGATCGGGCATTCGGATTTCCCAAGCGGATCGAAAGATCGGTGCGGATGTTCTTCAGCAAATCCGCCGCGCGACGGCACGCATCGATGGCCTCATCCGGCCGGCCCAGCGCACGCACGATGCGCGCGGTCTGCCATTCCCATTGATAAAGCACATCCGGCGACTGAATTTTTTGCGCTAGAAAAGTCGCGCGACTCGTCAGTCGTTCCGCTTCAGTCCACTTCTTTTCTTGTTCATAAAGCCGCCCCGCGTATCCGAGCGCAAAGGACAAGCTGCGATCGTCTCCGGCGGCTTGCGCGACTTTTGCGGCTTCCTCGTAGGCCCGCAACGCATCGGCCCGGCGTTTCTGATCGTGTTCCGGCGCCCGCATGAAGAGCGACTCCCACGTCTGCCCGGCGCGGAGCAGCACAAACGCCTTTTCGTGCGAATCCGGCAACGCCTGCGCCGCCTTCAATGCGGCCTGATTCAGCGCGGGAGCGTGTTCAAAGTCGTCCGCCATCACCGCCATGTTCGCGAGATTGGAACGGGCCTTTGCGGCCAGCGCCGACGCACCCGCGTGTTCTGCCGCTTCCCGATACGCCGCCCGCGCATCGTCATATTTCTCCTGCGCCGCCAGAAGGTTTCCCAGGTTGTTCAGCACGCCCGCGACTAATTCCCGATCATTCTGTTTTCGTGCGAGCGCCAGCGCTTCCCGCAGCGTCTTCTCGGCGTCGTCGCCCTCGCGCGAGAAAAGATTGATGGCTCCGAGATTCGAGAGGGAACGCGCGAGTCGTGCGTCGTCTTTCGATTTCCTTGCTAGAACCACGGCTTCATCGAGCGCCTTTGCCGCCAAGCGGTGCTGGCCGAGCGCGGAGTACGCAGATCCAAGCTGCCCGAGCGTATCGATCCATTCCGCCGTTTGCTTCGCGCTTTCGTATCGCTCGACAGCTTCCTTCCATTCACTGATCGCCGCCTCGAACGCTCCGCGCCGGAACTGCGCCGCACCCGCTTCGGCGAAGCGATCCGCGGCCGTGGATCGCGCGCTCGCCGTCGGCAGCACGCTCAGGGTCGCGGCGACCACCGCCAGCGCGCGCAAGTTCAATGTGGTCAAAGGAAACATCAGCGGTATTGCTCGCCGAAAGCGCCGGCCAATCAAGCGTTAAACGTCGCGCTTCGCTGGGTGGCGAACAGCAGTGGCGTCTATCTGAGCGAGTCGACGAAGAACATTTCGACCTCGCCCTTGTTCTTGCAGCCGATCGGGCCGCGCGCCTCGGAGACGACGTGGTCGCGGACCTTTTCGTGAAAAGCCGCGGAGACATTGATCCGACCGGGAGTTCCTGCACTCTCGACCCGCGACGCAGTATTCACCGTGTCACCCCAAACGTCGTAGGCGAGTTTTCGCACACCAACCACGCCCGCCACCAAGGGCCCGACATGGATGCCGATCCGCACATCCCAGCAGGGCGCGCCCCGCTTCTCGTGCTCGGCCTTTCGCTCGGCCATGAAATCCCGGATCTCGAACGCCGCGCGCAGCAAGCGCAGCGCGTCATCGGGCCGGGAATCCGGCATCCCCGACACCGCGAGGTAACCGTCGCCGATGGTCTTCAATTTCTCGACGCCGTGTTTTCCCACGACCCAATCAAAGTGGCAGAAACATTCGTTGAGTTCGTCCACCAACTCGCGCGGACACCATGTGGAGGCCACCCGCGTAAAGCCGGCGAAATCCGCAAACAGGACGGAGACTTCTTCATGCCTGACCGGTTCGACCCGGCCCTTGTCCCGCAGTTCGGCCACGAGTTGCTTGGGCAGGATATTGCCCAAAAGATCGTCACTGCGATCCTTTGCCTCCCGGAGGGCTGCGACGGTTTTCGCGAGATTGCTTTCGCTGGTCGCGAGAGCCTCCTTGGCACGGATGGCTTCCATCTGGAGCGCGAGTTGGTTTTGCACCTCAAACTCATGCTCGACCATGGCCGCGAGTTCCTTGAGCACCACGAGATCCCGTTCGACGAGTTTCCGAGGCCGCGTGTCGAGCATGCAAAGTGTGCCCACCTTGTGCCCGTCCGGCCCGCGGAGGGGTTGGCCGGCGTAAAAGCGCACATACGGCTCCTCGACCACCAGCGGGAGTTGAGCGAACCGGATATCCTGCCGGGCATCATTCACCACCAGGGCGTCATCTTGCATGATCGCGTGGCCGCAAAAGGACACCTTTCGCGGCGTTTCCTGGGGTTCGAGGCCAACGCGGGATTTGAACCACTGCCGATGCCCATCGACCATCGCAACGTATGCGATCGGCGCGTGAAACAGCATCGAAGTGAGGCGCACGATCCGGTCGAATCTCTCCTCCGGAACGGTGTCGAGCAGGTTCAGCGCATAGAGTTCCTTCAAACGCGCACCCTCATCACGCGGAATCGGCATCGGGATGTGACCATCCGACGGATTTAGGAAGCAGGAATTTTCCGCGGTCATCGTGGACGCTGTTTAAGCAACTCGGGTGCCGCCGTCGATCCCGAACTCGACGCGCCGCCGCGCCGAGCACGCCCGCGTCTACGGTCCTTTCCCCGTTGTGTCATCTTCGAGCACAGCAATTTTCACTACAGGCGCAGCCGTGCCAGCAGCCGCCGCTGCCGCAGGTCGCACGTACCACAGGCCGCATAAGTCCCGCCGCATCATGGCGCCGGGCCACGCAAGCAGGATCACCCGCCACAGGAGCTGCCACTGTCCGTACCATTCCATCTTCCGCGCGGAAGTGCGGATGGGCGTCTTCGTCAGGATGCGAAACTCCAGCCCGCGCAGTTTCGCCCAGCGCTTGAGCCGGTGTGAAAAGAAAAGTTCCTCGCCGGCGTAAACGCGCTCGTCGAATCCCCCGACTTCGCTCCACGCCTCGCGTCGACAAAAAATATACGATCCCGCCGCAAGCTGGCAGACCGTCGAAATTCGATTCCACAGTCCGAGGATGAAGTGGGCTCCCGCGGAGAGCCGTCCTCCGTCGAAACGGATGACCGTCCCGCCACCACACGATTTTCCGGAATCGAGCGCGGCCAAAGTGGCCGAAAGCAATTCGGGCGAAAGATACGTGTCCGCATCGAGAAAGATCAGCCATTCGCCACGCGCAGATTTCGCTGCGGTGTTGCGGGCACGTCCGATCTGGTTATGCGGCTCATGCACCACCATGGCGCCCTTTTCGCGAGCGAGTGCCGCGGTGGCGTCGGTGGAATTGTTGTCGCAGACGATGACCTCGTAACTGGAACAACCCACGCTCGCGAAACACTCCCGAGCGCGGTCAAGGACGCTGGAGATGAGGACTTCCTCGTTATAGGCCGGTATGAGGAGGCTGATGCGTGGGACGGATTCGGACATGATGGGAGCGTTCAACGGCCGGTCTTGATGTGTTTTTCCACGAGACAGTCAAAGCCGCCAAAATCAACCACACGCCGCGAATCGAGTCGAAATGCGGGATGCGGGCGGTCGACGCGAAACGGATTGGCGAATACCAACCGGCCACCGGGACGCAGGACGAAAGCGGAGGCGGCAAAGAGATCGTCGATGAGTCCGCGGAGGTCGGGGACAGGCACGCGTTTTCCCAGCGGCGGATTCGTGATGACGAGACTGACCTCACCCCGCCCGAGGCCGGCGACTCTGCCGTGGTCGCGAAAATCGAGGCACGCGAATCGACTGCGGATCGTGCCCAGCCTCGCGGCCGCGAAGTTTTTCTCCGCGATCGAGACGGCTGCGGCGCTCAAATCAGTCCCAAAAATCGCCCGCACGCCACCGAGTTGCGCGCGCTCGATTAATTCGAGGCCCGATCCGCAGAAGGGATCCCAAACGATCTCCTCGTCGGCCTCTCCCGCGAGTCGCGCCATACACGCCGCGAGCGGTGGGTGCGAAGCGGCTGGCACGTCATCCTGCCGATAGTAAAAGCGGGGGTCCGGCACGAGACGCGGAATCAACTCCACCGCGGCACGATTCCCATCGCTGTGGATGGCGACAGTCCACGGCGCGTTGCGGGAGTCATTCAGGATCCCGGGACACATCGCGTAAGCACGGGTCGCAATCCGGCGCACGGCTCCGCGCTGGTGCCCTCTTCCCACGAAATCGAGCCGATAACGCGCCGTTCCCTCAGTGAGCGTTTCAAAGATGCGACGCGAACGCGGCGACGCGATGATCGCGGCCAGTCGCTCGATCTCCTCCTCACCGTCCGCAGTATCCGCCGTGCCGAGGACGATTCCGACGTTCCCGAAACAACGAAGCGAATGGATGTCCCCCAGCGAAAATGGCGCGAGTGGTACGAGCGCGACGAGCCCCGGGAGCACTTCGGCGACACGAAACCGGCCGCGCGTTTGCGGGCACTTGATCACTTCTTCTCGAACGAAATCCTCCAATCCCCGGCGACCCCTTAAATTCACCCGCAGATCGGCAATTTCAGTCAGCATCGCATCCATCCGGATGGCGCCGGGGCTCGCATCGCGAGCGACACTGGCTTTGACCTTCAACTCGGCGCGGGGGGCGATGCCGACTCCCCTCTCCAACTCCGCGAGGGTCGCAGTGCCACCGATTTTTTCGAGCGTCTCGCTGAGATACTTTCGTTCGCGCTCATTGTCCGTCGTCCGCAGGAGCGCGAGCAGAGCGGCTTCGTCGACCTCCCCTGCCCCCACTTTCGGCAGGGCCGCCATCGAATAACGGCGAATCTTTTCGGCTGGATCCTTCAGCAGCGTCCGGAGCCATTGCTTCACCTCGTCCCTTTGGGCGGCCGTTCCGCCCTCGGAAAATACCACACCGACGGCGCGCACGAGTGCCACCGATGCGAGACGTTCGCCCGGCGCCGCCTCGTTGAAACGCGGCACTTCCTCGGTCCACAAGCGCTCGCAAGAGAGCCGACGCCATCGCGCGTAGAGTTCCTTGTCCCGATTCGAATCTGCACTTTTCATCCGCCCATGCTAGCGCCCTTCGCGCGTGCGGCGATGCGGGATTGCCAAAATTGCAATCGTCGATGCCCCAGGGGAAACATTGAAATCGACCCGTCGATCCGATACGCAGTCGCACAGCGGTCGGCGCCGTCGCCGCATTCATCTGAACCTCATGCATTTCTGGAACAACATTCTGCAGACCGCCGGCATGGGGGGCGCGTTTCCGTGGATGATCATTGGCACGCTCGGCGCGGCCGCGGCCCTCCACTTCTTGCGCCCTCGCGAACGCGCAAGGGTGAGCGGAGCGGCGATCCTGTTCGCGTTGTCGCTGATTGGGACTTTGGCAGGAAGCGCCGTTCTCTATTTCGCCGAGCCCGCGCACCCGGCCTTCGTGACGATCCGCGGTATCGCTCAATTCATGCAGGCGGTGGCGATCATCAATTTGACGGCGGTTTTCATCTTCGCGGTGGCGCTCTCGGCGATGCGTCTCGAAACGCCGCGCATCGTGCAGGATCTCTTGATCGGCATCGCCTACGTCATCACCGCGCTCGTCGTCCTCTCAGGCTCGGGGATCGATCTCCGCGGAATCGTGGCTACGTCAGCGGTGATGACCGCAGTGATCGGCTTTTCCCTTCAAGATACGCTGGGAAACATCATGGCCGGCATGGCCGTGCAGATGGACCGGACCATCCGCGCCGGAGACTGGATCCGGGTCGGAGACCTCGAAGGACAGGTGACTGAAATCCGATGGCGCCACACGTCGATCGAGACGCGCGATTGGGACACCGTGGTGATTCCCAATAGCGCGCTGATGAAAGGCACCGTCACGATCCTCGGACGCCGGCGAGCGGCTCCTTGCCAGACGCGCAGATGGGTCCGCTTTCACGTCGATTTCCGATGGTCCCCAACCGAAGTCATCGGAACGGTCGAATCCGCGCTGCTGGCCGAGTCCATGCCCGGCGTCGCCACGGATCCTCAGCCGCACTGCATCCTGACGGCATTGACGGATAGCTACGCCACTTACGCAGCGCGGTATTGGCTGACCGATCTGTTGAGAGGAGATCCGACTGATTCCAGCGTCCGAGTCCGCATCTTCGCGGCACTACGGCGCGCCGACATTCCCCTTTCCATGCCCGCGCACGCCGTCTTCGTCACCGAGGACGATGATAGCCACCGCGAGCGCAAACTGGCCGCGCAAACGCAACGCCATCTCGAAGCACTTGGGACCATCTCGCTTTTCCGATCCTTGACGGAGGATGAGCGCACGCAACTCGCGCCGCGGCTCAAAGGCGCGCCATTTGTAAAAGGCGAGGCGCTCACCCGCCAGGGTGCCCAAGCGCATTGGCTCTACATCATCGCGAGCGGAGAGGTGGACGTGAACATCGCCGTCTCCGGACAGACCCGACACATCGCCACCCTCCACACGGGCGATTATTTTGGGGAAATGGGAATGATGACGGGCGAGCCGCGCGCGGCGACGGTCACAGCAAAGACCGACGTCAAATGCTACCGCCTGGGAAAGGAAGACTTTCAGGACATCGTCAGCCGTAGACCGGAAATCCTCGAAGACATCGCGACGACGCTCGCCGAACGCCGCGTCGGATTGCTCGCCGCGCTGGAGAATTTGACGGCGGCAGCCAAGCGCGATCGCGAGCAGAAGACCAAACACGATCTCCTTTCGCGCATCCGGCTTTTTTTCCAACTTGAGTCCAGCGTGTAAGGCTCTCCCTCCGCGTACTTTAGCCGACGGACGCAGCATCCGTTAGCGCACCCCACAGGAGCCTCCATTATCGACACGGCATCCACGGTTCATCACAATCCCACGATGAGTCTCTTCGTATACGAGATGCCGTACAGCCCTTTTTGCATCCCGATCACCACGGCGCTACGCGCCTGTGGCGCTGCTTTCGAGACCTGCGAAATCCAGAATTGGGACCGGAGCGAACTGCTGCGAATCACTGACGGGGCGTATTATCAGGTGCCACTATTGGTTCACGAAAGCCGTCCGATTTTTGAATCCACGGGATCGAGTGAAGATGTCGCGCATTACGTGGATGAACATTTTGCCAAAGGACGGCTCTTTCCACCAGCGCTGGATGGATTGCAGGCGATCGTGAATGAATTCCTCAGCGACGATGTCGAGTTTCACACGTTTCGCTTGATCGATCCGCATTTGCTCGACGGCATCTCTGATCCTGTCGCCCGCGGATTGTTTCTGCGGCATAAGGAGCGAAAATTCGGGCGCGGCTGCGTGGAACAGTGGCGGCGCGATGCCGCGTCGATTCGAGATCAGGCCGACGCCCTTCTAGCGCGCTTCGAGACGACACTGCGCCATTCCGCCTTCCTCTTCGGCACCGCTCCCGTCTACGCCGATTTCCTGCTATACGGCATCCTTGGGAATCTCACATTTCGCGGGTGGAACGAACTGAGCGACGCACAACCGTCTCTCAAAAAATGGCGTACCGTCATGGAAGGCTTCCGTTTTTAAGGTATCGGGGCGCCCGCCGATTCACCCAACCGTCCGAAGCGTCACCGACGCCGATTCTACCAGTTTTTGATCCAGCGTTTCCGGTCGTCGTTCAGCTTTGCGACTTCGCGGTTGATAACGCCGCCTGTGCACCAAAGATCGAAGTTCGGATTAAATCCAATGGCCGGTGGCCTCGGAGTATTCGGATCGGCTTGAAGAGCCACCCGAAAGGTTCCTTCCGCCGTCGCTCCAGCCGAAGAATATCCGTATGAGTTTCCGAACGGATCCTGAATCGTCAAGATGTTCCCCGCAGAATCCTTCTTGAGCATATCGGGGCGAAACTCGAAATACCCTTTTGTTTCGGGCTTGCCATCGGGTTTATCCGTCGGCGTGGGTGCCGGAGTAGGACTCGTGCCCTGCTTCGCGTCGCCGCTGAGGGCCTTGTAGAGCGTGATGCAGGCGGCGATGTATTTGGGGTCTAGCGGGTTGCCGTTCGTACGAGGATCCAGCAAGTCGGAATCGTCGCTGCGAGGATACGCTCCGAAGTCGCCCTTGTAGTTTTCGCATGCGGTTGTCATCGCATGAATCTCTCCATCGGCCCGCAGAAGGGCCGCCTTTTTATGCGCGAACGCGTTTACTGCGACAATCAGGGACGCGAGGATGGCGATCACGGCCATCACCGTGAGCATCTCGATCAGCGTGAAGGCGAGGGAGTGTTTACGATTCATGAAGTGAAACCTACAAAGGTCATGTTACCGCAATGTTACTATCCGCCGCCGGGACCGGCATTCATGTTTTGGATGATGCTGATGAGCGGCATGAAAAGGGCGATGACAATAGTGCCGACGATGAGCGCGAGCAGGACGATCATAATCGGTTCAAGGAGCGACGTGAGGCCCTCGACCGCGTTGTCGACTTCGTCGTCGTAGACCTCCGCGATTTTCAGCAACATCTCGGGAAGCTGCCCGGTTTCTTCACCGACATCGACCATCGAGATGACCATCGGCGGGAAGACACCGCTGGCTTCAAGTGGCGCGACGATCGATTCGCCCTCTTTGACCGCGTCATGCACCTTGGAAATCGCCTCCGAGATGATGGCATTTCCCGCAGTGTCCCGCGTGATGTTCAATGCTTGCAAGATCGGCACACCGCTCGTGACGAGAGTGCCGAGAGTGCGGCTAAAGCGAGAAATGGAATTCTTCCGCTGAAGATCGCCGAAGAGCGGGAGCTTTAGGAAAATCCGATCGAGCAGCACTCGTCCGCCTGCGCTGCGCGCGATGAGCTTGTAACAGACCACCACGACAAAGATCACGCCGATGATGGAAATCCAGTTTCCCTTCACCGTGTTGCTGGCGCCGATGACAAACTGCGTCAGAGCCGGAAGCGGTTTACCGCCGAGCATGTCTTTGAAGATCTGCTCGAACTTCGGTACGATGAACGCGAGCAGGAATAGCATAATCGCGATGGCGATAATAAGCACGATCACCGGATACGCCATCGCCGCGACGACCTTGTTCTTGATCTTCTGCGCCTTTTCCTGGAACTCCGCGAGACGGTTGAGCACGAGTTCCAGCACGCCACCCAACTCGCCCGCCTTCACCATGTTGATGTAAAGCTTGTTAAAAATGCGTGGGTGCTGCGCCATCGATTCGGAAAATGTGGAGCCGCCTTGCACAGCGTCAGCGAGGGAATTGATCGTGTTCTTAAGGACCAAATCTTTTTCCTGTTTCGCCAGAACGGTGAGTCCGCGCAGCAGCGGAAGACCCGCATCGATCAGCGTCGCGAGCTGCCGGGTAAAGATCATGAGCACCTTGGTGCTGACCGTTTTCTTGGCGAAAAGCACCGCACCGCCTTTTCCCTTCGGGGACGTGGCGGCTTTCATCGCCTTCTGGGCCTTCTTTGCCTGCTTGTTGGCCGGCGCACCTTTACCTTCTTCGACTACGCTCGTGGGGAAGTAGCCTGACTGGCGCAACTGGCCGACCGCTTCGTTTGGGTTGCTCGCTTCGACGACACCACGCGACTCCTGGCCGCGAGCGTCGAGCGCAATGTATTCATATTTTGCCATAAGTAAGGAGGGAGTTTGGCTCGGAGAAGCTCTGGAAACGATACGGGGAGGCTAGGGGTTGTCGATGATGAATTCCGCCCGCCGCCTAGGTGTACTTCAGGATTTCTTCGATCGTCGATTCGCCGTCGTAGATCGTCCGGAGACCATCGTGCCGCAGCGTCGTCATACCGAGTTCGATGGCCTTCTGCTTTAACACAACACCGGGCGCTCGCTGGTTGATCATCTCGCGAATCGGGTCGGTCACGTTGAGCAATTCGTAGATGCCCTTACGTCCGCGATAGCCCGTGTTGTTGCAAGAGTCGCAGCCCTTTCCGAAGTAAAACCGCTTGTCGCCAATCTCGTGCGGTGAGAGCCCGAGTTGGGAGAGCACGATCTCGGTCGGCTCATATTCCGTGCGGCAGTTCATGCAAATCTTGCGGATGAGACGCTGGCCGAGCACGCCCTCGAGAGAGGCCGAAATCAGGAACGGCTCGACTCCCATATCCACCAGTCGCGTCACCGCGCCCGGCGCGTCATTCGTGTGCAAAGTGCTCAGCACAAGGTGGCCCGTGAGCGATGCCTGGATGGCGATCTGCGCCGTCTCGAGATCGCGCGTTTCCCCGACCATGATGCGGTCTGGGTCCTGGCGGAGAAAGGCGCGGAGCACGCGCGCAAACGTCAGCCCGATGTTGTCGTTGACGGGGACCTGCACGATTCCCTCGATGTCATATTCCACCGGGTCCTCCGCCGTCAGCACTTTCGTATCGATGGTGTTGATCTTGTTCAGCGCAGCGTAAAGCGTGGTCGTCTTTCCCGATCCCGTCGGCCCGGTCACGATGAAAATCCCGTTCGGCAGTTCGATCGTCTCACAGATGTAATCGAAGATTTTCGAAGGCATCCCGAGCGCTTCGAGATTGAGGTTCACCGTCGCCCGGTCAAGTACGCGGAGCACCACGGATTCACCGTGCTGGGTCGGAAGTGTCGAGACACGCAAATCCACCTGGCGGCCGCCGATCATCATCTGGATGCGCCCGTCTTGCGGCAGGCGCCGCTCGGCGATGTTCAGGTTCGCCATGACCTTCACGCGCGAGATCACCGGCATCGCAAGATGCCGCGGCGGCGGCGACATCTCGTAAAGCGCGCCGTCCACGCGGTAGCGGATCTTAAACTCCGCCTCGAACGGCTCGAAATGAATGTCCGACGCCCGATCCTGAATCGCCTGGTACAAGATCAAATCCACATACCGGATAATCGGGGTCGCGTTCGCCTCGGCCTCCAGATTCTTCATGTCCAGCGATCCGTCGGCACCGCCGAATTCCACGTCGCCGCCGAGCTGTGCCAGGATTTCATCCATGCTCGCCGCGTCCGTGCCATAATACTTTTTGATCAGATCCTCGATCTGATAAACCGGCGCCACATAAACGACGATTTCCTTGCCGAGCGCGAATCGCAGATCCTCAGCCGTCTGGGGATTGAGCGGATCGCAGAGCGCAACCTGCAGCGTCTGTCCATCCACCCCGAGCGGGAAGGCCTTATGCAATTGCGCCAAGCCCGCCGGGATCAGCCGCAGGATGTCATTCGGCGGCTCAAACGTCGTGAGATTCAAGCACTCCGCGCCGAGCGATTCCGCGATCACCTGGTAAAACTGCTCCTCCGTCACGAACCCATAATCCACAAGCACCTGGACGAGCGACTTGCCGGAATGGGCCACATCCTGGGTGACTTCGTCGACTTGATCCGCAGCGACGATTCCGTGATCGACGAAAATTTCGAGGACTTGTTTAGTGTTCATGTTTTGGGGTTCAAAAAACGGCTTCCCGCGTAATGCCAGCGGTTTCGCGCCGGTAAAAGTGAAATCGCGCGTGCGGCGAACTTTACCACATTTCTGCGATCGCGTCGGACACGCACGAAACCTCGCCCCCGTTCACTCCCCGCGAGGCAGGCTGAAGGAAAAAATCGCCCCCCGACCTTCTTCGCTACGCGCCACGATTCTTCCCTTGTGGTCTTCGATGATGCGTCTGCAAATGGAAAGCCCGAGCCCGGTCCCGTGCGTCTTCCCATGGGTAGTGAACGGCTCAAAAAGGCGCCCCGCGATTTCCGGCGCGATCCCGGGGCCCGTGTCTTCGATCTCTGTAGTGACCTCCTCGTCGCCGCAGATGAATCGCAAGATGACCTTCCCTCCCTCGGGCATCATGTCGATCGCGTTGTTGATCAGGTTAAACATCACGTGGAGCAGCCGCTTCCGATCGAGCGCGAGCGTCACAGCCGGCGGTTCGCCCTCGCATTCCAAATGCACATTGCGCCCTTCCGCTTCCGGCCGGATTTCCCGGAGCGCATCATGGATAAACGCGCCGAAATGCACCCGATCGCGAGTGCCCATCCCCCCCGCGCCGCGGGTGAATTCGAGCAACTCGTTGGTCATGTTCGCGAGCCGGTCCACCTGCTTGCGGATGATGTCCTTGGCCTCGCTCCGCATCTCGGACGGCGTGTCATCGCCCGCCGCAAGGTCAGCGGCGAGGCCGATCATGTTCAGCGGATTCTTAAAATCGTGGACGATCGACTGCGCGAATCGCCCGACCAGCGACAAACGTTCGGCTTGCAGGATTTCGTCGAGGAACCGCTGATCGATCTGCCGCATCCGCATGCTGAATTCGCGCACGAGCGCCATCAGCAACTGCGGTGAGCGCTCCAGAACGGTCCCCATCTCCGAGGATGCTATGAACAGCAGCCGGGAGTCCACCGTGGCCGTCGCGGTGGCAGAACGACTCTGCAGGTCCAGGACCGCCATCTCTCCAAAAAATGCTCCGGGCCCAAGGTGGGAAAGCACCCGCCGCTGATCGCCGGGCATCAGAGCCGAAATCTCAACCATCCCATCCTCCACCACATACACACCGTCGCCCGGATCGCCTTGCTGGAAGATCACCTCCCCGGCGCGGAATCGCTTTGCCTTGCCAGTCTGCTTCAACGCAGTCATCTCCACGGCAAGCAGTTGTGCAAATGCGCCGGCTGGATTCGACTCGGTCATTTCGCAACCCTATGCCATACCTCCCTCCGAAGGGTAGAAATTTCGCCTCGGGTGGATGCGCCTTTGAATTTGCCGGGACTCTCCGAGCGCGTTACCCACCGAAGCCCCCGAATACCGACCAATGACGCTTCTATCCGAGATCAAAGAAGGCACCCGCATCTCGCTCGATGCGATCCGGGCGAATATGTTGCGCTCAGTCCTCACCACTCTCGGCATCGTCATCGGCATCGTCACCGTCACTCTCATGGCCACCGCCATGGAGTCGCTCAACGACTCATTTCGCGAAGCGATCTCATTCATCGGCACCGACGTCCTCTTCGTCGACCAGCGCGAATGGTTCATCGACTCCAACACCAAGTGGGACGCCGTCGGCAAACGAAGCAAGATCACCCTGCCGCAGGTCCGCGCCGTCGAGGAATCGATGAGTATGGCCAAAGGCGTCGCCCCGACCGTCATGCACGGCATCGAGTCCGTGCGTTACAATAATCGAACCTCCGGAATGGTCATCCTCATCGGCACGAACGAGCAATTCCTCATCACCGGCGGCGTCACGCTCGCGGCAGGGCGATTCATGACCAAGGCCGAAGCAGGCGCAAACCGGGACGTCTGCGTCGTCGGATCGGACGTCGCGGAAAAGCTCTTCATCCGCGAATCGCCTCTCGGGCAAAAGATCCGCGCCGGCAACGAAGCCCTCGAAGTCATCGGCGTCCTCGAAAAACGCGGCAGCGTGCTCGGCGCGCTGAGTCTCGACAATCAGGTCATCATTCCCATCGGCAAGATGTTCCGCGGCTTCCGCTGGGACCCGAGTTGTACCATTCAAGTGAAAGTCGGCGACCCGTCGCGCATCGAAGCAGCACGCGAAGAACTGCGCGGCTTGCTCCGCCGAATCCGAAAGGTTCCGCCGGGCCAGGACGATGACTTCGCCATCAACCAGCAGGGCCAGCTCCTCGCGCAGTTCAAAAAAGTTTCCGGCGTCATCGCCACGTCCGGCTTCTTCATCACCGGCCTTTCACTCTTCGTCGGCGGCATCGGCATCATGAATATCATGTTCGTCTCCGTCGCCGAGCGCACCCACGAGATCGGCATCCGCAAGGCGATCGGCGCCAAACGCCGCACCATCCTCCTGCAATTCCTCATCGAGGCCGCGAGCATCTGCCTCCTCGGGGGCATCGTCGCGCTCAGCCTCGCCGCCGCCCTCGTCGCCATCGCTCGGCAGTTTCTTCCCCTCATGAAAATCGCCCTGTCGCCCTCGGTCGTCCTGCTCGCGCTCGCCGTCGCGCTCGTCACCGGCATCGTTTCCGGCTTCCTGCCCGCCTGGCGCGCCGCGCGCATGAGCCCGGTCGACGCGCTCCGCAATGAATAGGCCATGAGAAGCGTCCTGGCCGAACTCCGCGAAAGTTTTCTCATGGCTCTGAGCGCCATCGGCTCCCACAAGCTGCGCTCCTCGCTCACGCTGCTCGGTGTGCTCGTCGGCGTCTTCTCGATCATCCTCGTGATGACCGCCATGCGCGCGATGAAAAACAACATCGAGAAGGAACTCGGCTCGCTCGGAAGCAGGACCTTCGTCCTCCAAAAAATGCCCGGCGCCTACTTCGGCGGCCCCGAGGGTTTCATGAAGTTTCTCCGCCGAAAGGACGTCACCTTCACCCAGGCGCTCGCGTTCAAAAAGAAGGCCGCGTTCGCTTCCACCGTCGGCTTGCAGGCGAGTTTCTGGAACGGCGAGGTGACATCGCGTTTTGACAAAACGCCGCCGAACGTCGCCGTCGAAGGTCTGACGCCGGGCATCTTCATCA
>JAYTDO010000081.1:0-2446 GCA_043735935.1 Chthoniobacteraceae bacterium
ACGTTGGCGAGCTGGAGCACGTAATAACCATTCTCGGTGGTGACCACCTCGCTGTTCGGCTCCTCCGCCGTCAGCTTGAACGCGGCCTGAGCGGCGATCTCCGACTCGCCCAACTCAGCAGGCGCATCGCCCACTTCAAACTCGGGAGTCTCCTCCACTTTCACCGAGAACTTCGCGGCCACCTCGTCGAGCTTCGCTCCCTTCTCCGCCAGCGCCACGGCGAACTCGCTCGCCTGGTCCGCCAGCTTCTGCATGGCCACCACACGATCTTTGCCCACGAGCGGCTTGTCGGATTTCGCCACGGTGAACGCGACGAACTTCACCTTCCGCGTCTCCTCGTGCAGCAGCGCGGCTTTCCGTTCCTCAAAACGTTTCTGCACGTCCTCGTCCGTCACTTTCACGTCCTTCTTGAAATCCTCGAGCTTCAGCCGGATCACGCTGGACTCGGTCTTTTGATTGCGCCGCTCGTACATCGCGCGAACCTCGGTCGGGGCCGGATCGTTCGTCGCGCCGAGGAGCGCCTTGATCTTCTGGAGGCGGAGCGAATCGCCCATGATTTCCTCAAGTTGCTGCGTGGTAAAACCGCGCGGCATCAGTCCTTTTTCGACGAACACGTTGTATTTGCTGGAGTCATAAACGCCATTCGTCTCGAAGGCGGGAAGCTTCTCAATCGCTTCGATGACCTCATCGTCGGTCGGCTCGATGCCGAGTGCGTCGGCTTCGTGACGGAGCACGAAGCTGTTCCAGATGAAGTTCTCCTCGAGGTCGCCGCGCGAACGGGGATTTCCGGTGAAGCCCAAGCCGCTCCAGAGCTCGTTCAAGCCGAGCATCTGGCAGATCTCAAATTTCCGAGCCACCCGGAGATACTGTGCCCGAGCCACTTGTTTGCCATAGACCATGCCCACGCGCTCGGAGCCGACGCGGTCGAAAAACTTCGTGTCGTTATAGAGCCACGCGAAGCAAATGATGACGATAAACGTCACCATGATCATCAAGGGTTGCTGAAATCTGCGGATTAAACTGACCATAAATAGGGGCGACTGACGATTCGGGGTTGCGTTCGCGCGGAGCTTCGGGCTAGCATCCCTTCCCCGCGAAAATCGCATGAAGCTACGTGTCCACTCTCGCCCCCAGCAACCTCTTTTTCTGGCTATCGCCGGAGCGCTCATGCTCGCCACCCACGCTTCGGCTCAGGTGCCGCAGGCAATGGTAAAGCTCAAGACCGGCGCAGTCCAGCAGGGCATCATCACCAGTGTCAGCGCTTCCGGCATCGCGCTGCAACTCGGCGGCGGCCAGTCGGCCACGTTCGCGATGAACATCGTCGACTCGGTGCAAATGGCCGCGCCCACAGAATACAACCAGGCGCTACAGGCCATCGCGCAGAAGGACTCCCCCAAAGCCGGGCTGCTGATGCAGGCGGTCGCCATCAAATACAAAGGCCTCCCAACAGCATGGGCGGAACAAGCGACGGCGCAAACCGGTTATCTCGCGCTCCAGACCGGCAATGTGGCGAAGGCGGAACTGGCGTTCAACGATTTCAAGGCCGCCTACCCGACCTCCAATCAAGCGGACATCGGACTCGCAGCGGTCGCCGCTTCGAAGAAGGATTTCGCCACCGCCCGGGAAAAAATCGCGCCGGTGATCGAAGCCGCGCTGAAGGAAAAGAGCGTCCCTCCGGCGAGTCGATACGCCTACAGCCGCGCATTCTTGGTCTCCGGCCAGGTGAAGGAAGCCGATGGAAATAAATCCGGCGCCCTCGAAGATTATTTGCGGACTATCACCATTTTCTTCCATGATCCGACCGCCGTCGCATCCGCACAGGAACGCGCCGACGCTCTGCGCAAAGAAAAAGTGACCGTCCCCTAAAGAATCCGATTCCCAAACAACTCAATACTTCCCAAACCTTCGATATGACCCGAAACCAACTCCGCCGTTATCTCCCAGCCGCGCTTTTCATTCTGTCGCTTTGCGTCCTGCACACCACCGGGCTCGCCGAGGAGGCTGAAGCCGCGAAACCCGCCGCGCACGACACCTCGATTTGGGAGACGATCCGCGAAGGCGGACCGCTCATCATGCTCATCTGGACGGCGATCATCGGCACCTCGATCACGATGGTCACGCTCATCGTGCAGAACGCGATGACGCTCCGGAAAGACAAGCTCGCGCCGCCTCCGCTCATCCAGGCGCTTCAGCAGACCATCGCCTCCGGCAACTACCAGGAAGCTTGGGCCACCTGCAACGCGAACAAGAACTACCTCGCCAACGTCCTCCGCGCCGGCCTCACTCGCCTCGGCCGCGGCAAGGAAGCCGTCGAAGCCGCACTCGCCGAGCACGGCCTCCGCGAAGCCACGATGCTCCGCACCCGCAACAGCTACCTCTCCGTCATCGGCGTCGTCAGCCCCATGATCGGGCTGCTCGGCACCGTCATCGGCATGATGGGTGCGTT
>JAYTDO010000082.1:0-9666 GCA_043735935.1 Chthoniobacteraceae bacterium
TTGGCGAAATCGCGGTTGAGCAGCTTCTTGGCAACGTCCGGCGGAATGGAGTCCATGCGCCCTCGCGGGCGTCAACCCGATATGCCTTCAGACGAAATGGACTAACCGCGTCACTTCCCCCAACAAACCAACCCAAATGTTTCGGACGCAAGGTCGTGGCGGAGATTCTTCCAAGGCACCACCTTCTTACTCAAGTATGGCAGCCCATTTCCCGCCACATAAATGCGGTTTGGCTTATCGCCGATGCCGTAAACAACAACCCAATGGAGTGTGTCCGCTTTTCGAGTTTTCACCAATGTGATTACTGGAAACCCACGTTCGATAGCTCCCGAAATGGCGGAATAAGTGAGACCTTTGAGGACACCCACGCCTATTCCACTACTCCGCAGCGCCGTAATGAGACGAGTGTTGCTCACACCATTTTCCTCATCCGGTCCGACTCTCTTCCAGAATGCATCGATACTCGCCCTTGGCTTGAACGTGTGGAGAACCATGAGGCCCGCGACAAACCCGCATGTGTAGGACTGAGTTTGTCTGTACCTGCGAAGATCCTCGCGTTGCCATTCGGCGACGGGAAGACGCAGACCGTCACCGACGCGATCAACCGATTCCGCGACCGAGCAACCAAGGTGATGCGGACGGCGGGCACGATCCTCGGGCCTGAAGACCTGATCGTCACTCGCGAGGGCGCGGCCGGCTACCAGCTTGCGGCAACTCTGACCGTGCGTGGGGAAGTGGCGGCGCAAACGCCAATCCCGCAGAGGAGCCGTGAAGCTACGGCCGACGAACGGCAGAAGTGG
This sequence comes from Chthoniobacteraceae bacterium, assembly GCA_043735935.1. Classification (GTDB taxonomy): domain Bacteria; phylum Verrucomicrobiota; class Verrucomicrobiia; order Chthoniobacterales; family Chthoniobacteraceae; genus JANLQB01. Next base: position 801 of record JAYTDO010000082.1, read on the forward strand.
TTCGTCGGCCAATTGGCTGCCGGGAAGCCATTGCGCCGCGCCGACCTCGAAGACCAATTCTCGATCTCGGTTGCGACGGCGAAACGCGACCTGCTCGCGCTCCGCGAGTCGGTCACTTTCGACGCCCAGAGCAAGAGCTACCGGCTCAAGAAAGGCTCGTCGCGCCGCTGATCCAGCCGTCTGTAATGGCTCGTCACTCTCTTGCCGTCAGGCGGCGCGCGGCGGAGGCCACACGACCTTCATCTCGCCCGCGAGGAATGCCGCGAAGGCGCGGATGTCACCCTCCACGGATGCCTTTTCGAGAGCGTGCATGTAACGCGTGCGCTCGGAGAGGCGGACGATGGTCCACGGGTAGCCCCCCGAGGCGAGCATCGCGTTCATGAGGAAGCGGCCGACGCGCCCGTTGCCGTCCATATAGGGATGGATGAACACGAAGATGAAGTGCCCGAGAACGCCGCGGACGGCGCCGCTTTGCTCCGTCTTGAGCAGGCCGAAGAGCGTCTCCATGAGATCCGGCACGGATTCGCGCGGCGGCGGGACATGTTGTGAGCCGCGGATGTAAACCGGTCCCGCGCGGTAGCCGGCGAGCGATGCCGCCGAGGCGATGCCCGCCGTCACCGACGGGCTGAACAGCGCGCGATACCAGCTCTGCAAGTCTCGATCGACGACCGTGCCGGGCGGACTGCCGGCGAAAATGTCGGCGATACTTTTCTTCACGGCTTTGAAGGCTTCGAGGTAACCCCGCGCGGCCATCGCGTTCCTCTCGCCGGCATCCCGTGGGTCGTCCGGATTCCAGTCGCCGCGGCGGATTCGTTCGATGAGTTCAGGCGTGACTTGATAGCCCTCAATCGAAAGCGAGTTGTAGGCATCGTGGACGTAGATGTCTTCGAGTTGCTCGAAGAACGCCTCGGGGGTGCGCGACGTTGGTTCCGGCTGCGGAAAAACTTCGAGCACGCGTCCACGCATCTCCGCCCACAGAGCCTGGATTCGCCCCACATGAGGCGACCGGATGATTTCGCTCGCAGGGAGGAATGTTTTAGCCTCGGGGAACGGGTTCGTCGGCACGACATCGAATCCCGCCGCTTTCATATCGCCGACGATTTGTTCCGCTTCTTTCTCAAGTCCCATGCGCCGGTAGGCGCCGGCGATGCGGTTGGCCGCCGCCACGATGCTGAGTTCGAGCAGCACGCGCGATACTTCGCTGACGCGCACCGTCCGCAGCGCCAACTCCGCATTCAGTGGAGAACTCTCGAAGTAGCGCGGAGCCACGCGGCAGAGAGCAACCGCGAGCGGCATGATCAGGACGCCGTGGCGCCGCTCGCGCTGGGCGGGGAGATTCTTCGCGTCGGCATACGTGAGGATCGAGGTGCTGTTCGGGAGGTCCACCGTGCCGGTCCCGCCGCCACCCGTGATGACGATGAGTTGCTTTGGGCTTTGCGTCGCATCGACCCACAAATCGAGTGAGACTTCCGCCGAAAGGCAGTAATCCTCCCCGAAGCGGTCGCCGAGATAAGCGCTCATGAACTCCCAAAAGGCTCCTTGCCAGACCGTGGTATCGCCGGGTTTCTCCTGCGGTCGCGCGAGAAGATACCATCCTTTGATCACATCCGTCAGAAACTCGCTTTTGAGCAGAATCTCGCGGTGCTTGCGTGGGAGGTCCCCCGAACGGATCACATGCCCACGCGCAACCTTCTTGGCCGCAGCGAGCGCCTCAGCAAGGCGGGTATGGAGCGGAGTTGCCATCCGACAGCCTTGTTCGACTTTGGATTTCGGTCAAATCAAACTTTAGGATGATGTGGAGCGCGACTTTGCTTTCGTGTAATATCCGACTTTGTAATTGCGTCGAAAGCTACTCTATGGACGCCATCTCAGCGAGATTTCGTCATAAAATCGTCATAAAATCGCACTTGTCATTCGTAAGTATCTGGTAATCAAACAAACTTACTCGGGTTCGAATCCCGTTAGGGTCACCAGTATTTATGCAGGTTCCCGGCTGATCGCGCGGCTCTTGTGGGAAAAAATGTGGCACTGGATTTGGGAAGGCACGCGCGATAGCGAGCGCCCGAGCGGAAATCGAGAGTGCAGGCAGTTGGTGAAACTGCCGGTTTCCCGCGATCGGCCCGAGCGCGCTCGTTTCAGCCGACAGGTCTTGGACGCCGGATCGAAAGTGACCGACTCCCGGAACAATAACAGGTCGCGCTTCGCCGTAGCGACTGAGATCTAGAATCGCTCGTCTAAGGTCAGGCAAGTCTCGCAGTGTTGACCAACGCCCGCTGAGCCGCTCTCTTGCATTCTCCCCACCGTAAAATGCAACCAAGGCTCACCCTGCTCGGTTTCTCGCTTGCTGCCGCGCTCGTTGTCGACGCGCAAGGGGCGCCGCTTCTGTTCAATCGCGACATCCGACCGATCCTCTCGGACAAATGCTTTTTCTGCCACGGGCCGGACCCGAAGAAGCGCGACTCGGGACTGCGGCTCGACATCCGCGAGGAGACGCTCAAGGAGCGCGACGGGATCTTTCCGATCGTGCCGGGCAAGCCGGACGAGAGCGACCTGTGCGTGCGCATCGCCAGCCACGACCGGGACGAACAGATGCCGCCGCCGAAATCGAAACTGACGCCGCTCACCCCGGTTCAGATCGCGACTCTGCGGCAGTGGATCGCGGAAGGTGCGCCCTACGAAAAGCACTGGGCTTTCAATTCCCTACAGTCCAGCGCGGTGCCGGATATCGACGTGCTGGTTGCAAAAGGCCTCACCGAGCGGGCAATCACACCGCAGCCGGAGGCCGACCGAAACACGCTCATCCGCCGCGTGAGCTTCGACATCACGGGGCTGCCGCCGACGCCGGCGGAGGTTCAGGCATTCTTGAAAGACGATGCGCCGGATGCTTACGAGAAACTGGTGGACCGTTTGCTCGCCTCACCGCGCTACGGCGAACGCATGGCGGTCGATTGGCTGGATATTTCGCGCTACGCGGACAGCTACGGCTTTCAGGTGGATCGAGAGCGCGACGTGTGGCCGTGGCGCGACTGGGTGATCAAGGCCTTCAACGAAAACCTGTCGTTCGACAAGTTCATCACCTGGCAGCTTGCCGGCGATCTGCTGCCAAATCCGACCGACGAGCAAATTCTCGCGACGGCTTTCAATCGGCTCCACCAGCAGGAGAGCGAAGGGGGCAGCGTGGAGGAGGAATACCGCGTGGAATACGTGGCCGACCGCGTGCAGACGTTCTCAACGGCGTTCCTCGGGCTGACCTTCGAGTGCGCGCGCTGCCACGATCACAAGTTCGATCCGCTCACGCAGAAAGAATACTACCAGTTCTTTTCGATGTTTCAGAACATCGACGAGGCCGGGCTGTATTCCTTTTTCACCACATCGCCGCCTACACCCACGCTCGGGCTCGCCGACGACGCGACGAAACAGCGCCTCGCCGAGCTCGAGGCGAAGGCTGCCGAGGAGGAGAGAAAGCTCGCCGCCTTTCGCGGTACGACGAGCGGTGCTTTGACCGGATGGCTCGCATCGCGTCCCTCCGCGGTGAGCCTGGCGGGCGAGATCGCGGGTTACGGATTCGAGTCCTTGGAAAGCGGGAAACTTTCGAACTGGATGGATGACAAGCAGCCGGCATCGCTCCACGGCGGGAACAAGCTGGTGCCGGGGAAGGTCGGCAATGCCGTGGAGTTCACCGGCGACGATCCGGTCGATCTGAGCATCGGCAACTTTCACCGCAACGAGCCGTTCAGCGTTTCGCTTTGGCTGAAGACGCCGGACAAAAAGGATCGCGCCGTTGTTTTCCACCGCTCGCGCGCGTGGACGGATGCGGCCAGCCGCGGCTACGAACTGCTGATCGAGGACGGCAAACTCAAATGGTCGCTGATCCATTTCTGGCCGGGCAACGCGATCTCGATCCGCGCTACAGCGAAGGTGCCGCTGAACACTTGGACTCACGTCGTCGTGACCAGCGATGGCAGCAGCCGCGCCGCGGGGCTGAGGCTTTACGTCGATGGCAAGCTTGCGAACGCCGACGTGATCAAAGACGCGCTGACCCGCGAAATCACTGGCGGCGGTGGCGACAACATCTCGCTCGGCGAACGCTTCCGCGACCGGGGATTCAAGGGCGGGGCGATCGACCAGTTCCGCGTCTTCGGCCGCGAACTCACGCCGCTCGAAGCGCTCGCGACAATGGACGAAGCCGCCGCCAACGCCGCGCTGGCGAAAGCCGACGCGAACACGTTGCGCGACTACTTTCTCGCGACCGCCGACTCAGATTTCGCGAAGCAGCTCGACGCATTGAAGGCGGCGCGCGCCGAGGTGGTGAAAGCCGCCGACGGCATCAAGGAGATCATGGTGATGCGCGAGCTGCCGCAGCCGAAGAAGGCGTTCACACTCGTTCGCGGCCAATACGATCAACACCGCGACGAGGTCGGCGCCGGCACACCCGCCGCACTTTCGCCGTTCCCAAAAGACGCGCCGAAGAACCGTCTCGGTCTCGCCCTCTGGCTCACCGATCCGCAGCAGCCGCTCACGGCCCGGGTGCTTGTGAATCGTTTCTGGCAAAGCATCTTCGGCCGCGGGCTGGTCAAGACGGCCGAGGATTTTGGCAGCCAGGGCGCGCCGCCGGTTTATCCCGAGGTGCTCGATTGGCTCGCACTGCGATTCATTCAGAGCGGCTGGGATACGAAGGCGCTCATCAAGACGATCGTGGTGAGCAAAACCTACCGCCAGCGCAGCATCGGGGACGCGAAGCTGATGGCCGATGATCCCGACAACGAACTGCTCGCACGCGGGCCGAGGTTCCGCCTGTCCGCCGAGATGATCCGGGACAACGCGCTCGCCGCGTCCGGCCTGCTGAGCGAGCGGATCGGCGGCGCGCCGGTGAATCCTTACGAAATGAGCGAGTCTTTCAAGCCCGCCACGCCGAGCGGCGGCGACGGCGTTTATCGACGCAGCGTTTACACGAACTGGCGGCGCACTGGCCCGCCGCCGGCGATGATCGCCTTTGACGCGCCGCGCCGCGCTGTCTGCTCGGCCAAGCGCGAACGAACCGAGTCGCCGCTTCAGGCGCTGATCCTCTTGAACGGAACGCAATACGTGGAGGCCGCGCGCGTGCTCGGCGAGAAGCTGCACCGTGAGTCGAAAGGCGATGTCGCCGGGATGATCGAGCAGGGTTTCCTCCGCTGTCTCAGCCGCCCGCCGGATGCGCGCGAACGCGACATCACCACGCAGCTTTACCGCGAGCAGCTCGCCTATTTCCAAAGCAAACCCGACGAAGCTGCCGCGCTGCTCAAGACCGGCGCCGCGAAGCCGCCCGGCGACATTTCTGCCCCTGAAGCCGCCGCCGCCGCGGTGCTCGCTCAGGCCTTGATGAACCACGACGCCTGCGTCGTGAAACGCTGAACCGCCATGAATCCCGATCTCGATCTCATCTTCAATCGCCGGCAGTTTCTCAATCGCTTCGGCATGGGGCTCGGTGGCATCGCGCTCGCCGACATGCTGCCGCGCACTGCCCTCGGCGCCGCCGATCACGGCGTGCTCGGACAGCCGCATTTTCCGCCGAAGGCGAAGCGCATCATCTACCTGTTCATGTCCGGCGGGCCGTCGCAGCTCGATCTTTTCGACTACAAGCCGCTGCTCAACGAGCGCAACGGCGAGCAGCTTCCCGACTCGGTGCGCGGCGGGCAGCGGCTCACGGGCATGTCGGGAAATCAATCGTCGATCCCGCTCGTCGGCTCGCCGTTCAAGTTCGCGCAGCACGGCAAAAGTGGGGCGTGGTTCAGCGATCTGCTGCCGCACACGGCGACGATCGCAGACGACATTTGCGTGGTGCGCTCGATGTTCACCGAGGCGATCAACCACGGCCCAGGCGTGACCTTTTTCCAGACCGGCTCGCAAATCGCCGGGCGGCCGAGCTTTGGCGCGTGGCTAAGCTACGGGCTCGGGCAGGAAAACGCGAATCTGCCGTCCTTCGTCGTGCTGATCACCAAGGACAAAGGCGGTCAACCGCTCGGCTCGCATCTTTGGGGCAGCGGATTTTTGCCGGCGAAATATCAGGGCGTGCAATTCCGCGCGGCGAAGGACCCGGTGCTCTATCTCGGCAATCCGCAGGGCGTGAGCGCCGAGAGTCGGCGCATGATGCTCGATCGCCTGCGCGAACTGCATGAACACCAGATGGAAGGCACGCCCGACGCGGAGATTCAGGGCCGCATCGACCAATACGAGATGGCGTTCCGAATGCAGACGAGCATCCCTGAGGTGACCGACCTGTCGAATGAATCGCCCGAGACGCTCGCGAGCTACGGCCCCGATGTGAAGACGCCCGGCACTTTCGCTGCCAACTGCCTGCAAGCCCGGCGGCTCGCGGAGAAAGGCGTGCGCTTTATCCAGCTCTACCATCAGGACTGGGATCACCACGGCGGACTGCCCGGCGCGCTGCCGAAGCTCTGCCAGGAAACCGATCAGCCCGCGGCGGCGCTGATCAAGGATTTGAAAGCGCGTGGAATGCTCGACGACACGCTCGTGGTTTGGGGCGGGGAGTTTGGGCGCACGAATTATTGCCAGGGCAAGATCTCGGCGAACTTCGGGCGCGATCATCATCCGAGGTGCTTCACCGCATGGATGGCGGGCGGCGGGATCAAGGCCGGGACAGTTTTCGGCGAGACGGACGAGTTTGGGTACAACGTTGTCAGCGATGGCGTTCACGTTCACGACTTCCACGCCACGCTGCTGCACCTGCTCGGGATCGATCACGAGCGGCTGACCTACAAATTCCAAGGGCGCCGCTACCGGCTCACGGATGTGGAGGGAAAGCTTGTGAAGGGGATCGTCATTTGAGTCGGTATCGACGCTGACGAGTGCGACGGCGTGGTTTTCAAACTCCGAATCCGCGTCTCATCCATCACCGCCGCCGAAGTTTTTCTTCGCGCATTCCGGGCAGATGCCATGGCTGAATCGAGCATCGGATCGCTCGGAAAGGTAAGTTTCCATTTGGTGCCAGCGGCCATCTCCGTCCCGGACACTCGTGCACCAGGCGCACGTCGGCAAAACACCCTTCAGCACGTGAATCTCGGCACGATGCCTCGCCGCAAGGTCGATGAGAAATGCGAAACTGCAGAAGGTGGTGACCGCCACCGCAGCAGTGAGTCCTGCTTCTTCCAACGTGGCTTGTGTGACCCATACGAACTGGAATCCGAAGCGGATCAACGGTGCAATAATAGCGACTACGAACCCCCATTTACTACCGCTGAACCAAGCCCCCGGCGCAACGGGAAAGAAGAGAAGCACCCCGAGCGTCACCGTAGAGGCCCCCAAGATTCCGCAGTTTTACACCTTCGTGACAAATCTCCACTCCAGCGCTCATCAGATCTTTACGGAGCTGAGGAATGTTGACGCATGAAACACCCATTCCTCCTGAACATCCCGATCGTCCTGTTTCTCGCGGCGAACGCTGTGCAAGCCGTGCCGCCCCCGCCACCACAACAAAACCCGCCTAGGCGGCATCACTTTCGGCCGCCTCCCATGGCGGCACAGTTCCGCCCGGCGGTTTTCGGCGATCCGCTCCCGGGGTTGAGTCTTTCGCAACTCAGCGACTTTACCGCAGGGGCGGCGGAGTTTCAGGCAGAGGAAGACATCGCCGGCGGACTTGGGCCGATCTTTAACGGGACATCGTGCGTCGCGTGCCATTCGAGTGGTGGCGTCGGAGGCGGCAGCGCGGTCACCGTCACGCGATTCGGGCGTTCGGTGAATGGGCGCTTCGACCCTCTCGAGGCGGCGGGTGGATCGCTGCTTCAGCAAAGAGCCATCGACGTCGATGCGATCGAGAGCGTGCCAGCCGAGGCCAACGTCATCGCGCACCGGAATTCGACTCCGGTGTTCGGCCTCGGGCTCATCGAGGCCATCGCGGATCAAGATATTCTCCGCAATGCGAAAGGTCCCGCCATCGACGGCATCCGCGGCCGTGCGGCGCTGGTGCAAGACGTCGTGAGCGGCCAGCAACGGGTCGGCCGATTCGGCTGGAAGGCTCAACAGGCCACGATCCTCGCTCTCACCGCAGACGCCTATCTCAACGAAATGGGGGTCACGAGTCGGTTCTTTCCGACGGAAAACGCACCGAATGGCGACGCCGACAAGTTGGCCGCCTTTGATACCGTCCTGGACCCGGAAGACGCCGCCGATCCGCTCACCGGAAAGAGCGACATCGATGCGGCTGCCGACTTCATGCGGCTGCTCGCGCCGCCCCCGGTGCCACCGCTCACTCCCGCCGCCAACGAAGGCCGCCAGATTTTTCATCAACTAAACTGCAACGGCTGCCATACGCCTTCGATGACCACCGCTCCAAATGCGGTCGCAGCCTTGAGCCTCAAACCCGTCCGCCTGTATTCCGACCTCCTTTTGCACGATATGGGACTGCTCGGCGACGGCATTTTGCAAGGCGCCGCGGGTGAACGCGAAATGCGCACGGCTCCGCTTTGGGGCCTTCGCGCCAGTGCGCCGTATCTTCACGATGGCCGTGCGCCTTCGATCGAAGACGCAATTCGGCTCCACGACGGCGAAGCGCAGATTCCCCGCGATCGCTACCTGCGACTCGGGCCCAACCAACGGCAAAAGCTGATCGAATTCCTCAACTCAATCTAATCCCGATGCCATTTGCCTCAGGTCGATCGGAACAAAGAAAAGCCCGATCATTGCTGATCGGGCTCGCGCGAAGCTGAGGGATGAAACGGTAAGATCTAGTTTGATGTGGTGACTCCCAAGCTCGCACATTCTCTATTAGCTAACGCCGTGCCAACCCGTGCGGGTGATATCGTTTACCAATCCATCGGCATTCATCCATCCGAAAGCTGGCGCCGAGAGTAGCGCCCATCTAGGTTCCGGC
>JAYTDO010000083.1:0-1552 GCA_043735935.1 Chthoniobacteraceae bacterium
GCCGCTGCCGCCATTCTACTGGACCGGCGACACGGAGATGAACTGCCTGCGCCACGCGCTCCGCCAGACGCTCGACCACGGCTACGCGCATCACATCCAGCGGCTCATGGTCACCGGACTTTTCTCGTTGCTGCTCGGAGTGCGCCCGCGCGAAATCCACGAGTGGTATCTCGCCGTCTATGTCGATGCCGTGGAGTGGGTCGAACTGCCCAACACCCTCGGCATGTCCCAATACGCCGACGGCGGCGTGATGGCCTCAAAGCCCTACATCGCCACCGGCAAATACATCCAGCGCATGTCGAACTACTGCACCGGCTGCCGCTTCGATCCCGCCGAGCGCACCGGCCCGCGCGCCTGTCCCTTCACGACCCTGTATTGGGACTTCCTCCTGCGCCACGAGGTCGCGCTCGCAAAGAACCCGCGCATCGTCATGCAAGTGCGGAATCTCCAACGCCTCACCATGGAGCAGAAAGCCGCGATTCGCGAACAAGCCGGGCAGGTTCGCCAGGACTGCGAGACAGACTAACTCGCAGGGCGCGCGAACGTCCAGCACCGCCAAATGGATGCACGAAGAGCGCGAGTTTTTACAACATTAAAAAGCACCCGCTCAATGGCCTGAAGCGTTTGGCTTACCACGAGAACGAATCATCGTTCGTCGCAACTTAACAAATAACTCAAAGCAACAAACCTATGAAAAAACTGACCTTCATCGCCGCGGCATTCGCAACGGTATCTACCCTCCTCACGTCCAACCTCTCCGCGGCGGAAGAGAAGACCATCGTCGGCGTCGCTGCCGGCGCCGGCCAGTTCAATACTCTCGTCGCCGCAGTGAAAGCCGCCGGCTTGGTCGATACCCTGAGCGGCAAGGGGCCGTTCACCGTTTTCGCACCGACCGACGAAGCCTTCGCCAAGCTCCCCGCGGGCACGGTCGATAGCCTGCTCAAGCCTGAGAACAAGGACAAGCTTACCGCGATCCTGACTTACCACGTTCTCGCCGGAAAAGTCATGGCCGCGGATGTGAAAACCATGAGCGCCAAGACTGTGAATGGCAAAGAAGTGGCCATCAAGGTCGATGCAGGCAAAGTGACCGTCGGTGCCGCCAATGTCGTGAAGACAGATATTGCCGCGAGCAACGGCGTCATCCACGTCATCGACACCGTCCTTATTCCGTAAAATGCTCTGTGTGCGGGGCTGGCGATTCCAAGCGCCAGCCCCGTTCGCATTTAGGCGCTTTTCTACTACCCTTGTTTCACAAGATCGACCACCATTCCTGATCGGTGCCTTTGTCAGCTTTGTGGCGAGTGTTTCGCTCTGGTTTCTTTACAGTCACGAGCGCGCAACCTCGCGCTGCGAGATTCGCCCGCATCGTTAAAGCACCTTCGGCATCACCCCGATCCAGCTCATTGCCAAAACGCGCCTCGCCGCCATCTCCGCGAGACCGATCGCTCCGTTGCCGAGATCTCGCACGAGTGCGGCTTCTACGATAACAGCGCCTTCATCCGCGCCTTCCGCACCGTCGTCGGCGTGACTCCGGCGCAATTTCGCGCCGGCC
>JAYTDO010000084.1:0-7366 GCA_043735935.1 Chthoniobacteraceae bacterium
TGCTGAGCGGCCAGAGCCGCGAGAATCCAAAACATTTTCGTGCCCGAGTAGATCTTGTATCCGCGCGAAAGTGATCCGCCATTCGGTGTGTCGGAAAAGATTTTGCGCCCGCTTTGGTAGGCCACAAACACCGTGCCCTGCTGCGCGGCGGAGTACTGAGCGGCGGATCGAAGAGCGTTCTCATCGAGCGCGCGAGCCGATGGAATTCCGAGGGCGATCGCGGTGAGCAGGAAAAGCTTCACGGCGCAGGCGCAGGTTTCGCGGCGGCCTGACATTTTGAGCAGACACCGAAGATTTCGAGAATGTGGGTGACGTTCGCGTAGCCCATTTTGCGGGCGAGACCCTCGAGGCTGTCGGCCACACAATGGTCGATGGTCGCGACACCGTGACAGACGCGGCAGACGATGTGGTGATGGTGGTGCTCACCTGTATTGAACTCGTAGCGGTAGGAGCCGTCGCCGAAGTCACACCGGCGGACGAGATTGATCTCTTCGAACGCGGCCAGAACTCGGTAAACCGTAACGACGTCGCACGCGCCTTTCTGCAGCCGACCGTGCATTTCCTCGGCGGTAAAAGGTCCGTGTTCGTGGGTGAGAATGGCCAGGATCGCCTGCCGTGGAGCCGTCACGCGCTGGCCATGCCGACGAAGGGTTTGCAAGGCAGTCTCAAGCTGGGTGCAACACCGGGAATGGGCGTGAATCTGGGCGGACATCGTGTCCATGAGTAGTCGATGGAACTGAAATATTCAAACCGCCCGGAATGAACCGCCAAGTGGAAGCTCTTATGGGCATGATTCGCCATGCCGTCTTTTTCTTCGCACTTGTTGTTTCCACTTTTGGCGCGGATCTCCTGATCGAAAGCCCGCCGACGCGCTGTCACCTGATCGAACTTTATACCTCGGAAGGTTGCAGTAGTTGCCCGCCTGCGGACGCGTGGCTGCGTGGATTAAAGAGTGAACGCGGCTTGTGGCGCGAGTTCGTGCCGATCGCATTTCATGTGACGTATTGGGACGACTTGGGGTGGCCCGACAGGCTGGCGTCGCCGCGGTTTACGCAGCGACAGCGCGATTATGCGGCGGCGTGGGGCTCGGGGAGTGTTTACACGCCCGGGTTTGTGCTCGATGGCCGCGAGTGGGCGGGTCGCGCCTTACCGCGCGTTGCCGCGGAAAGGGTGGGACGACTGAGTCTGCGTGTGAGCGGGAGCGCGGTTAGCGTCCTTTTCGAACGTGACGACCGCGGCGGGAAAGACCTGACCGCAAATCTCGCGTGGCTCGGGGGCGAACTCGTGAGCGACGTCCGGGCGGGAGAAAATCGTGGACGGACCTTGAGGCATGAGTTTGTCGCGCTGTCGCTCCATGCGCAGTCGATGGGACTCACTGCGGCGGGCGCCACGGCGAGTTTCCCGGGGCCGCGTCCGAGTGCGGCCGGTTCGCTCGCCGTCTGGATCGTCGAGAGCGGCCGAACTGAGCCGATCCAAGCCGCAGGCGGCTGGCTGCGCGCGCCGTAAGTTTGGCATGTTTCGCCTTTCACAATGCGAGGTGATGCGTTTTGCTCGCCGCTCAAATGAGTTCTCCCTCCGTTCCAAAAGGCCGCATCCTGATCGCCGAAGACGTCCGCGATATTGCATTTAAAATGTCGCAGGCTCTCGAAGACGCCGGATACGAAATCGAGAGTGCCAATGACGGTGACGAGTGCCGCCGCAAGGCCGGAGCGTTGCGCCCCGACATCGTCGTGCTGGACATGACGATGGCCATGCTGGACGGAATGGAGGTGCTTCGCATGCTTCGCGAATCCCCGGAAACCGCGTCCATCGGCGTCATCATTTGCAGCGATGCGGGAACGCCCGTCGAACAGGGCGAATGCGAATCATTGGGTGTTGCGGGTTTCCTCGAAAAGCCCTTTGAAACCGCGAAACTGCTCTTGATGGTAGACGCGTATTTTTCGCGCGACAGTTCCGCTACGGCGGCGGGAACTTCGCCACAAGGACCCTTCCGCCCGGCACTGGATGTTTCGCGCGGCCTCGTCCAGCTCTGGGGCACGCGCGGATCGACGCCCACACCGGGCGCTCGGTATCTGCGCCACGGCGGGCAGACCTCCTGCATGTGCGTGACGTATGAGGGTCAGCGTTACATCTTCGACGCCGGATCGGGTCTCCGCGACCTCGGGCAGGACCTGATGACGGGCTCGCTGCGAAAGGTGAATCTGTTCATCACCCACACGCATTGGGATCACATTCAGGGTTTTCCGTTTTTCATTCCCGCTTACGTGCCTGGATTCGACATTTCGATTTGGGGAGCGTCTGGTTTTGGAAAAGACATCGAATCCGTCTTTCGGGGTCAACTCGATCGCGATTATTTTCCCGTGCAGATGGAGGACATGAACTCTGCGCTCCATTTTCACCACCTCACCGAAAACCCTGTGGAGGTGAACGGCATCAAGGTCTACTGGGAGTATGCGCAGCACCCCGGGGCCACTGTGGGATATAAGATCGATGTCGGCGGGAGGAAAATTGCGTGGATTCCCGATAACGAATTCCTCCAGGGCTACACGGGATCGCCGGAAGGACTCACCCGGGATCACCCTGTCGTGACACCCTATCGCCGGATGATCGACTTTCTTTCCGATGCCGATCTGGTCATTCACGAAGCGCAATATACGAACGATGAGTATCCCGCGAAAATCGGCTGGGGTCACTGCTGCGTGTCGAACGCGTGCCTCCTCATGAAGCTGGCAAATGTGCGCCGCTGGATCGTCACCCACCACGACCCCGCGCACGACGACGCATTCCTCGAGCAGAAGCTCAGCATAACGCGGCAGATCCTGAAGCGCATCGGACACGCGTGCGACGTCCAGCATGGGCACGACGGTCAGATTCATATTTTGTAAAACGAAAATCGGCTCGCGACAGATGGCGGAATTGTGGGATAATGCGCGCCTGTGAAATCAGAGACCCCCGCCGACTCTCTCCACGCGCTGCGCGCAAAACCCGAAACCCGAACCGGCCTGCCCGCCGCTACGGGATCCGCCGCTGCCGATTTTGAACCGAGGTATGTGGATGTTCCCCGCCGGCGCCGCGCCCAAGTTTCCGCCGAGCGAAATCTGAAATGGGGCCTGGCAGTCTTTCTTCTCGCACTCGGCATCGCAGGCGCCGCCCTGATCGTGAGCGGTCCCCGCGCGCTCCTGCCTCTGGTCGTCTGTCTCATTACGTTCACCATCCTCTGGGTGCTTGCCCGGCTTCGCGTATTTCACCAAAGGAACGGAGTCTTTTTTGCCGCGGCGCTGACCTGTCTGCTTGGCGCGATGATCCCGATGATCGAGCGCGGCTATACGTCCCTCGACCGGATGGTCCATGGCGGCGTCGATAGTCCGATCGTGATTACCGCCCCGGGGGGAGGTCCGGAACCCGCCCCGGTCCTCGATCAAAATGCCGAACTCTCGGCTGAACCCGCCGTTCCGCTCCTCGTCGAAGCCTTCAAGGTGAAACCGCCTGTAGACGCTTCGCTCACCGCCATTCTGGTGCTCGAAGACACGAAGGTTTTGGTCGGCCGCAAACCATTCTTGATCCGGGCTGGGGATAGCTTCGTTCTCGATGACATCAAGGACGGCCAGGTCACTTTTATCGCGAACGAACTCCGCCTGTCTCTGCCGGAAAAATCTGTCGATATAATTACCCCGAAACTTCCGCATCCGGCGGCGCCCACCGTTCAGGGCGGATCCGCTCCGCCGGCGCCCGCACCGCAGTCCCACGTCTCGGATCAAGCGCCTCCCGGCGAGGAGACCGCTCGGGCTCAGGAGGAGGCCATGCGTCGCTACCCCGCCATCGGCGTCAAGGGATCGCCCGAAAATGAACTATTCGTCCAACGCTTCCGCGAACTCAAAGCGGATCGGCCCGAGTTTTTTGAAGAACCGAACTGGCCACTTTACCTCGCCGACGCCATCGCCAAGGAGCAAGGCTGGCAGAGGAGCGGGAAATAATTTCCCAGCCGGAATCTGAGCGGTTCGTATCTTTTTCCGCGCGGATTTAGAACTTCAGGCCCGACAGATATTTTGTCGTGATCGGCAACGCGTCGATGACGGTCGGTGATTCATCTTCGATGAAATAGTGCTTCACGCCGACGGCGGCAGCTTGCTTGAGCACCGCAGGCCAATTGACCATCCCGGTCCCTAGCGGCACATCGTCAGTGAGAGGTGCGTGTCCCGTATAGGAACCGATCTTAGCTCCCTTCCGAATGTCCTTGAGATGCATGAGCGACCAGCGGTCCGGATATTTTGCCAGAAGTTTTACCGGATCCTGGCCGGGATGTGTGATCCAAAACACATCCATCTCGAAGCTCACAAATTCCGGTTTCGTCTCGCGGACGAGGAGGTCGAAACACGTCTCGTTGCTTCCTTCTTTCAAAGGGCGGAATTCATATCCGTGTGCGTGATAGGCAAAAGTGATCCCGGCGGTCTTGAAAGCTGCGCCAAACCGGTTGAAGTCCGCCGCCGCTTTAATGACCTCAGCTTCGCCAAAAACGGCATCCTCATGCGGAATCCACGGGCACGCCGCATATTTGAGCCCGAGCGCCTTCGCCTCCGCGACCGCTCCATCGAGATCCTTGGAAAGCGAATCATATTGATAATGACCACTGATCGGTTTCAGCCCGCGCTCATCGAGTAATGCCTTAAACTTCTCAGCCCCCAAGCCGTAGGTGCTGGCGGTTTCCACTTCGAGGAATCCGAAGGCTTTTACCTTGTCGAGGGTCGACGCGACGTCGGCCTTAAAAGAGTCTCGCAAGCTATAGAGTTGCAATCCGAGAGGGCCTTTAAAATCGCCTGTCAGTTCGATACCATACGAGGCAGAGGTCAGGAAAACGAGAGGGAGAACGAAATGTTTCATGAGCGTGGATGTATCGATTATTGGAGACGGTGTCACCGAGCTTCTATTGACGTGAGGCGCTTCGTTTTTGATCAGTGGCCTTGGATCCACATTTCGAGGCATCGGTATAAAAAGAACGACGCGAGCACGGGAACCGTGCTCGCGTCGAGTGACTTTTAAGGATAAGGTTGTCCGGACTATGCGCCGTCGTTGCCGATGGCGTTTTGCGGGCAGACGGCCGCGGCGTTTTCAGCAGCGGCCAACTCTTCGGCGCCTTCCGGCTGCTTGTAGAAATACACGTAGGTCTCGCCATCGTTGTACTTCAGCAGCTGCGGGGCTTCATCGAGGCACACGCGGCACGGAGTGCACGTGCTATCGACATACCAAGCGCCGGGAACATTTTCAGGAAGTTTTGCAGTATTATCAGCCATATAGTTGTGAGTTATTGAGTATTGGATTCTGCCGCAGTCGGCAATGATTTAGTTGAGTGGTTCGGAAGTTTTTTTTGGTTCCGCGGGAGGCGTCTCCTTGTTCGCAGGTGCTGTCGGTTTCTTGTCCTTGGCGCCCGGTGTGGTCGGGATGTCGAATGGAACGTCGAGCATATCGAAACCGCCTCGATTCAGCGGTGTTACCGGCCCTTGTGTTCCCGGTTCTGGTTTCGGTGGTGGATTGGGATCGGAAAGTTGTTTCCCGGATTTCGTGAAGACAGCTTGAACTCGATTTTTGACCTTTTTCCCATTGAAGTCTTCTTCGATTTCCACCGGTTTCACAGCGACGTCTTCCACTCGAAACGTGTCGCCATTTTTGTGGCGGAGGAATGCTTGCATTTCGTCGATATGAAACGGACGCGAGCCCCGGCGACCGAATACGACCGTTTGTCCGCCGGTCTCGTCGACGACTCGATCGCGGTCCAAGCCCCGCGAGACCGCGAGCATAGGCTCTTTGGTGTGATAAGTCGCGATGAGGCGAGGCGCAGGGCGCGGGCTAAAGCCAGCCGCTCCTTCGACCGTATTTGGCGAAATCATCTGCAAGATCCGAAGGCCGTTTTTACCGTCGGCGACCATGGCATACATCGATGCGGCAACGGATCCGATTTGGACGGCATGAGTGTCGTTTAGCGCTCCGTCGGCGTTATACATTTCCTCGAGGTGGGGGTGCTCCGGGTTCTCGACATCAATGATCGCAAGGCCTTCCTCGCCATTTGCTACGTAGGCATACGTCCGGGCGACGTAGAGTTTGTGCGCGTGATTGAGGCGGACGACTGCGCCCGGAACCGGGCGAGGCCGCGTCGGTTCGCTGATGTCTACCACCTTCAGGCCTTCGTCGTCCGTTACGAAGGCGTAACGGAACTGAATCGAAATAGCCTTTGGGTTCTTGAGGAAATTGCCCGTCAACTCGCCAACCAAACGTGGCTGTTCCGGTTTGTCGACATCGACCACAACGAGTCCGCGCGGTGTGCAGATGTAAACGCGGTGTCCCGCGCAGACTGCATATTCGGCTCCCGTGAGGACTCCGTTCGGGTTGAAGTGGTCACCGATTGGATTGCCGGCACTGTCCTTGAGTTTCGCGCGATTGAGGAAGTTGTCCTCGGGGTCGCCGTTGAAAAGGCTGGTGACGTTTACGATCACGAGCCCTTCTTCCCGGTCTGTGACGAAGACGTAGCCGTACATCGGGTGGATGGGCTGTTCCTCATTGACCGGCAAGTGAACACGCATCGGGTCATTGAGCAGCGTACTCGGAAGTGCGGCGGAGGTGGCAAATTTCGTTCGAACGTAGGTTTTCTGGCCGAGTGGGGATACCGGCGAAGATAGGAAACGTTCTGAGAAACCCTTTTGGTCAATGTTCGCCACATCGAAGACTTCAAAACCACCGGGTCCGTTCGCCGTGTATAGGTATTCGCTGCGCAACGTGATGTCGTTGATCTCCTTCGCGTGATGCTCAAATGCCACTTGCAGTTCCCGGCCGTGATTGAGGTGATCCTGATAGTTTTTCGGATACGCAATTTCGTGGAAATGGCTGCCGATGGGTGATTGGGGCTCTTCGGGTTCGGTCCAGATCACGCCATGAAGAGCGTGCTCCCCCCCGATCCACGTGTATCGACCGAAGAAGTTGACGGTGCCGGTTCCAAATCCAAGGAGCTGTGTCATCCACGCGTTGTTGTCATTGGCCTTTGAAAGGTGGCAGTCCGTGCACCCTTTGGTGGTGCCCTTGCCGCTCGTGGTGTGAGGGAAGTGTGGGTTGAACGCCTGGCCCGCATAGCCTTCGGCGCTGACGGTTTGCTGCTGCGAGTAGAACCATTCGCGGTTGGCGTTTTGCGAACCGACGAGCACCGCGCTCGACGAACGAATAGGCGCCATTCGGTGTTTTTTAACAGTGCCGTCGATGCCGAGCATGTAAACGTCGTCACGAACCACCTGGGGATTATAGGTGATGTAATTTCGGTCGATGACCCCTTCGCCCTTGTTCTGGGCCACCCGTTGGTTCGCCTTCATCGGAAGGTGACAGCCGA
>JAYTDO010000085.1:0-11300 GCA_043735935.1 Chthoniobacteraceae bacterium
CGATCGCAGAATACCGATTCAAACGTCCCCTCGCCTGCCGAACGCATAAATCAACCGACCCCTCAACGCAGAAGCTAAGATCGGCTAACATAGGGTTAGTCCGAAGTTCAGGTGCATCGAAGTGTCTGGGGGATGGTGGGGAAGGTTATTGGATTTGCGGGCATTTTGGAAGGTTTTTTTGCTTCGGGCGTCGCCTTTCGTCTCTGCGGTGGGGGGACTAGTTTCCGGGAGGGGCGGGGGCGGGGGCGGGGGGTGCGTCGCGGGGCGGGGGCGGATGGGGAAAATGGGAGGTTTTTGAACGGAGTTTTGGCGATTTGTGCGCAGCGGGACGGGCGGGGTGGGGGTTTTGGGGGCGTTTACTCTGGGAAAGGGGGAGTGGTCAAAAAAATGCCCGGGGCGAGCGGCAACGACCGGGTTCACCTTAGCTGAAAGTATCTGATCATAAACACCGTCCCCGTTCAGTATATCTGATCGTATGGAGGCAGCGGCGACGGCGGGGTTGGCCTCATCCGAGCGGATGGGGTGAGCGGCGACGGCAGGGTTGACCTCCCCTTCTCCCAAACCTCCGACTTCCCAACCTCCTCGACCCTCCCCGAGCCCCTTCCTTTCCCCGGCCGGCGCGCTTTTCTAAGGTCGCCCGGCGGCGAGGGCGAGGCGGTGTTCGATGCGGTGGGTGAGGTCCTCGAAATACTGGGCGGTGTCGTCGAGGCCGGCTCCTTGGGCGTAGCGGATGAGGGGGTCGAGCAGCCACTGTTCGGTGGGGGTGCGGCGCGGGGGGAGTTCGCGGGCGCGGAGGCGTTGCGCGATCCATTGCAGGCTGGAGGGGACGTGGTCGAGGTGCTGCCGGGCGCTCGCGAGCATCTCGGCCAGGAGCGCTTCGAAATCTTCCCCCGCCTCATACGCGCGTACGGCTTGGCCGACGGCGATGACGTGCCGGGCGAGTTCGCGCGTCTCGGTGGTGCCGGCGGCGTCGATGATCTGGCGGATGGTGAGGAGGCGGAAGTTTCCGGCTTCGTCGATGGCGTGGAGCTGGCCGAGGAGGTTGGCGAAGAGATTGACGAGCGCTTTGTCGAATTCGACGCGGGTGGCCGAGGGGTGGGCGGCGACTTCGAACCAGGCGCCGAGTCCGGTGAGCACACGGGCGGCGCGTTCGCGGTGGGCGGGGTCGCCGCCGGCGATGCGGGTGCGGCCGCTCGGGCCGGGCCGGTAGATGGCGTCGGCGCCGTCGCCTTCGCGCTGGCCGGTCTGGATGGTGACGCCGCGGAGGAGCCGGCCGATGATCCAGCCCATGCGCCCGTTTTCCCAAAGATCGGGGAGGCGGCCGAACATCATGGCTTCTTCGAGGACTTCGCCGAAGTACTGGCGGACGCGCTGGTAGTAGATGCCGTTGCTGAGGAGGATGAAGAGGGGGAGCTGGTCGAGGGCGCCGGCGGTGTGCAGGCGCTCGAGCAGGCGCACGATGGACTTCATCATGCCGAGGAGCTGATCGGGCTGGGTGCAGATGAGGACGATCTCGGGGAGGTGTCCGGCGGCGAGGCAGGCGGGGAGGTCGGGGCTCCAGACGCGGGTGAGATCGTGTAGGGTGTCGTCGATGCGGAGGGTGCCGGTTTTTCGTAAAAGGGAGCTGCTGGCGGAGCCTTCGCGCTCGAGGAAATGGACGCGCCCGTCGATGCGGCGGCAGCCGTCGGTGAGGTGGTGGAAGAAGGCGACGCCGAGGGCGCCGACGGGCAGGATTCCGACGTGGCCTGGCTGGAGGAGGCCCATGGCTCAGGATTCCGGGAGGGCGGCGAGGAGGTCACGCGCCTTGCGGGGACGCGAAGTTTTCATGATGAAGCGGGTCTGGGCGCCCTCGTGATCGACGGAGGCGTACGCGTATTCGATATTGATGCCGGCGTCGCCGAGGGTCTGGGCGATGAGGGTGAGTTTGCCGAGGCGGTCGGTGGTCTCGATGGCGAGGACTTCGGCTTCGACGACGGGGAAGCCGGCGCCTTCGACGATGCCGCGGGCGGCGGCGGAGTCGCTGGTCATGAGGCGGACCATGCCCTGCTCGACGTTGTCGATGACGCAGAGGGCCTCGATGCGGATGCCGCGCTCGGCGAGGAGGCGGCTGACTTTGGCGAGGCGTCCGGGCTGGTTTTCGAGGGCGATGCTGAGCTGGTGCTGGAGGACGATTTTCATGGCGGCGTCGTTTTCCAGAGGATGCGCCGCAATTGGTTTGAATGCAGCCGCGAAGTGCTGCGTCTGCGTATGGGAAGAGCGGTGTGGCGACCCGCCCGCGCCTTTACCGAAAACAAACCAACCGATTCGACTACCGATGAAAGCCCTCACCTTCACCCTCGCCCTCGCCGCGCTCTGCGCTCCCGCCTTTTCACCCACCGCCCGAGCGGCGGATGTGGAGCTGACGGGATACTTCGACTACACGCGGAGCTCGCGCGCTTATAATTACGATGGTTACATCTACACGTCGGGCCGGAAGTCGGCGATCCGCGCGGGCTATTCGCGCTACGGGTCGATGTATGGCGGCGACATCGAGAACTACTCGCCCTACACCTCCGGCTCGCTGAGCTGGGAGCTTTGGAGGTTTAACTATTACGGCGGTTACACGGGGACGTGCCTGACGACTTACGGGCTCGGTTACCTCTACGGCGGAGACTACTTTGGCGATGCTTACGCGGACGTCGATTTCAAGAGCCCCGGCAAATATGGCTACACGACGATGGTGCTCTCGGAGTATCAATACAGCCCCTACTACGGGTATTACGACTGGTTTGAAGACGACCGCATCACCCTCGGCTACGAGTATTTCTAAGCGACGCAGCGCGCGGCGCGGGAGGGCTGTATCGTGGAGCTGAACGCGGCGCGGAACAAGGTGTGGCCGGTGCTCGTCGCGTTCGTCGTCGGCGTCACGGTCGGTGTCGGCATCGGCGGGAATCTCGCGCCGAAGGCGGACGCCGCGCGGAGCGAATCCAGAGCGGACGCGGGCCGGTCGCTGGATCGTGCGCCGATGGGGGCAGGGGATTCCGATCGGACGAAGCCGGATGGCGCGGCGGCGGTCGGCGGACGCGACGCGGGCGCGCGGACGCTGGCGACGATCCCCGATGGCGGGATGCAGGCGTGGTCGGCGGCGCTGCGGGAGCTCACGTCGCCGGCGGAGCGGGACCGTTTTCTTTTCAGCCTGAATGAGACGCTCGCGCGGTCGCGCCCGGATGAGGTGATCGAGTTCCTGCGGCAGCTCCCGCCGAGCATCTCGCGCAGCGGCGCGTTGGAGCACGCGCTCGGCATCCTCGCGGAAACGGCGCCCGAGAAGGCGCTGGGGCTGGTGGGCGGGCTCTTGCAAGGCATGGACGCGAACAACGCCTACGTGAGCATCGCCGAGACGTGGGGCGAGATCGATCCGCGGTCCGCGCTGGCCTGGGCCGCGCGGCAGGGCGACGCGGCACTGGGTCAGCTCGCGGCCGAGAATATCGTGGCGGCCGCGACGAGGATCGATCCGGCTCAAGCGCGCGACGCCGTGGCCGCCGCACAGGATCTTTCACCCGAACAACGCCGCCTCGCGGTGCGCGCGGTGGCCGGCGTGTGGGCGCAGACGGACGGCCCCGCGGCGATCGCGTATGCGAAGAGCGCGGGTAGCGGGGATGCGGTGGGGATCGCGTATCTGAATTGGGCGAGCAAAGATCCGGCACGCGCCGCGGCGCAGGCGGCGGGCGAGGATGCGGAGACGCTGGCGAAGATCGGGCCGCAGATCGCCGGGCTTTGGGCACATCATGAACCGCAGGCGGCGGCGGAGTGGCTGGGCAAACTGCCCGTGCAGGCCGGCGCGGAGCGCGCATGGGGCGAGGTGGCGGGAAGCTGGGCGCAGGCCGATCCGCGGGGCGCGCTCGATTGGGCGATGACGCTGCCGGCGGACGGCGCGGCGAGGGCTGCCGCCGTGCGAAGCGCCGCGACATCGTGGAGCCGGATGAGCCCCGACGCTTTTAAACAACGACTCGCCGCGCTGCCGCCGGACGCGCGAACCGAGATCGAGCAGGCGCTGAGCGGCGGGCGCCCGCCCGAGGCCGCTCGCGAACCGGGCCCGCGCGCCGTCGGGCGCTGACAATTGGCTTGCGCGCTGGTGAGCCGTGCGCAGTCTTCGGCCCACTCCCGTATGAATCTCACTGTCCTCGTTCGTGCGGCCATCGTCGCCGCGCTCCTCCTGCCGGATGTGGCGACCGCCGCGCTGCTGAAGCTGACCGGGCGTTACAACTTCGCCTTCAGCACCACCCGCGCGGAGAATGCCAACGGGTATCTTTCGGCCACGGGCCGCAAGCAGTTGATCCGGGCGCCGTTCTATCGGGCCGGGGCATTTGCGGGCGGCGGCTTAAAGAACATCGACACGACGGACTCGGGGACGTTGAGCGTGGAGTTTCACAGCATGGCGTTCATCGGCGCCACGAGCGGCGGCTGCCTTTATACGAGATCCTACGAAGCACTGCCGGTGGGCTTCCGCTACGATCCGATCTCGGAGCCGGGCGCCTATTTCAAATCGCTGAACCGGGCCGGCTACGGCACCATCGTGGTGTATGAATATGTGTTCCGTCCGCTCGAGGGAGTGGTCGGCTGGGTGGAGCGGACGCGGCTGAGCCTGGACTACGGCAGCTTTTGAATGAACAGCGGATTCCTCGACAAACTCATCGAGCGCGTCGGGCGCGTGCGGCCGGAGGAGGTGCAGAGTTACCTGCACCGGCTGGCGGACGAAAAGGGGTTTCTGGAGACGATCTTCAACGCGATCCACGAGGGGGTGATCGTGACGGACCTGGCCGGGCGGATCAATTACCTGAACCGATCGGCGGGGGAGTTCTTCGGGCTCGATCGCGAGGAGTGCATGGGGCAGTTGCTCGGCGAACGGCTGCGCGGGCTGGCTTGGAGTGAACTGCTCGACATTGACCGCGTCGTGAGTCGCGACATGGAGGTCTTTTACCCCACGCATCGGTTCCTGAATTTCTACGTCGTGCCGCTGAGCCTGGAGGCGCCGACGAAAAAGCGCAGCAAGGTGACGGTGCAGGAGCGGGTGGGGCACGCGATCATCCTGCGCGACACGACGGAGAGCCGGCGCTCGACCGAGGAGACGATCCAAAGCGAACGGCTGACGGCGCTGACGCTGCTGGCGGCGGGCGTCGCGCACGAGATCGGCAATCCGCTGAACTCGCTGCACATCCACCTGCAACTGATGGAGCGAAAGCTGCGCAAGGTGCCGGAGGAGGTGCGCGAAGAACTGCGCGGCGCGCTCGACGTGGCGCAGGAGGAGATCACGCGGCTGGACTCGATCGTGCAACAATTCCTCGGCGCGATCCGGCCTTCGCGGCTCCAGACGTCGCTGGAGAATTTAAACGTCCTGATCGAGGAGAGCGTGCGTTTCCTGAAGCCCGAGATCGAGGATCGGGGAATCCTGGTGGAGACGGAAATGCGGGCCGACCTGCCGCTGATCGAGGTCGATCGGACGCAGCTCAAGCAGGCGTTTTACAACGTGATCAAGAACGCGTTCCAGGCGATGAAACGGGACGGGCTGCTGCGGATTCGGACGGACATCGACGATCATTTTGTGGTGCTGACGTTCGAGGACAGCGGGGTGGGAATCAGCGCGGAACATATGAGCAAGGTCTTCGAGCCGTATTTCACGACGAAGGCGAGCGGGAGCGGGCTCGGGCTGCTCATCGTGCGGCGGATCGTGCGGGAGCACGGCGGGGAGATCGAACTGAGCAGCGGCGAGGGTGAGGGGTTGACGATCACGATTCGTTTGCCGTTGCGGGATCGGCGGGCGCGGATGCTCGGGCCGGGCGATCTCGCAACGGAGGCGCGCTGACGGCCCCAGAACGACAAAAGCCGCCCCCGATGTGGGAGCGGCCTTTGGAAGAAAACCAGTGAAACCGACGGTCAGCGCATCAGGAGGACCTGACGGGCGCGCTTGATCTCGCGATTGATCTTGCGGTGGAAATGCGCGGGCATTCCCGTCATGCGGCGGGGCAGGATCTTGCCGCTTTCGGTGACGAAACGCTTGAGGAGATCGGGGTTCTTGTAGTCGATCGCGTCGATGGTGATGTCGATGCGCCGGCGCGGCATCGTGCGATTGGCGCGGCGGAAATTGGAACGGCGTTGAGGAGTCTTGGGTTGCATGGCGTTATTTGGTCTCCCGATGAAGCGTGTGCCGCTTGAGGTTCGGGTTGTATTTCTTCTTTTCGAGCCGGTTTGGAGTGTTCGGGCTCTTCTTGTTGCGCGACGAGATGTAGCGCGAGACGGGTTTGCCGAGGGCTTTCGCCTCCGTGCATTCGAGGATGATGAAATCGCGGGCCATAATGGGTGCTGGTTTCGGTTATTCTTTGTTGTCGGTGGCTGGTTCTTCTTCTTCTTCTTTCTCGCCGCCCTCGTCATCGGTCAGGCCGAAGAGCGAAGTCACCGGGACACGGGTGCGGGAATTACGGTTTTGCTTTTCGAGCTGCGACTGGCACTCGACGGTGTAGCGGGTAAAAGGAATCGCCTCGAGGCGGGCGTGCGCGATCGGCTTGTTGCTCATCTCGCAGACGCCATAGGTGCCGAGGCCGATGCGCTTGATGGCTTCTTCGATTTCGTAAAGCGCGTCCTGTTCCTGCGAGAGGAGGCTCAAGGCGAAGTCGCGGTCGTAAGCATCGCTGCCGGCGTCGGCTTGGTGCATTCCGAATGCGCTGGCTTCGCTGCCCTCGGCACGGGAGCGCAGAGTGTCCTTGGCGACGCCGAGCATCGAATCGACCATCGAATCGCGCAAGTGGATGAGGCGCTCCATCTGTTTGCGAAGAAAGGGCGTAAGTTTCGCGTCGGCATCCGCCGCGCGTTTGGTGCTAGTAGGAACGTTTTTCGGTTTCAGATGATTCGTCGCGGGCGCGACATGGTTGGCCTTTTCCGCGCCGTTGGTTTTGGCCGACGCGGTCACTTTGGCAGCCTTCGCCACCTTGGCGGGTTTCGCCACCTTGGCGGGTTTCGGTGATTTAGCCGGTTTCGTCGCCTTTGCTTCGGTACGCGCCTTCGGAGTTCCCTTCGCCGGCTTGGCAGGCTTTGGGGCCTTCTTCATAGCTTTGGCGGGTGCGGGCTTTTTCGTCTTGGCGACTGGTTTCGCGGGCTTCGACTTGGGCATAAAAATCGGTGGGAGAAACTCTCTATCCTTCGGTGCTCGGAAAAATTGAGGGCGGATAGATACGGGCTTTCCGATTCCCACGCAAGGGCGAATTCGCATGAAATTGCGACCTGATTCAATTCGGTTTAACGGCCCGAAAACCCGCAGATTTCGGTGGCCTTGGCCGACCCTGCTCGAATCGCGCCGGACCCCTTCCTCGCCTTGTATCGCGCAGGACGACGGCCGTCGCAGTTCGCGATACGACTGGGTTGGTCTCGGCTTTCCGGTTCGCCAGCATCCCTCCCACGTTCAGCCATCCCAGGAAAAATTCATCGTCGAATTCATCGGCACATTCTTCCTCGTCTCGACCATCGGCCACACGGTCATCAATGGCGGTTCCGGCGTCATTCCGCCGCTCGCGCCGTGGCCGCGCTGGCGTTCAAGTTCGTAAATCCTCCAGACGCCGCCGCTTGACGGCGCCGGTGGCGACCGCGCCGCCTTAGTTGGTCTTGAGCACTTCGATGAAGGCTTCCTGCGGGATGTTTACCCGACCGATGCTCTTCATGCGCTTTTTGCCTTCCTTCTGCTTTTCCAAAAGCTTGCGTTTGCGGCTGATGTCGCCGCCGTAGCATTTGGCGGTCACATCCTTGCGCTGCGCGCTGACGCTCTCGCGGGCGATGATTTTTCCCCCGATGGCCGCCTGGATGGAGACTTGGTAAAGCTGAGTCGGGATGACCTCCTTGAGCTTCGCTGCGAGGGCGCGGCCGCGGGATTCGGCCTTGTCCCGATGCACGATGCTGCTGAAGGCGTCCACGGGTTCGCCGTTCACGAGCATGTCGAGCTTCACGAGCTTGCTGGCTTTGTAACCCGCCTGCTCGTAGTCCATGCTGCCGTATCCGCGCGTCATGGATTTTATCTTGTCCACGAAATCGACGAGGATTTCGTTCAGCGGCAGTTCGGTGGTGAGCATGACGCGCTTGGTGTCGAGGCTCTCGGTGTGTTTCACCTCGCCGCGCTTGTCCATGATGAGTTGCATCAGGCCGCTGATGCATTCGTTCGGGATCATGATGAAGCAACGGACGACCGGTTCGCGGATTTCCTGGATGACGGAGGCGTCGGGGAGATGCTCGGGGTTGTCGACGTGGAGGAGGTCGCCATTCGTTTTGAGGACCTCATAAATCACCGACGGATACGTCGCGATGATGTCCATGTTATACTCCCGCCGGAGGCGTTCCTGGATGATCTCCATGTGGAGCAGTCCGAGGAAACCGCAGCGGAATCCGAAGCCGAGGGCAACGGAGCTTTCCGGCTGGAAGAGGAAGGCGGCGTCGTTGAGTTGAAGTTTTCCCATCGCGACTTTGAGATGCTCGAAGTCGGCGGTATTGATCGGATAAATGCCAGAGAAGACCATGGGCTGGACTTCCTGAAAGCCGGGCAGGGCCTCGGTCGCGCCGGCGCGGGCATTGATGAGGGTGTCGCCCACTTTCGCGTCGGCGGTGCTTTTGATGTTGGCGATGACGTAGCCGACGTCGCCCGCTTCGAGCGTGTTCTGGGCGGTCATCTTCGCGAGGCCGGGGCGGAAAATGCCGACTTCCTTCACGTCGTAAGTCCCGGTGGTGGCGAGCATTTTCACATGGTCGCCCGCCTTGATGATGCCATCGACGACCCGGACGTGGATGACGACGCCGCGGTAGGTGTCGAACATCGAATCGAAGACGAGCGCGCGCAGCTTTTCAGTGTTCTTGCCTTGCGGGCACGGAATGCGGGCGACGACCGCCTCGAGGATCTCCTCGATGCCGATTCCTTGCTTGGCGGATGCCATGACGGCCTCTTCGGAGGGGATGGCGAGGATGTCTTCGATCTGTTTTTTGACGGTCGGGAGATCGGCGTTGGGAAGGTCGATCTTGTTGATGACAGGGATGAGCGTGAGGCCCTGTTTCATCGCGAGATGCACGTTCGCCACGGTCTGCGCCTCGACGCCCTGGGCCGCATCGACGATGAGCAGCGCGCCTTCGCACGCGGCGAGCGAGCGCGAGACTTCATACGCGAAGTCCACGTGGCCGGGCGTGTCCATCAGGTTGAGTTTGTAAAAGTGACCGTCCTTGGCCTTGTAGCGCATCGTCACCGGATGCGATTTGATCGTGATTCCGCGTTCGCGCTCCAGGTCCATGGAGTCGAGGAATTGATCCTGGCTATCGCGCATTTCGATCGTGCCCGTGTGTTCGAGGAGGCGATCGGAAAGCGTGGTCTTGCCGTGGTCGATGTGGGCGATGATGCAGAAATTACGGGTCCGGGTATGCGGCATGGTGAACGAGCGGGCGGGTGTGGCGTCGCGAGCCGCGGAGTATGCGGGCGAAGGGTAGCCCGGTCAACGGGCAGTTGAAGGGCGCGATTTTTACCAGAGATGGCGCGATGCGCGCCTTGGGTCGGTTATTTCGCGACCGGCTTCAGGTCGGTGTCGTAAACGATGACCTTGCCGATCTTCTCCAGCTCCGGCTGGATTTCCTTCGCTTCGCCCACGATGCAAATCGCGAGATCGTCGACGCTGATGTAGCGCTGCGCGAGCTGTTGCGCGATCGAGGGCGTCACGCTCTCCATGCGTTTGGCGTAGCGTTTGTAGAAGTCCGCGGGGAGCGAGTAGAGATCGATATCCTGTACGCGTTGGGCGTTGCGGGACGCGTTTTCGAGCGAAAGAAGGTAGTTGCCGATGTTGTACTGGCGCTGGAGTTCGAGTTCGGCGTCGGGCACGGGCTCGTCGCGCAGGCGCTTCATTTCGGCGAGCGTTTCCTTGATGGCGGGCGCGGTGACTTCATTGCGGGTCTCGGCGCTGGCCTCGAAGGAGCCGGCGAGTTTGTTCAGCCCAAAGGCGGAATACGCGCCGTAGGTCCAGCCGTGTTTTTCGCGGAGATTCTGGAAAAGGCGGCCGCTGAACCCGCCGCCGAGCGTGGCGTTCACGACGTTGAGTTCGACGGTGTCGGCACTGCCGCGCGTCGGGCCGGGTTCGGTGACGGCGATGTTGCTCTGGACGGAGCCCGGACGGTCGATGAGATGGACGGTGATGCCTTTGATCTCGGGAAGCGCGGGCAGCTTCACCGTGGGTATGTCGCGTTTTTCCCAAGTCGCCAGCGCTTTCTCGAGGAGCGGAATGATCTCGGCAGACTTCACGTCGCCGACGACGGCGAGCGTGGCGTTGTTCGGCGCGAAGTGCGTTTGGTGAAAGGCGACGAGGTCATCGCGCGTGACGGCCATCACACTTTCGGGCGTCGAGTAGGCGCCGTAGGGATGCTCGCCGTAGAGGATTTTGCCCTGGAGCTTGTCGAGCAGGGCGCCGGGTTCCTGCTTGTCGGCGGCGAGTTTCGAGAGGGCTTTCTTTTGTTCCTTCGCGAGCTGGTCGGCGGGGAAGGCGGGATGCAGGAGGGCGTCGGCGAAGAGGTCGAGGATTTTGCCGGTGTATTTCGTCAATCCGCCCGCGCCGACGCTGATCGCGTCCGCGCCCGCGCCGGCTTCGAGTTTCATGCCGATGTAGTCGCATTCCTGCGCGAAGGCTGCGGCGTCCCGGGTGGCGGTGCCGCGATTGAGCAGCCCGGCGACGAAGCCGGCGAGGCCGACTTTCGAGCCGTCGAAGGTGGAGCCGCTTTTCACGATGAGCCGCAGCGCGAGCGTCGGTTTGCGGTCGTCTTCGATGACGAAAACCTTGAGCCCGTTCTTGAGCGTGATCGTCTCGTAGTCGGGGAACGCGGCGGCTGGCGCCGGATCGGGCGCGGGCTTTTTCGTGCGGTCGATGGCGGCGTGGACCGGGAGGGCGGCGAGGAGCAGGAGTGGGATGAGGCGGCGCATGGGAAGTTTACTTGGCGGCGGCGGGAGCGGCGGGAGCGGCGGGGACGGGGTAGCGGAGAAGACTCATGCCTTCCTTGGTGAAGTATTTTTTCGCGACGCGCTGAAGGTCTTCGCGTTTCACCGCGAGGTAGCGGTCGAGGTCGGTGTTGATGAGGTTGGCGTCGCCGCGGAAGACGTGGTAGCGGGCGAGATTGCGCGCCCGGACGGACATGGTGCCGGAGGACGATGCGAATTCGGCTTCCTGATTGTTGCGCGCCTTTTGGAATTCATCTTCGGTCACACCCTCGGCTTTCACCTTCTCGACTTCCTCGTCGATGAGCTTGTCGAGCGTGTCGAGGGCGAC
>JAYTDO010000086.1:0-37251 GCA_043735935.1 Chthoniobacteraceae bacterium
TCGACGTCGTGCGTTACGCGGACTCGTCGGGGTGCAACTCGGATTTCCCGATTCCGAGCGCTTACCGTTACCGAAACTACGTCATCGACGCGTTTAACAAGGACAAGGCTTACGACCAATTCCTTCGCGAGCAGATCGCGGGGGATCTGCTCCCGGAGGGTTCCGAGGAAGAGCGACAGGAACGGATCGTCGCGACGGGTTACCTCGCCATCGCGCGCCGGTTCGGTTCCCGCGGCAACGAATTTCACCTCACCATCGAGGATGCGATCGACAATCTCGGCAAGGCGACCATCGGGCTGAGCGTGAACTGTGCGCGTTGCCACGATCATAAATTCGATCCGATCACCCAAGCCGACTACTACGCGCTTTACGGCATCTTTGAATCGACCAAGTTCGCCTTTCCCGGCACCGAGATTCTTCCCCACACCAAAGATTTCATTCCGCTTGTGGCTGACCGGGAGAAGGCCCGGCAATTTCTTCAGGACACGGAGGAACTGGCGGGGCTCGACGATCGGATCGAAGATCTGAAGGGCGAAAAGAAACGGCTCGAACGCGAAGAAAAGCAGGCACGGGCGAGCAAGCCCCCAGGCGAGGGTGAAACGGCGCCGAATCCTCCGAAGCGCACGGCTGCCGATGCACAGGCGGACTTGGAGCGCGGTTTGGCGCGTCAGCGCGAGTTGACCGGCGTGGCGGAGGCGATGCCCAAGGCCTACGCCGTGCGGGACGGAGCGGCGCACGACGCAAAACTTCAAAAGAAAGGCGACCCGAAGACGCCCGGCGAATCGGTGGCGCGCGGATGGCTGACGGTGCTCGGAGGGCAGCGCCTGCCGGCGGATGAGAAGGGGAGCGGGCGCCGCGAACTGGCAGAGTGGCTGACCGACCGCCAGAATCCGCTCACGGCTCGCGTGATGGCGAATCGGATCTGGCAGTTTCATTTTGGAAAGGGGCTCGTGAAGTCGCCGAACGATTTCGGTATTCGCGGTGATGCGCCGACACACCCCGAATTGCTCGACTGGCTCGCGACGCGATTCACGGAAGGCGGCTGGTCGATCAAGCAGATGCACCGTCTCATCATGCTCTCGAAGACCTACCAAATGTCGGCGGTGGATCGGGAGGACGGGCTGGCCAGGGACGTGGGCAACGACCTGCATTGGAAATTCGATCGGCGGCGGTTGAGCGCCGAGGAGTTGCGGGATTCGATCCTCGCTGTTGCTGGCACGCTCGATCGCACCCGCGGGGAACGGCATCCGTTTCCGCCGGAGCGCGATTACCATTACACGCAGCACAAGCCGTTCGTGGACGACTACTCGATAGTGAAGCGGGCCGTCTATTTGATGCAGCAGCGCATTCGCAAGCAGCCGTTCCTCCAGGTCTTTGACGGCGCCGATCCGAATGCGACGACGGCCGTGCGTCCGCTTTCGACGACGCCACTTCAGGCGCTGTGGATGATGAATGACTCGTTGGCGCATGAGCAGGCGGCGCAGTTCGCGGGCCGACTCACGAGCGAGTTTTCCGACGACTCGGCGCGGGTTCAGTTTGCGTACGACCTCGCATTCACGCGGCCTGCGACGCCCGAGGAAACACAGGACGCCCTGGATTACCTGGCCAAGCTGGGGCCTGCACTGGGCGAAGCCGGCGTGCCTGACGGCGACCGGGCCGCGGCTGCGTTCGCGAGCTTGACCCGTGTCCTTATGAGCTCCGATGAATTTCTTTTCCTGGAATGACCGTATGAACCACACCGATTGCTCCTGCACCCGTCGCCAGATGGTTCGCTCGCTCGTGGCAGGCTCCCTTGTTTTCCCCGGAATCCTGAACCAACTGCTCGCCGCTGAAGCGAATCCGCTCGCGCCGCGGGCGCCACATTTTGCCGGCAAGGCGAAGCGGGTGATTTTCCTGTTCATGACCGGCGGTGTTTCGCACCTCGAATCGTTTGATCCGAAGCCGCAGCTTGCAAAGGACTGGGAGGAAAAGCGGATGCTCCCGCCGCGTTGGGAGTTTAAGCCGGGAGGAAAGTGCGGGACGGAAGTGAGCGATATTTTCCCGAACATTCGCGAGGTGATGGACGACGTCTGCCTGATCCGCTCGATGCGAGGGGATCATCAGGATCACTTCCAGGCGACGCTTGGCATCCACACTGGGTCGGTGAGTTTCGCGCGGCCGAGCATCGGTTCGTGGGTGAGCTTCGGGCTCGGCACGGAGAACCAAAACCTTCCGTCCTTTGTCGTGCTGGCGCCGGAACTCCCGTATGCGGGGACGCAGGTGTTCAGCTCGGATTTTCTTCCCGGCGCGCATGCTGGGGTGCGCGTGTTTCCGGGTGCGGAGCCGGTCGCGGATTTGAATCGGCGCTCGCCGTCGGCCAAGGTGCAGGAATTGGAACTGGGCCTGCTCGATCGTTTCAATCGCAAACACCAGCAGCGCTTTCCCGCCGACCCGATGTTGTCGGCCCGCATCAAGTCGTTCGAGACGGCATTTGGAATGCAGATGGCGATGCCCGATGCGCTCGATCTTTCGAAGGAGACCGATGCCACGCTCGATCTGTACGGGCTGGAGCGCGGGAGCACGAAGGGCTTTGCGTGGCAGTGCCTCGTCGCCCGCCGACTTGCCGAGCGCGGGGTGCGCTTCGTCGAATTGATCGACGTGGGATCGCATAACAATTGGGACGCGCACGGCGACATGGCGACGCATGAACCACTCGCCCGCAATGTGGACAAACCGATCGCCGGTTTGCTGCGGGATTTGAAAAG
This sequence comes from Chthoniobacteraceae bacterium, assembly GCA_043735935.1. Taxonomy (GTDB): domain Bacteria; phylum Verrucomicrobiota; class Verrucomicrobiia; order Chthoniobacterales; family Chthoniobacteraceae; genus JANLQB01. Next base: position 2,745 of record JAYTDO010000086.1, read on the forward strand.
TCGCGGCATGCTGGAAGACACGCTTGTGGTGTGGACCACGGAGTTTGGCCGGACGCCCACGCCGGACAGCCCGAAGGGCAGGAGTCATCACAATCGCGCATTTTCATCCTGGCTCGCCGGGGCCGGAGTGAAGCCGGGGATGGTGTACGGTGCGACCGATCCGTATGGACGCGAGGTCGTCGAAAATCCCGTCCACGTTCACGACTTTCACGCCACGATTCTGCATTTGCTCGGGTTCGATCACGAGAAGCTCACCTTCCGGCATGCCGGGCGCGACTTCCGATTGACGGATGTCTCGGGCGAAGTCGTGAAGGCGATCCTCGCCTGACGCAGCGTTTCCCATTCACAATTACCCCATGCCCATGTTCGCCCGCCGCCAATTCGTCCAACTCACCAGCCTCGGTCTGATCGCGGCGAGTCATGCCTTCGGCATCGAGCCATTTTCGCGAAAGGGCGCCGCGCGCCTGCAACTGAGCCTCGCGGCATATTCGTTCCGCGATTTCTTCAAGGATCAGCAGGGGAAGGTGAACCCGGATGGAAAGCTCGATATGCTCGGCTTCATCGACTACTGCGCCGAACACGGATGCGCCGGAGCGGAACTGACGAGCTATTACTTTCCGCCGAACGTGAGCGCCGAGTATCTCTTGCGCGTCCGCCGTCATGCGTTCCTGCGCGGCGTCGCGATCAGTGGGACTTCCGTCGGCAACTCATTCACCATGGGTGCCGGGCCGGAGCGCGAAAAGCAGATCGCTCTCGTAAAGCAGTGGGTGGACAATGCGTCGGTGCTCGGGACGTCCCACATCCGAGTCTTCGCGGGCAGTGCGGCAAAGGATCAGCCGAAGGATGAGGCGGTGAGAAACTGCATCGGTGCGCTTGAGGAATGCGGCGAGTACGCGGGCAGGCACGGAGTTTTTCTCGGCATCGAAAACCACGGTGGAATCGTGGCCGAACCTGCGGGGCTTCTGGAGATCGTGAAGGCGGTGAAGAGTCCGTGGGTGGGTGTGAATCTCGACACGGGGAATTTTCACGGAACGGACCCGTATGCAGAGCTGGCCGAGTGCGCTCCGTACGCGGTAAACGTGCAGGTAAAGTCCGAGATTCGGCGTGCGGGAGCGAAGGGAAACGAGGCGGCGGATCTGGGGCGGGTCGTGCAGATTTTGCGCGATGCAAATTATCAGGGCTGGGTGGCGCTGGAATATGAGGCGAAGGAAGATTCGTGGACGGCGGTGCCGGATTTGCTCGGTAAGCTGAGCGCATTGATGGGAAGTGCGGCGGCTCCGGCGGTGCAGTGGACGCCACTTTTCGACGGGAAATCGCTGGCGGGTTGGAAGGAAACGGCTTTCAGCGGCGGGGGCGAGGCGCGGGTGAGCGGAGGTAACATCGTGCTCGAACAAGGAAGCGACATCACCGGCGTGAATTACACCGGCGAGATTCCGCGGACGAATTTTGAAATCGAACTCGAGGCGATGCGCGTCGAAGGCAGCGACTTTTTCTGCGGTCTCACGTTTCCGGTGGGCGACGTTTGCTGCACGATGATCGTTGGCGGTTGGGGTGGCGGTCTCGTCGGTATCTCGAGCATCAATGGCGATGATGCCTCGGAGAATGAAACGATGCAGACGCGCAAATTCGAGAAGGGCCGCTGGTACAAGATCCGCGTGCGCGTGACTCCAGAGCGGATCGAGACTTGGATCGACGACGAACAGATGGCGAAGGTGGAGTTGCAGGGGAAAAGAATCTCGATGCGTCCCGGCGAAATCGAACTATCCCAGCTACTCGGAATCGCAACTTTTCGCACCAAAGCGGCCTTCCGCGCGATCAACCTTCGCAAGCTGTGACGACCGCCCGAAAGCAAATGGCAATACGACGATCCGAATCGTGTGAGTTTTCACCCTGCGCACGCGGAGTATCCGCGGCCTGTTGCCGGTTTGGGATGCTCGTTATGATGGGATTTCCGGCTGCCGCGATGGCGTGGGATTCCGCGGGTCACATGCTTGTGGACCGAGTCGCTTGGGAGCAGATGAAGCCGGAGGCGCGTGAACGCGTCGGCGTTCTGGTGCAAGTGCTGGAGAATACCTTCAACGATAAGCAGGCTTACAGTTTCGTGACGTCGGGTTGTTGGATGGACGACATGCGTTCGAAGAAAGGCTACGCTTGGTCGAAATGGCATTACATCGATCTGCCGTGGACTCCCGACGGGGTGGCCTTTGAAGTCCCGGAGCCCCCGCACGTTTTATCCGCAATCGACGAGGCGATCGCGACGGTGAAGGCACCGGGCACGTCGGATGACAAGGCTTCCGAGGCGTTGGCGATCTTGGTCCACTTGGTTGGCGATGTTCACCAACCGATGCACGCTACCGATCGGGGAGACCGCGGTGGCAACGGCGTGATTATTCACGGCATTTCATTCTCCGACTTGTGGTCCGGGAGTGTTCCGAATCTGCACGCTTTTTGGGACAAGTGTTTCCGATTTGATGCGGTGGAAGGGAAGTCCGTGGAACTCTGGGTCGCGCCGGCAACGGCAGATCGCCCCAAGACTGCCGACGAGGGAGTGATCGCGGTTCAGGCGGCAGCGATCATGGCACGTTTTCCGGCATCGACCCTTGGTGCGGAAATTGCGAAACCAACCGCGGCCGATTGGGCGCGCGAAAGTCACCAGATTGGATGCGTATCGGGTTATCCCTCGAGCTTTGAGCCGAGCGACACTCATGCTGTCGAGTTGACGCCGGAATTTGTGGCGAAGGCCCACGAAATCGCGGGGCGTCGGATTGCCCTCGCAGGGTATCGACTCGCGAAGTTGCTCAACGAAATCCTGGCGCCGTCGGCTCCCGCGAAGTAAGGGCGTTTACAATGGAGATGACCGCCGATGACGTCGGCGTAGGCCGGCGGCAACGGCTCCCAAAACAAGGAGCACGGCGCTGCCAGGCTCGGGAACGGCGACGACCATCAGGACGACATTATTGCCGTTGAGCGCGAGTGTGGCATTGAAGCCCGGAATCGTTCCTGTGACTGCGCTGCCGAGCGTGTTTCCGGCTCCGAGGGCGCTCGCTCCGCCGAACAGTGTGTAGGTCCCTTCTCCAAATCCCGTCCCGGCGGTGAAATTAAAGTCGCTGTATTCCAGGACGCCCGTTCCGATATCGAGCGTGCTGTTTCCCGTGAGGGTGAGTTGGTCGCTCGAGCTGCCGAGGTCGAAGACGAAACTCGCAGTACTCGCGAGGGACAGCGTGCCGTCCGTGCCACCATTGAAGGTGAGCGCGCCGGGAGTCGAATCGCCGGGGCTGACTGTGCCCGCGAACGTCACGGTTTTCCCTTGTCCCAAAATGGTGCCGCCGCCGGAGACGGTTCGGTTACTCGGAGTGCTGAACGTCGAACCCGTCAGGCCGGTGACGTCTAGCGTGCCGCCGATTTTGACCGAAAGGTTCCCGCTGCCGATGGCGCTGCCGCCCGTGAGTTTCAATGAACCGGCGCTGATCGTCGTGTTGCCAGTGTAAGTGTTGGCGCCGCTCAGTTCGAGGCTCCCGGCACCGCTCTTAGTGAAATTTCCACCAGTCGTGAGGTCTTTAAGGATCCCGCCGTAGACGAGCGCCGCCGAGGCGCCGGTGCTGGAAATCGTGCCGCCGTTGGTTCCGAGCAGAATGCTCCGGTTGGAATTGAGCGTGAACGCCCCATTCGTCGCGGTGGAGAACGTTCCGCCATTGAGCGAGATGCTGTCCGTCACGGTCCCAGGAACCGCCCCAAAACTTCCGTCGGACGTGAAACGGACATCGCCTCCCGTGATGCTGATCGGCCCCGTGAACAGGTTCGCTGCGTTCGTGATCGCGAGGATGCCGCTCGCCCCCACATTCGTGGTGACGTTTAGACCCGTGCCCACAGCACCCGAGATCACGCCGCCAAGCGTGTAGGTCCCATTCGCGCCGATGGTGATCGTCCGAGTGGCGGCGCCGAGACCCATGTTGTTGCTGAAGGTTAGATTGGCTGTACTGCTCGAGAGCGGAATATCGGCGACGAGCGCGCCGAGTTGGAAACTATTTCCCACGGTGATTCCGTTCGGATATTTGCCGGTTAAATCACGGGTTGCACTTGCCGCGATCGTACCACCGTTAATGGTGAGCGTATTCGTAGCGCCCATTGCGTTTACACCGCCGACAACCATCGTGCCGGCGTTTAGTGTGAAACCGCCGCCATATTGATTCCCGTTGCTGCTAAAGAGCGTCCCATTTCCGTTCTTGATGAAACCGGTGCCGGCGGCGGTGGAAAGTGATTGGCTGAAAAGGTTCAAAGTCTTCCCGTCGGAGACCGTAATCGGAATGACGGCGCCACCGGTGCTTAGGGTTCCGCTCGCTGCGGTGAGCGTGAAGTTCTCGGTGGCGACAATTCCCGAAACGCTGATCGATCCCCCAGTGCCGGTGCCGTTGACGATGGCGAAATTGGCGACGTTGCCGGCGGTGAACGCACTCGTGAATGGACCGGCGGCGCTTGTGCCCCACTTGGATGTAGCGAGGGCGCTTCCGTCGCCGGCGAAGAACTGGTCCGCCGCATCAGCGCGCTTCGCGACGAGAACGAAAGTGAGGCACGCAGCGACGCTGCCGGAGAGAATTCGGAGAGTCCTTCCGAAGAAACGTTGGTTGATACGGGTGTGGATATTTGGATTCGAGTTAAACGGTGTTTTCAAAGGAGTGGAAGGTTGTGAAGATTAGTACGGCCAGTTTGTGCCGACTCGTCGGCGCGGACGTGACGTTTGCGTTAAATGTATCCGGATGGTCGGAAACGCTCACTGGTTGAAGTTCGGGCAACCGAACGGAATTGATTTGCGAACTCGCCTTAGCAACTTGGTTGCCACTCGGCGGAATATGTCGGCGCCGCGGTTGGGATTTCCGCCGTCATGGCGTCAGGAACGAGCATGCAGGCTGGTTGCCGGGCGTCGCTGCATTGGTTTATTTTTTCCGTCGACGCATCGGCGTTGAGTTCGTCGAGGCACGCCGTTGGAACGCTGTGCATTTTTCCGCATCGGAGTGGCCGCATTTGCACAAACGTCCGGACGATCGAAATCGGATTTAGGGCTTCATTAGTCGGAGCCGATTCGTCATTCGTCATCGCCCAATGGCCCGCCAATACACATTGCATCGGCATTCCGCTCCCGTCGGTCCGCGCATCGACTATGCTGCGGAACTGAACGAGCAGCAATGCGCCGCCGTGACGGCTCAACCTGGGCCTGCGCTCGTGATCGCCGGCGCCGGGAGCGGCAAGACGCGGACGCTGACGTATCGCGTCGCTTACTTGATCGAGAACGGGGTGGCGCCTGCGAATATTCTGCTGCTCACATTCACGAACAAGGCCGCGCGTGAGATGATGGACCGCGTCGCGTCGCTCATTCCAAATGATCTGAGCGGACTCTGGGGCGGGACTTTTCACTCGATAGGAAATCGCATCCTTCGGCGTCACGCTGCGGAAGCGGGTTTCGCTCCGGGATTTTCGATCATGGACCGCGAGGACCAGCAGGACCTGCTCGATGCGGTGATCGTGGCGATAGGGATCAACACGAAGGACAAGCGTTTTCCCAAGGGTGAAGTCCTCGCGGATGTCTTCAGCTACTCGCTGAATACGGGTCGCAGCATTGACGACGTGCTGGTGGAAAAGTATCCGCACTTTCTCGAATTCAGCGAGCAGATCGCCGGCGCGCAGGCAAAATACGAAGCCCGCAAGCAGGACGCGAACTCGCTCGATTTCGACGATCTTCTGGAAAAAACGCTCCTGCTGCTCCAGCGACGGAGCGAGATCGCGGAGTTCTACCAGCAGAAGTTTCAATTCGTGCTGGTGGATGAATACCAGGATACGAACCGAATTCAGGCCGACTTCATCGACCTGCTCGCCGCCAAGCATCGCAACGTGATGGTGGTCGGCGACGACGCGCAAAGCATCTATTCGTGGCGTGGGGCGAATTTTAGGAACATCCTCGATTTTCCGAAACGGTATCCGACGGCGAAGGTGTACAAGATCGAAACGAACTATCGCAGCGTGCCGGAGATTCTGGACGTGGCGAATCACGCCATCGCGGCAAACGTCAATCAGTTCAAAAAGGATCTCGTCTCGGCACGGGAGAGCGCGCCGATCAAGCCGGGACTCGTGCCGCTGGGGGATTCCGCACAACAGGCGGTGTTTGTGGCGCAGCGAATACTGGATCTCCGGGAGGAAGGGATCGACCTGAACGAGATCGCGGTGTTGTACCGAGCCCATTACCACTCGATGGAGGTGCAGATGGAACTGACCCGGCATGGCATTCCGTTCAGCATCACGAGCGGATTGCGATTCTTCGAGCAGGCGCATGTGAAGGATGTCGCGGCATTTTTGAAGTTCGTCTGCAATCCAAGGGACGAAGTGGCCTTCAAGCGGATGGTGCGGCTGTTGCCCGGCATCGGAGCGCGGTCGGCGGAACAGCTCTGGACCAAGATGGTAAGCGCGCTGGCGGGGCAGAGCGAGTGGAGTTTCCATGACATCTTTGCGGCCGCGAAGGTGCCTGCGAAGAGCGTAAAGGCGTGGGCGCAACTCGGTCACACGCTCGAAGAAATCGCGCCGAGGGGAAAACCGAATCCGCCGGGCGAAATGATCGAGAGTGTCGTCGAGGCAGTCTACGACGACTACGCCCGGGCGAACTTTCCGAACTACGACCAACGTCGGGAAGACCTGATGACCCTGCGAAACTTTGCCAAGCAGTATGAGCAGGGCGCGGAGTTTCTCGATCAACTGGCGCTACTGACGAGCCTCGATCGTGAGGTCAGCGCGGCGAATGAAGATGCGGAGATGGTGACACTAAGCAGCGTCCATCAAGCCAAGGGACTGGAATGGAAGGTCGTCTTCGTGATCTGGATGTGTGACGGGATGTTTCCATCGTCGCGTAGCCTGAACAGTGACGACGCGATCGAGGAGGAAAGGCGCCTCTTCTATGTGGCGGTGACGCGGGCGCGTGATGAACTTTACCTCACGTATCCGCACCTTCGCTTGAATGCAGGCTATGGCGAAATGCTCCAACGTCCGTCCCGATTTTTGGGGGAGATTCCGAAATCGGCGATGGAGGAATGGCAGATCAGCGGCGGCTTTCACTAAGGCCGATATTCAGATGCCGCGGGTGCGAAGCTGGCGCCGGAGGATGGCGTACACGCATCCGAGGAGGACGAGGCTGGAGACGATCAGAACAAAGGTGTTGTAGAAAAACACGCTCATGGTTGCGCCGAGATGATGCTTCAACGGGCTGAAGAAGACATTCACATGCTGGGAGCCGCGGCGGTAATCGCTTTGTTCGATCTCGGCCTTGGCGACGAGATCACTGACTTTCTGATTCGTATACAGGCGCTCCGCAGTCACGCCGCGGGTGCGGCTCCCGAGCCCGCCGGCGTCGAGCGCACCGCCGTCGATGATCTTGTCGACGCGATGGAGGCGCTTCTCGATTTCTGGAAGCGAGCCGGATTCGAGTCCGCTCACGAGTGCGAGCGTCTCTTTGAGATCTTCGAAACGCGCGGATTCGGCTGGCGTTCTGTCCAGCTTCTCGGCCAGCGCGTCGATCTGGTCTTGGATGAGATCCTGTCGGGATGAGAGCGGATTGAGCTTTGCCTGCCCGACGATGAGCGCTTCGTAGCTGTAGTGGGTGGCGACGAAAAGACTGATGAACGGAATGGTGAGCTTGTCGTCCTCGCGCGGTCTGTCCGCGCCCTCGCGGTGCGTGCTGGTCCAGCGCTTGATCGTGTAGATCGCATCGAGATCCTTGTTCATGTCCTCGTATTTGATCAATGCCCCGCCGAAGATGAGCTGAGGGATGAGGACGAGAGGAACAAAGTTCGCCGCCGTCTTGCTGTCGGCGACGATCGCGCTGATGAACAATCCGAGGCTGGTGCCGCTGGCCGCCGTGATGAAGGTGAAGGCGAAGTAGGGCCAGAACATGCCGCGGATTTCCAGGATCGCGTTGCCGACGATGGTGAAAAGCGCGCACTGGATCGCCGAGAACATCGCAAGCGTCGTGAATTTGGCGGCAATGTAATAACCAAGTCGGACATCGAGATTTCGCTCGCGATGGAGGACGACTCGATCGCGGATGATGTCGTCGACGGAATTGACCAGTGCGAGAAAGAGCGCGACGAGCAGGGCGATGAAACAATACTGCGGGATGTGAAAGGCGTTCGCGAAAGTGTAAACGCCGGAGTCGTCCTCGGTGAAATAGAGAGCCCACCCGATCATCAGAGCGAGCGCCGGGGGCACGAGCAAAGTCAGGATCAGGTTGCCACGGTTGCGGAGCTTCGAGATGAACGATCGGCGCCAGAGCGTTCGAAACTGCGTCCACTCATCGGACCACCGGATCGGTTGGTGACGCTTCAGCGGCAGGGGCACCGGTTGGGCCATGACCGGCGGCGCAACATTGCTCGGAGGTCCGCTGGTTGAGATGCCGGAAGGTTGAGGGCGAGAGACTTCGGAGGGCGCGGGGGCGCGGCGCAGGTTGACCTGCTTGACATCCTGGAGGAGGCGAAAGCTTTCGTATTTGTCGCGCCAATAGTCGGGCGAGAAACGCCGCGCGGGCACGAGTTGGCCCTGGCTGTTTTCCTCGAAGATGACGTCGCCGCTCAGGTCGCGCAGCGGAGTTTCGAGGACGTCGAAAATGAACTCGGGCCGGGTGGTGCCGCAGGCGGGACAGCCGCCGAGTTCGGTTCCAAAGTGTTGTTCGTGCTCGGCCTTTGCGAAGTAGGTGAGCATTTCGGCCGGCGTCCCGTAGAAAACGAGCCGTCCGCCTTTGTCCAGCAGGAGAGCCTTGCTGAACATTTGGAAGAGTTTGCTCGTCGGCTGATGGAGCGTGACGAGAACGATTTTGTTGTGCGCCATCGACCGAATGATGTCGAGGACGTGCTCGCTGTCCTTGCTCGAAAGGCCGCTGATCGGCTCATCGAAAAGAAACACGTCGGCGCTGGAGATCATGTCCAGGCCGATGTTCAGGCGCTTTCGCTCCCCACCGGAGAGTCGCTTCATGACGGGCGTGCCGACCACGGAACCGCGGCGTTCGATGAGCCCCAACTCGATCAGCCGGCCCTCGATCCGCCGGGAACGATCGCGACTGGAGAGGTGCGGCGAGCGGATCGCGGCGGCGAACTCCATGTTTTCCTGGATCGTGAGGTGATCGTCGAACGCGTCGTCCTGCGGGACGTAGGCGACGAACTTTTTCAGTGCCTCGAGGTTTCGGTAAAGGGGTTGGCCGTTGAGGAGCACCTCGCCCTGGGTCGGTAATTGCTGGCCCGCGATGCAGCGAAGCAGCGTGCTTTTCCCCGAGCCGCTCGCGCCCATCACGCACACGAGTTCACCGCGCTGGACGCTGAAGTTGATGCCGTCCAGTCCGGTTAAATCGCGGCGGAAGACGTGCGTGATGTCGCGGAGTTCGAGCGAGGAGATGATGTTGCGCTCCTCCTCGATGATCCGCTCGGAAAAATTGCATCGGAGCACCTGTCCGGTATCGATCCGAATCGTGTCACCATCACGCAGATCGGCGGTGCCTTTGACGGGTTGGTCGCCGACCAGAATGGCGCGGTCGGCTTGCAGGATCTCGATGCGGCCGACCTTGCTTTCGTAGTCGCAAAGAATCTTGAGTAGTACTTCGCCGCTCGTTCCCGGCGAGAGCAGGATGTCGTCGGTGTCGAGGAGCGACGGGTTGTTCGAGACAAGGTAGACGGACTTGTAGGCTTTGAGTTGAAAGCGCCCGCCAAGTGCGCGAGCGCGCCGCCGTAAATCGCTGAGGAGTAGCTCGGAGTCATTGTGAAAGACGATCCGATCGTCGAGGGTCGCCTCGACGACGGTGCCGGCGCGGAGCGCGATTCCGTTCAGCAGCGCATCGACATCGCGCAAGGCGCGCACGTTGACTTTCAGGCCAAAGGTGACTTCCAATGAGCTCTCGCGATTGCGCACCTTTTCGAGGTTCACTTCATCGTTGCTGTCGATCTCGAGATAGACTTGCGTGAGGGAGACGTTCTTCTTCGCGTTAAAATAGTAAGCGAGATCCTGATACGTGAGCACTTGCTCGCCGAGGACGATGCGCTGCCCGGAATAGACGCGGCAGAAGGCGCCGGGGCCCAGAGGGCGCCCACGCACGACGATGCCTCGCGAGCTCTGGTTTTTCAGCAAGATGAGATCGTGGTAGCGAAAAGCCACGAGGCGCTCCTGCCCGGCGAGGCCTTTCAGTTTCACGTCTGCGACAGCGTTGGCGCCGAAGGTCAGCGATTCGAGCGGTGACTGCCCCTTTTGGTAAATGGACTTGTCGCTCTCGTCGGCGGCGTTGAGTTGGTAAACGATGTCGATCGCCTGCGCGGCCATGCCAAGCTGGGCCATGAAACCGTAGTACGAGACGACCTGTTTCTGGTCCATGCCCGCCTTTGAGATGAGGTCGTAGAGCTGCACGCCGAGCATGATCTTGCGCTCGTTGGTGAGTTGGCCCGCGAGTTTCAAGGCCATCGCGCTGAGGTCCTGTTGCTCGTTGAGCGCTTGCCGGAAGAGCTTCCTCAGCTCCGAATAAACTGCCTCCGGGTAGTCGTAGCGCAGGAATCCGAGCGACGAGTCGATCTCTTCTTCGAGGACTTGTCCGTCGTTCTTGGAAAATGCCGCGAGGACCTGGATCAGCCGCGGAAGGAGGTTCGGACTTTCGGTGACGGTGCGCGGCTTCCGCACGAGGCGGCGAAACCAGTCTTCCGCCACGCGACGAACGCGATGCGCGAGCGGGTGGCGCCGGAAGTGTTCGCGGACTTGCTGGCGGACTCGTTCTGAAAGGATGCGCATGAAATGGTGGAAACATCGTGCCCGGAAACGCCGCGGACGATGATCGAACGTATAGCGGGTGGGAGGGTATAGGCAACCGCTTGCACCGCCGGTCGCAGGCGGGCATCGTCGCCGTCATGCGAATCCTGACTGTTCTGTTCTGCGCCCTTTGGATGCTTCTGCGCGCCTCGATAGCGGCGGACGGTGATGAGCGGTTTTTCAAGAATGCGCGCCAGCTCATCTACGACGGAAAGCGCAGTGGCGAAGGCTACTTTCATCCCGACGGAAATCTCCTGATTTTTCAAAGCGAGCGCGACGAAGGGAACCCGTTTTATCAAATGTATCTGCTCGACTTGCTCTCGGGTGAAAGCGCGCGCATCTCGCCCGGGACTGGCAAAACCACGTGCGGATATTTTCAGCCGGGCACCGGTCGCGTGCTGTTCGCGTCCACGCATCTCGATCCGCAGGCCGCGGAAAAGCAAAAGGCGGAGTTGGAATTCCGGGCCAGCGGAAAACAGCGGCGCTATTCGTGGGACTACGACGCCACGATGGACATTTTCAGTGCGAACCAGGACGGCACGCAAATCACGCGGCTCACGGACGCTCCGGGCTACGACGCCGAGGGATCGTTTTCACCCGATGGAAAGCACATCGTCTTCTGCTCGCTCCGGGGCGGCTACGATCATGAATTGTCCGCTGAGGAAAAGGTGCGGTTGGAAAAGGAGCCCTCGTGGTTTGGCGAGATCTACATCATGGATGCGGACGGCAAAAATCAGCGGCGGCTGACGAATGCGCCGGGTTACGACGGTGGGCCATTTTTTACGCCAGACGGCGAGCGGATCGTGTGGCGCCGCTTTGATGCGAGCGGAATGAACGCGGATATCTTCACGATGAAGACGGATGGCAGCGAGGTGCGCCGCGTGACGGATTTCAAAAGCATGTCGTGGGCACCCTTCTTTCACCCGAGCGGGAAGTATCTCATTTTTACCTCGAACAAGCTCGGGTTCGAAAACTTCGAACTGTTCATCGTCGACGCACGCGGCGAGCGCGAACCGGTGCGTGTTTCCTTCACGCCAGGCTTTGATGGATTGCCGGTGTTTTCGCCGGACGGGAAAAGGCTGTGCTGGACGAGCGGACGAGCGGCAGACGGAAAGTCGCAGCTCTTCATCGCGGACTGGAACGACGCTGCGGCTCGCGATGCGCTGGCCGAATCGCCCCGGCGAGCGGAGGAAAACGCGGCGGCTGCGCCCGGGCTTCCAAATGTGGGATCGCTGCTTCTCCAGCCTGCGATCGCTGCGGATGATTTGAAACTCGAAGTCGGTTGGCTTTCGGCGGATGCGCGTGATGGTCGGCAAACGGGTTCACCCGGTGCGAAAGCCGCCGCGGATTGGCTCGCTGAGTACTTCAAGAAGGTGGGGGCGAAGCCACTCGGGTCAGATTATTTTCAGGCGTTTGAATTCGATGCCGGCGTGCGTGCGCTGGCAGGAAAGAATTCCCTGACGATTATGGGAGACAGCGAACGTCCGTTTGAGGCCGAAAAAGATTTTCGACCGGTCACGTTCAGCGACTCCGGCACCGCCGAGGGAGAGGTTGTGTTCGCCGGTTACGGGCTCAGCGTCCCGGAGGGTGGCGGGGCTCGCTACAACAGCTACGACGATCTGGACGTGAAGGATAAAATCGTTCTTCTCTTTCGCTACGTTCCGGAAGGCGTGGATGCGCCGCGTCGCGCGCAACTCAACCGTTACGCGGGGTTGCGTTACAAGGCGATGCTGGCGCGGGAGCGCGGCGCGAAGGCGGTGCTCGTTGTCGCCGGTCCGAATTCACCCCAGGCGGGCGAACTGCTCCCGCTCAGCGGCGATGGCGCGCTCGCGGGCAGCGGCGTTCTGGCGGTTTCAATCAGTGGAACGCTGGCGGACGCCCTGCTGGCTCCGTCAGGCAAATCGCTCAAGTCGCTCCAGGACGGACTGGATAACGAGAATCCTCACGCCGATGGCGGGTTCGTTTTTCCGAAGGTGAAGGTGAAACTCGAAGTGGGGGTGGAACATATCAAGAAGAGCGATCGGAACGTGCTCGCTGTGCTGGCCGCGCCGCGCGCTGATGCGGAGACGATCGTGATCGGCGCGCACTACGATCATCTCGGCCGCGGAGGTGCGGGTTCGTCGATGTCGCGGTCTGGGGAAGAGGGGCAAATCCACCACGGGGCGGATGACAACGGGAGCGGGACTGCATTTGTGCTCGAACTCGCCGCAGCCCTGGCCGACGAACGAGCATTGCGGCCGGAACTCTTCACCCGGAATCTGGTATTCGCGTTGTGGAGCGGAGAGGAAATCGGACTGATCGGGAGCGCCGCGTTTTGCGAGAATCCACCGGTCGATCTCGGCAAGGTCGCCGCTTACATCAACGCCGACATGGTTGGGCGATTGCGCGAGAACAAACTTACCGTGCAGGGAGTCGGCTCGTCCAAAACGTGGCGCCGCCTGCTCGAGAAAAAGAACGTTGCTGCCGGTTTTAATCTCGTGCTCCAAGATGATCCGTATCTGCCGACCGACACGACTTCGTTTTATCCGAAGCGGATTCCGGTGTTGAACTTTTTCACCGGCGCGCATGAGGATTATCACCGCCCGACCGATACGGCGGACAAGCTCGATTACGAAGGTCTTGCGCGTATCACGACGTTTGCAAAAAACATCATCCTCGAGCTGTCGTCGGCACCACAGCGACCGGACTTCGCGCGCGTGGAAAAGAGTGCCAAAGACACCGGTTCACGGGAGACCTTGCGGGCCTATCTCGGGACGATCCCCGACTACACGACTGAGGTCAAAGGGGTGAAACTGAGCGGCGTGCGCGGCGCGAGTCCGGCTGAAAAGGCGGGCATGGGCGGTGGCGACGTCCTCGTTGAATTCGGAGGCCAGAAAATCACGAACATCTACGACTACACCTACGCGCTCGACGCGGTGAAGATCGGGCAACCAGTCAAAGTCGTCGTGGAGCGCGCGGGCAAACGGGTCGAACTCACGGTGACGCCCGAGGCGCGGAAATGAGCGCCTCGGTTATAATGAGCGCCTCGGTTATTTGACGGGCTTGGGATCGAGATTCGCATCCAGATCTTCCTTGGTCAGGGTGGAAGGGACGCCGTCCTTTGGGACATCCACCTTCGCGAGCCAGAGGAGCGCGTTGAGGATCGTCTTCCGAAAGTTCTCGTTCCCCCAATTGTCGTGGAAATGGCCGCCGGTGAATCCGAATCCGCGGCCTCCGTCCGGGCGCTCGACGGCCCACATCATCGCTTCGGAACGGCCCGAGTTGGCCTGAATGTGGGGATACGGTCCCGCCGGCCAGACGTACGGTCCGTTGCGAACTTTGTCGCTCGGAGCCGCGACGAGGATGGGGGTGAATTTCGTCCCGTCCTGCGTCTTTGGGCCCTCTGCGTCGAAGCCGTTCGCAAATCGGATGTTCATGTACCACTCGTCCTTGATCTGAAACGGGCTGACGCCGCGCGTGATGGGGTGCTCGGGAAACTTCGCGAAGTTCGGCTCCCACATCGGATTGCATGAGTAATCCTTTTCGTAATGGCCGCCGATCCACCTCTTGAACTGCGCGCCAGCCTGATCCACCTCGACCTCGACACCGTAGTGCATCGCTCCGATTCCCACGCCACTCCTGGCCCACGCGTCCACTTGCGCGAGGCGGCTGCCGTCCCCTTGTACGACCTCATGCTTCGGCCCTCCATCCATGTAAAAGACCACGGCATCCGCGCCGTCGAAAACGCTCTCATTCGCAGGCCAGCCGTTGAGCACGAATTCCACTTTCAATCCGGGTGCACCTTGCGCGAGGCACTTCGCGAGGAGTTGGGTTCCGGCATTGAACTCATGCATCCGCGGCGGATGCGAGGGTTTGCCGGCGACGATGACGAGTTTGGGTTTGCCGTCGGCGGTCTTCGCGGTCGCGATCGATGGCAGCAGTGCCAACGCGGCAGCGAGCAGGGAAATAAGGATACGCATGATGAAACCAAGGACGCTCGATCCCGCGCTGCGAGTCAAGATCGGGAACAGCCGCTGCGCTGCGATTCGGCGTGAAGCGCCGACTACCAGCCTTCGGAGATCTGGCTGACCAACCGCGTGGCGAGTTCTTCCGCGGCGAGCGGGAATGCCTGGATCTCGTCCTGATTCACGTCGGCGGCGACGCTGCCGGAGCCGCTCACAAAAAAACTGGTATCACCGACCACGGCTCGATCATCGAGAACCCGTCCGGTGGAGCGTTCGATGACTCTGTAGTGAACGCGGATCGAAAGCGTGTATTCGCGCGTTGAAAGGATGTTTCCACGCACCGAACGGGCGGGGCGCCGACGGATTTCTTCCAGCGTGCCCTCGAGCAGGGCATCGGCGGTTGATTCGTCTCTGATCTTGTAAGTCCCGTCCTGTTGAATCTGTTTGATGACCGCGTTGGCGAGCAAGACCTCGACTCGCGGCTGGATGGTATTGTTCTTGAAGGTGTTCACAGCCAGCGTGTTGACCGTCTTGAGTTTGCTCGGCTTGATGGGGCCGATCTGGTAGCCCGCGCATCCGCTTAAAATCAACGCCATTACCGGCGCCAAAAGCGCGGGTCTCATTGGCCGGGCTTGGTATCCGCGCCAGCCTCTGGCTTCGGGGCTTCGGGTTCGGTCTTGATCGGTGTGACCGGCAGAGGCGGCTCAACGGGCGGAACTGGGCCGATCGCGTTCGGAGAGGTGCGCAGTTTTGGTCGTCCCGGACTGGTGGAGACTTCGGGCGACTTCTCGGCGGCCACTTTCACCGGGGGCCCCACGTAGTCGGGTCGAGACACGGTGTCGACGCGTGCCTGAAGTTTGCGACGGGTGGCGGCCTTCGCGCCCGTCTCGGCTTTTTCCGGCCCGGCGCGCAAGGCGTCTTCGCCGTGTAACTGCTTGAGTTCTTCGATCCGTGCCTTCGCGATACCGCTTTCCGCCGAGTCAGGCTGCTGCTTGATGACGTCGTTGTAGTAGATCACCGCAGCTTTGTACTGCTTGGTCTTCTCGTAGAATTTTGCGATGTCGAGCGAGCCCTTGGCTGAGCCGCCTTCGAGCGTCTTCATGTTCTCGCGCGCCTGCGCGACCTTCTCGCTTTCGGGATAGCGGCTGATGAAATCCTCAAACGCCTCGCGCGCCTTTTGCGCGGATACGCGGTCGTAGGAGCCTTCGCGATATTCCTTTAGCAGGACGTAACCCATCTGGTATTGCGCGTCGGATGCGATCGGGTCGCCCGAATAACGCGAAAGGACGGACTGGTAGGCTGAGAGTGCTTCGGGATATTTTCCCTGCCGCTCGAAAGCCTGGCCGACATTGAATTGGGCAGCGGATGCCCATTTGCTGTAAGGCGCGCTTTTTAAGATCGTGCCGAACATCTCGATGGCACGTTCCACGGAGCCGCCGACCGAGATGCCGAGAAGTTTTTTCGACTTTTCTCCGTCGAGAAAGAGCTTGGCGATCTTGAACATGCTTTCGACCACGGAGTCGAAGTCCTCGCCGCGCGGATATTTTTCGACGTAAGTGCCGTAAGCGTCGAATGCCTTGTCATAGTCGCCCGACTTTTCGAGCAGGATGCCGACTTTTCGCTGCGCTTTTGGAGCGAGGGCGGAAAGGCCGAACTGTTTTACCAGCACCCGATAGGCGCTGTAGGCGGCCTTGCTGTTTCCCGCGGTTTCAAAAGACTCCGCCTTGCGCATTTGCTCAGATGCACTGCTTTCGACCGTACTGCTGTCGTCGCCTTCCACGCTCCAGCCTTCAGTGGAACGATAGATGACTGCTGCGGGACTCGATAGCGGCGCCGTGAGGCTGCCGATGAGCGTGAGCGTGGAGAAGAGCGCTGCTTTTCGCATGGAGGCGCGCACGCTACGGGATCGCCCCAAGAGCGTCAAGAGGCACTTCCCCGGTGCGAATCAATGCGTTTTCGGGTCGATCCCATGCTGGCGGCACCATGCCTTGGCGGCCTCATTTCCGGCCGCTGCGGACTTCATATACCAGGCCTCGGCCTGTGGTGCGTTCTGCGGAGCGCCGCGCCCGAATTCGAGGCACTTCGCGAAGTTGAACATGGAGGTGGCATCTCCGCCGGCGATGCCCTTTTTGAAATAATCGACCGCGGTTGCCTCATTGCGAGCGACGCCGTCGCCGTTCATGTAAAGCGCGCCAAGGTTTCCAAAGGACTCGAGATTGCCGTTCTTTCCCGCCTCGCTGAACCAGCGCGCGGCTTCCGCGTAGTTCCGCTTCACGCCGAGTCCCTTGTGATAGCATTCGCCGAGTTTGTTCATGGCGATCGGGTTTCCTTTGTCCGCGGCTTCCTGGAAAAGCTTCGCGGCTTTCTCGAAGTCTTGCGGGACGTTTTTCCCGGTCAGATAACATTCGCCCATGAGCATGATCGCAGTGACGTGCCCTTTTTCGGCGGCTTCGCGCAGACATTCGGTGGCCTTGGCGAGATCCTTTTCACAACCGTCGCCATTGGAAAGCATCAGTCCCTTCTGCGTTAGGGATTCGAGATCGCCACGGGCGGCCGCCGCCGAAAACCAGGCGAACGACGTGGCCGGATCGGTGGACTGAAGATACTTGCCGAGGAATTTCATCGCCGCGAGTACGTCCGCCTGTGCGGATTCGGTGATCGGTGCGAGCAAGGCTGGTAATTCGCGCACGTTGACTTCGTCGGGACGTTTGAGAAGGCCCTGAATCAGGATCTCGGCCCGCACTTTACCCACCTCAAAATCCGAGAAGTCGTGTGTGATCTTCGTCCAGGCGCGAATGGCCTCGGGCCATTGCTCGCTCGTCTCTCGATCGTTCGCTTCAGCGACGGCAACCTTCAGCAGCTCCTGCCGGGTCGGCTGGGGTGGGGGAGGGACCGGGGTCGGTCCGGCTGTCTCGTGCGTCGGCGTCGTCTCGATGTCTTCTGGGCGGGGAGCGTCCTGCGGATCTTCCGTCTTTCGGAACTCCGGGAGCACGAAGAACCAGATCGCTGCGCCTCCGCCGATGACGAGGGCGAGAACGGAGAAAATCAGGAAGGGCAGGGCGCTCCGTGGCGGAGGAGTCGGCTTGGGAGCGGGCCGCTTTGCAGGCAGGGCCGGAGCCACAGTCGCCGGCACGGGCGGAGGGGCCGCAGGTGCTCTAGAAGCCGACGGCTTCCGTCCGCCTGCGGACGTGGAGGCCGTTGCGCGCACCGGCGGCGCAAAATAGGACGGGGCGGTCGAGTCGAAGCCTTCGGACTCCGCGATCGCCTGATAGAAATCATACGCCTTTTCATAAGGCGGCTCCTGGCGAAAGGCTTGGCGCAAGGCCTCGTTGCCTTGCTCGGAGAGACTCGCAAGGGGAGTGTATCTGGAGCCGAGCGAAGTGCTTGATCCGGTGGGCGGCAAAGCGCCGCCGAGGAGTTCGTACACGACTGCGGCCAGGGACTGGATCGCGTGCGCTCGCGCATCCGTCTCCTCGGCGCCGCGCCGTCCGCCGCCGACGACGGTATGGCCGCCGGCGTAGGTCTCCGCGCCGGAGAGTTCGCGCGTCATCCCGAGCGGATTCAGCTTCAGCGAAAAAGCCGGCCACTCGGCGACGGGGCCGCGCAAGAGGGCGGCGCGAGCAAACGGCCCTTCGAAATGGATGAAGATGTGGTGCAGCCCGAGGTCGAGCCGCGTCAGTTCCGCCGCTAGCGTGTAATCGATCCCGTCCGCCGCCTGCGGAAGCAGTCGCAACACCTCGGCGACACCGAGTTCCCGGCGCGCCCGTAGCACTTCGAGCAGCGAGAATCCGTTCACCCATTCCATCGTGACGAAGCTGCTGCTGTTGACCGTCTCGAGGCCGTAGACGCGTAGGAGATTCGGATGCTCGACGGCGACGACCCGTTCGACTTCGCGTTCGACTTGCGTGTAGCTGACTGCGTTTCCCGTCAGCTCCCGATGCAACAGCAGCAGCCGCACGACGCGGCCCGTCGCGCTCTCTTCCGCGCGGAAGAGTCGCCCGGTATTCGTGTCGCCGAGACTTTCCTCGAGACGGTAGCGACCGGCCACGTTGGTTCCGGTTTCAAATTGCGAGTCCGGCGCTGCGGCCGGGACGGTTACCAAACCGGCATTGGGCGGAAACGCCGCGCGATCACGATCCGGCGACTTGCCGACGGATTCGAGGCAACTCTCGATTTCGCGCCGCAGCTCCACCGGCGTTTGAGGGCGATCCTCCGGCTCTTTCGCGAGCATCCGGCGGAGCAACTCGGCGATCGGCGGATTGATGTTTTGCAGCTTCTCGAAAGGGGGCTCCTTCTCGAGATGCTGGCTCATCACCTGCGCCATCGATCCGCCGAAGGGCGTCTGCCCGGCGAGCATGTACCAGAGCGTGACGCCGAGGGAGTAGATGTCCGAGCGCACGTCGATGTCGCCTTCCTTGAGCTGCTCGGGACTCGCAAAATGCGGCGTGCCTACAAAGCCACCGACCGACAAGGTGGCCGCATCTTCGCCCGTGCCGAGGGCGCCCTTCGCGAGCCCAAAGTCGATGACTTTCACCGCCAGCTCATCGTCCTCCTGAACGAGCATGAGATTGGCGGGCTTGATGTCGCGGTGAACGAGGCTGTGCGCGAGCGCCGCATTCAGCGCGCGGGCCACCTGATCGACGATCTGGAGGGCGAGGCTGGGGGCGAGCGGTCCTTGGCGTTTGATGAGGGCATCGAGCGTTTCGCCATCGATGAATTCCATCGCATAAAACATCGTGCTGCCTTCGCTTCCAAGGTGGAAGACCGACGCCACATTGCGATGCCGCAGCTTCGCCGCTGCGCGCGCCTCGCGCACGAATCGCTGCTTCGCGATGTCGCTGTCGAGATACGTTTCGTTGATGACTTTCAGCGCGACCGGCACGCGAAGATTCGAGTCAAACGCCTTGTAGGTGATGCCCATCGCGCCGCGCCCGAGTTCGAAGAGCGATCCGTCGTCGCGCTGCAAGACTTCGTAGTGGCCGAAGGTGGCTGGCAATGGCATGAGTGAGTGTTACGTGTGCGTAGAATTTTGGTGCGAGCGCAGAGTTGCAGTTTGCGCGCGGCTTCGGCAACCTGCAATCTACGTCTCGCAGAAACACCAACCCGGTATGGGAGCAAAGCTAATCATTCAACCATCCAAAGCGGAACCATTTGAGGTCCCGATCGGCAACACTACCACGATCGGACGGACGCGCGAGAACACGATTTGTCTCAATTTCAGCCCTCTGGTCTCCCGTCAGCACGCGATCATTCGCTGTCACAACGGCTTCCAATATCAGATGATCGACCTCGGTAGCAGGAATGGGACTTACGTAAACGACCAGCGTGTCGTCATGCCTGTGCCATTGAGCGAAGGTGCCCGTATCCGCATCGCCGATAACACGCTGACATTCACGGAAACCTCCGAGGACGCCTGCGCCGAACATTTGCAAATGACCGTCGCGGGATCGGTCGACGGCGGGCTCATCGAATCGCGGCCCGTCGCGCTTTTGGTGTGCGATATCCGCGGCTTCAGCAGCATGTCCGAACACACCGAGGGCGCCGAGCTTGCCCAGATTCTCGGCGCGTGGTTCCGCGAGACGGGAAATCTCGTCACGCGCGGCAATGGCACGATCGACAAGTTCATCGGCGATGCGATGCTCGCCTACTGGAGCGTGGGCGGTAACGGGCCCGCCGACTGTCGTTCGGCGTTTGAAGCCGGACGCGCGATGCTCAAGCTCGCCAGCAGTCGTACGTGGCCCAACGGCGCCCCGTTCCGCGTCGCGATCGCGCTGCACTACGGTCGCGTCACGTGTAGCAACGTCGGCGTCGCCGCCGAACGCGACGCCACGATCATCGGCGACGCCGTCAATACGGTTTTCCGCCTCGAAGCCCTCTCGAAGGAACTCGGCCAGCCTCTCATCTGTTCTGGCGATTTCCATACGCACGTCGCCTCGCTCGGTCATTTCCAGGCCTTCGGCGACCAAGCTCTCAAAGGCAAAGCGCAAGCCGTCAGCGTTTTCGGGCTTCAAACCGAATAAATCGCCAGACGCAGCGCGCCCTTGCAATCTCGATGGGCACGAATAAATTGCGCTCTCCGAAAAAAACGGGGGCGTACTGGTTTCGACTGTAGGTTCGAGACGCAGGCGGCATGTCGTGGAAGCCTGGTTGGCCACGTTAAACTCTCTGGGCAACACATAACTGCAAACAACGTAGTTGAAGCTAACTTCTCCTCGGAGGAGTTGGCACTCGCGGCTTAAGTGACTGCGACGCTCCCGGGCTGACGCCTGCTAGATTCGGGAGCGCTGACAGCAGGCTATCTTGAGGGCGGTGCGACCGCGCCCGAGGGAGAAGTTGTTTCGTGGACGCTCGGATACTGATTGCCCGCCCGCCGGCGGCCAGGTTCCTAAATTAATGGCGAGGCTAAACATGTAGATGCTTGCGACGGAAGCCTTCAGGACAGGGGTTCAACTCCCCTCGCCTCCAATTCTCTGATAATGAGCAACTTACAGCGAAATATATCAAAGAGTGAGAGCAAAAGTGAGAACGGGCGCGCGGATGACCGCGTGAGTTCGGTGATGTCCAAATTGTGTGGGAGTCGGTGGTGGTTTTGTCTATCGAAGAGTCTCGATTCCCGCGGAAACTGGCCATAATCCTATGGAGGGTCATCGTAGCTCCCAGCTACGCTCCTCCTCTCTGCGCCGATTCCGGCGCGGGTTTTCTTAACCGACAAGGAGGCTCTATGGCGCGACCGCGCTACTACACTCCTCGACTCGACCGCGAACTCGTCCCCTCGCTTTACCACACCGCCAAGGCCCGGCGCATCCCGATGACGCGACTTGCGCCGTCGTTGGTGCGCGAAGGCCTGATGCGGCTCGGTGAGGGCGACGGCGGCGAGAGCTGCGTCGTGCGTGAGGAACCGCCCGTGGTCAATCCACGCGGGCGGCAAGACTGATTCAGGATCACATCACCGGCACGCGAGAGCCCGGCTGCGAAAGCGGCCGGGCTTTTTCGTGCCTTCACATCAACCACCACAAAGGAGGACACCAACATGGCAATCCATCTGGAAGCCAATTAAGCTAGGAAGCTCGGCTTGCCGAACTAGTCTTCGCATCAATATACCGTGAGCATGCCCGGCTGCGGATCGAGGATCTCGACGACGACGCGGACGACATCGGCCGGAGTGTAGAACTCGCCCGCCTTCTTCCCCGCGGAGTCGGCGAAGTATTTGATGAGGTATTCGTAGGCCGCGCCGAGGAGGTCGGGGAACTCGAAATTTTCGTCCCGCAGGGGGATCTTCTCGAAGTTCTGGACGAAGTTCGCGAGCGTGTCGTCGTCGAGCGTGCGCTGGCCGATTTTCCGGTTGAAGTTGATGCCCTTGAGCACGTCCTGGAGTTCATCTACGTTCGCGTCTTCGAGCGCTTCGAGCGCTTTGTTCAGCCCGGTGCGGACGTTCGTCTTCAGATGCCGTAGCTTCGACCAGTGCGCGTCCTCCGGGACGAAGAACGTGTATTTATCCGGATTGGTGAGCCGCGCCGCGATCACGTCCGCGCTCATCCCGCGCGCCTTGAGATCCTTCGCGAGCTGCTCCTTTTCCTGATCGAAAAGATCGCTCAACCGCTTCAGGAAGAGCATGCCGAAGATGTATTCCTTATACTCCGAGGCGTCCATATTCCCGCGCAGGTCATCGCACGCGCGGAAGAGGAGGGACGAGAGCTGGGAGAGGGTGAGTTTTTGGGCCATGCGGACGGCGCGATCCGTATCTTACCGCTTCATGGATGACTACGAAAACTCTGCGATTCGGCGCACCCGCTGTGTCTGTCGCGGCGCCCGCATATCGGCGGGGCTGCAGATGAAAATGCGGAGCATGTTCATCCGGGGCAGGCAAAACACACCGCCTTTGAAAAGTGAGGAAGGCGGCCTGCAGCGGGATATTCTTTCAAGATTTCGCCCGCCCGTGTATCCCACTCGAAACGCCGCGCCCATATGAAGACAGCCGCACCGCCGCCCGATCTTCCTGGGGCTAACCCGGAAGAAAACCAGCAATTCAATCGCGAGTACTGGTGCTTCATCAGCTACCCCCACGCGAACAATAAGGTGCCGGGGCGGCAGTGGGCGAGTTGGCTGCAGCAGGCGCTCGAGACTTACGAAGTGCCCGCCGATCTGGCGGGGACGAAGAATGAGCGCGGGGATGTGATCCCGGAGCGGGTGTTTCCGGTGTTCAGGGATGAGGAAGATTTAAGCGCGGACTCGGAGCTTTCGCGGCCTATCAAGCGGGCCTTGCAGCAGAGCCGTTTCCTGGTGGTGCTGTGTTCGCCGCAGGCGGTGGAAAGCGCGTTTGTCGCGGATGAGATCCTTCGCTTTAAGCAGTTCGGGAAGCAGGATCGCATCCTGGCGGCCATCATCGAGGGTGAGCCGAATGCGGGGGAGGCGGGTCGGGAATGTTTCCCGGAGCCGCTGCGTTTCACCGTGGATGAAAGCGGGCAGCTTACGCGCGAGCGGACGGAGCCGATCGCTGCGGATTTTCGTCTGCCGGATGGGACGGTGGGGTGGACGTCGCCGGCGGCTTACCGCGAGGTCCTGGAGGCGGCGGACGTGGTGGAGAGGGAGATCGTGGGACGTTTGGCGGACCACACGCGGCAGCAGAACCTGATGTTTCTGAAAATCGTGGCGGGTGTGCTGGGGGTGCCGCTGGGCGTGCTCACGCAGCGGGACAAGGTCTGGCAACTGGCGCGGCAGAAGCAACGGGCGCGCGTCCTGCGGCGATGGCTGGCGGGGGTGTCGGTGCTGGGGCTGACGGCGGCGGTTGCGGGGTGGATGGCCTACCGCAATGAGCAGCGGGCAGTGACGGCGAGGGGGGAGGCGGTGACGCAGCGGGATCGCGCGTTGAGTACGCTGGCGCTTTCCTACCATGATCGCGCGCTGGCTTTGGCGAAGGAGGACTGGCAGCAGGCGATGACTTACGCAGCGGGTGCGCTGCGCCTTCAGCCGGACTCGCGCCTGCATGGGAGCCTGGCGTTTTCGCTGCTCTCTCGCCATATGGGCGAGGTGCCGCTGGCTGTGCCGCTCGATGGGGAGCGGTGCATCAAGATGGTCTTCGATCCGGCGGGAGCGCGGGTGATGGCGTGCCGTTCGGATGGACCTCCGGCGGTGATCGATCTGGCGACGGGGGCGCGGCAGGTGGCGGCGCTGCCGGTAGGAAGCCTCGGGGTGTGCATGGGCGGGAGCTTTAGTGCGGATGGCGGCACGCTGATGGTGGATGGGCGGGAGGCGTTTCGCTGGCTGCCCGGGGCGGACGTCATTGCGGCTCCCGCGAAGGGGATGCTGGTTTGGGCGCAGATTCCGGCGTGGGATGGCGGGCGCTTTACGGCTGCGCGGGTGGAGCCGAAACTGGCCAATATGGTCGCGGGCGGTGGTTCGAAGTTGCTGAATACGGTGCAGTTGCTGGACATGGAGACCGGGGTGCGCTCGGAGTTCACGGAGCATCAGGGTGCGGTGGTGGCGGTGTTTTCGCTGCCAGGGGAGCGGTTCCTGACGATCGGGAAGGATAAGCGGCTGATGGTGCTGGATGCGAAGGCGGGGACCCAGGTGCCGGTCGGCGAGGCGCTGCCGCGCATCCCGAAGCTTGCGGCGGCTTCTTCCACCGGGCAAATGGTGGCGGCGGTGCATGGTGCGGAGAGGACGCTGGCGGTGTCGCTGATCGAGACGACGGGGGATTTCAAGCAGCGGACGCTGTCGGGGTTGCGCGCGGATGTGGCGGTGAAAAGCATGGCCTTCAGCCCGAGCGGGGAGCATCTGGCGATCGGCTTTTCGGGGCCGGATGCGCACGGGCAGTTACGCGTGTGGCATGTGGCGACGGGTGAACCGGTCAGCCCGTGGGTGGAGTTTGATGACTGGGTCGAGGAGGTGGCCTTCGATCCGGCGGGCGAGCGGGTCGCGGGTGTTTGCGATGAAGGGCTGCTTTTCCACTGCGATCTCGGGGGCCGGGTGCTGGGAAAATGGAAGGTGGGGAAGGATGGGAATGGGGTGACCTTCAGCGCCGGGGGGATGAAGCTGGCGGTGGCGACGGGGGAGTCGGTGGTGCAAGTGTTCGATCCGCGGCAGCCATCGCGGACGGTGCGCCAGCGGCGGATGCCGCAGGCCGTGAGCGAGATCGTGCCCATTCCCGGTGCCGATGCGGTGTGTCTGCTGGGGGAAAATGGGAAGCAGCATCAGCTTTGGTCGGTGACAGGGCAGGAGCCGCTGGGGAAAAGCGTGGCGCACGCGGACCCGGTGGTGTCGGCCCGGGGCTTTGTCTCGGGGGGGCGCGCGCATGTGGTGCTGGTGCTGAAATCCGGCGCAATCGAGGTGTGGGACGGGGATGGCGCGCGGGTGGCGGAGCGTGCGGGGGATCCCGCCGTGACGGAATTGGGGAACGTCCCGAAGGCGATCATGGAAGACCCGGCGGTAAAGGTGTGGTATTGTGGGCTGATGGCAGGGGCGGCTGCGGACATCCAGTCGTCGCCGGGACGGGTGGCGGTGGCGCGGTGGGCGTTTAATCTGGCGCGCTTCCGCGAGATCGTGGCGGAGGCGGAAAAAGCGGGCGGGAGCGCGGACCAATTTACCCGGCTGATGTGGGACCCGAAGGGCGGCATCATGCGCGGGGAAATTCTGCTACTGGATGAAAGAACTCTCGAAACGACGGGGCAGGTCCCGCTCGATATTAACTCCGTCTCATGCCGACTGTCGGCGGACGGGAAGACCATCGCGGCCTTGAGCGGGGCGGACGCGCATCTTGGCGTACTGCGCCAGCGCGGCGGTTCGCCGGAATGGAGCTACTTCGATGCGCCGGTCATTTCCAAGACTGGCATGTCCGTGATCGTGGATTACACCGTCTCGCCCGATGGGCGGCAGCTCGGCGCGGCGGGGGGATTTGGGGCGGCGCTCCTCGATGTGGATGCGACCAAGCCGGAGTGGAGGGTTTTCGCCGAAGGCGCGCGGGTGGCGAAGGTGCGCTTTTCGCCGGACAGCCGCCGGGTGGCGCTCGATGTCAGCCCGAATGACCACAACGGCGCGGCGCAGATCTGGGACACGGCAACAGCCGCACCGCTTTCCCCGCTGCTCGAGCACGCCGACTCGCTTGGCGGCCTCGCTTTCACGCCCGATTCGAGCTTGCTGGCGACCTGGTCCGAGGACGGAATCCTGAACCTGTGGGATTCCTCGACGGGGCGCGCGGCGATGCCGCTGGCTGAAATCGGGTTTGAGATCAACTCCGCCGCGTTTGTGGGCGATGGGAGCGCGCTGATGTTTGCCGACACGGACCGGATGCTGTGGAGCCTGGCCGTGCCGCCCGCGCGCGCCGCGCCGGGCTGGGTGCCCGCATTCCTCGAAGGACTTGGGTGCGGCAGGCTGGATGCGTCTGGAAAATTCCTCGCCGTCCCGCTCTCGCAGGCCGTGGACCAACGCGCGATCCTCCGCGACGTGGACCCCGCCGGACTAAGGTCGTGGCACGACCTCGCGCGATGCCTAGCGAACGCGCCCGACGCCCGAATCCCCGGCCTCGCAGCCACACAGAGCGCCGAGGAATTCCACGACATCGAACGGCGTTTCAAGGACGGCGACCACACCACCGCCTACATGAAGCTGCGCGAGTTTTTGCGCGCCCATCCCGACGCATCGCCTCCCGAAAGCCTTTCCCAGCTCGCCCGCTTTGTCCGCCACCGGGGTGATCGCATCTTCGTGGACGAAGATGCGAAAGGACCGCACGCCGGGGACACGATGGAGGGGCCTGCCGGGCTGCGCTTCCGCTGGTGTCCGCCCGGCACATTTATCATGGGCAGCCCCGCCTCGGAGAATGGACGGCGCGACAACGAGACCCCGCACCGCGTGGTGCTCACCAGGGGATTCTGGATGGCTGAAACCGAAGTCACCCAGGCGCAGTGGGAGCGCGTGATGGAAACCACCGCTCTCGATCACGCCAAAAAGCGCCTCGCGGAGCCAGCCACCTTCCCCTTTGGAAAAAACCAAACCCTCGTGACGGCGCTGCAATGGCACAACCTCGCCAAACCCGAGGATCTCGATGCGTGGACCTCGTGGTTCGGCCCGGACAAACCGATGATGTGCGTGACCCACAGCGACGCCGTCGAGTTTGCCACCCGCGTGAGCATACTCATGCCTCCCGCGCGCGTGCTCGGCTACTGGACCGGCGGGGGTGCCTGCCGCCTGCCAACCGAAGCCGAGTGGGAATACGCTTGCCGCGCGGGTACACGCACCGCCACCTATGTGGGAGACAATGACCCTATGGGAAAAAACCACTCACCCAAGCTCTCACCCATCGCCTGGTACTCCGGCAATGCCACCCAGGGAGTGAGTGGCCCCGGTTGGAACTCCGCCAAATGGTCCGAGATGGAACTCCCCGGCCCAGTCGCCGCCAACCATTCCGTCGGCACCAAAATGCCAAACCCGTGGGGCATCCACGACATGCTCGGAAACGTGAAGGAATGGTGCCTCGACCACTACCGCCAGGAGCAGGTCGATGGCGAAGTGAACCCATACGTGGGCTTCCGCGAAGGCAATCGCGTCATCCGCGGGCAAGCCATTGAGTCACCCGCATCTTCGCACCGCGCGGCCTTTCGCGCGAGCGATCCGCCAGCCTGGCGCAGCGTACTCATGGGATTTCGCATTCTGCTGGTCGAGCATGAAGCGGTCGAGTCGCCAGAACCCTAGCATCGGTCAGCATCGAGCCCAGCCGCATCCGCCCCATCCGCCCCGCGGCGCCCGGTCATCGTCGAAAGCCCGGTTACCTACGCTCACTGTCTTGTCGGCGGAGATTCTTCGGTTTTCGCTTTCGGTGACGGAGGGGCGCTGCTTTGGCGTCCTTTTCTCCCGAGAGTAATCGACCCGGATTGCGGCGGCTGAGTTGGCCGCCGCTCACATGTTGTGTTTGATACGCTGCCTGGTTCGCCGGGCTACTAACAGGGCGCGATAGACCCTGACTGATCCGTCGCTGATTTAAGTCAAGAACGCAGTCAAATCCGCGCCTTTCCGGCGTCGGAGGCGACACATTGCGCGCACTTATCAGCGACCACGATCAGTCCGCCATGATTCTACTCGCGCCGCACTCGTGGCGCGGGTGGCACTCACAATCAAACACACATGAAATCATGGAAAACAAAATCAGTCCGACCGCAGCCCCTGCGGCGCAGCAGTCACCATCCAGCGCAGTCAGCGTTGGAGTAAACCAATCCGGCACTGCCCCGGCAACAGTGCAGCCAGAGGTCGATGAAATCCGCCGGATGCACAGCGCGCTCAATGATGAAGCCCGCAGGTCGCTGGATCAGGCTATCCGCATTGGCGAACTCTTGGTGCAATTGAAGGATCGGGTCGGCCACGGAAAGTGGGGTCCGTTCGTCAAGGAGCACCTGATGCTCGATGAGCGAACGGTTCAGAACTACATCCGCCTCTACAACGAGCGCGACCGCCTCAAATCCGAAACAGTTTCGGATTTGAGGCTGACCAAAGCCTATCTGCTCCTGGGAAAGCCGAGCGGTAGGCCGAAACCAAGGCCCACTGAAACGCCCGATTCAGTCTCACTACCGACCAATGGCGCGGGTGACGAGGACACATCGATCGAACCGTCTCGGGCTGGAACAGAAGTGACCTGCGCATCCACTGCGGAAGGAGAGTGTCCCGATGCCGAACAACCCCGAGTGGGCGCGATCATCGACGGAGACGACGGATCTCAAGCCGTGCCTCAATTCCCATTCGCGACCGATGACGATGGTCAAAAGGAAAGCGAGTTTGCTCTCCGATTCATGGACGGCGAACCCATCATCGGATGGCAGGATGGCTTGATCAGCACGAAGAAACTCGAACGTGAACTCAGCAGAATGGAGGGCCTTTGGTCCTCGCTCCCACCCCATGTCTCATTGGCTGGGCAGCGCGTATTCGTTGCAGCAGCTCTCGAAATCAATTGAGTCTGCGGAACCATTCCCACAAGTGAAACGCTCATTGCAGTCGGAAGCGCACTGGACGGCCTGTTCCACGCAAGCCAAGACGCGCTTTCGGAACTCCGGAACCAGGTTGTTACGCACAAAGACTACCCGCGCTAACTACCGCTGAGATCGGCAAACCACGGGCCGGATGCGTTCGACACGCATCCGGCCCAATTAGAGACAGCCCGCGCTACACAGGCTCGCAGGAAGACGCGATAGAGCCGCTGAGGCGTTCGTGAAATGGTGTGCGCCCGCGCCCGTCCAAAAGTTGACCCCGCATTATGGCGCGCACTGCGGTCGGTCCTGATTGAGCGACGACTGGAAATTGGAATTTCGGAATGTCTGGGATCGCGGAGTCGCCGCATGGAAAGCGGGGCGAAGGTCGGCCGCACGATGTTCGAGGCCGAGGACGTGGCGTTCCTCGCGACCATCGGCTGCACGACGCAAGAGCTGTTCGACTTCGTGGATGATGCGCTCGATTACGATGATGCTGATTTCGAGACCGTGCTCGCGGTCACAGCGATCCGGCGTGAGTATTTTCTCAATGTGATGCACGGCAAATCGACCGGTCGGGTCGTGCCAATGCACGAGCTTCCAGCCAAATCCGCAAAAGTGGACGGCATCGCCAGGGAGCCACGGCTGATCGCCAAGGCGCGCATCAAACTGCGCGGCGAGATGGACCCGGACCTCATGTATGGCTGCGCCGGCGACCGCCCACTTCTCCGCGAGCGCAACATGACGTTGCCACAGTTTCTCTAAATCGTGTGGGACAAAGGCGACGACGACCGGGCGATCATCGACGCCGTGAAGAAGGCTGCCGCTCGCCAATGACGCGGCGGGATCATCCTTCAGCGGGCACGAAGTCGAGCAATCGAAGAATCTCCTCGATGGTGAGCGGCGCATTCCCCTCCAAGCGATTGTTTACATAGACGTAGCCGTGCCGGCCCTTTTGCAAGAGGCGCTCAAGAAACGTCTTGGCGGCTGCACGAGCTTCTTCGTTCAGCTCCTGAATCTTCTCGTAGGGTTGAAACGTCTCCTCGGCCTTCTCATACGTGCGCCCCGGTTTGAGCAGAATGCGACTGAGCAAAAAGTCTGCGGTGTCGTTGCCGTCGATGACGAGCTGCTCGGCAATCGACGGCATCGACGCCGACAAGCTCGCTGCCGAGCTGCTCAACGCCGGAACAGATAAAGTCCCCGACAACGCGCTCGACTGCCACACGCTCAAAGGAAAGCGCGCGGGCAAGACCAAGGCTGATTTTTCCGCGAGGAGCGGCGCGCGTTGAAGCCGTTTCAGCCCGGCCTATTCGACGATCTGTCGAAGAGTTGATCCGTCACGGTTGAACGCAAATGCCCCCTGGCCCCGAGGCGGTGGGCGTTTCGCGTGTTGGGATCAGAAGACCGTTCGTGATTCCGAGACGAGCGCTAACCCATCCATCCTAGGTGCGGAAATCGAAGGGCAAATCAAGCTGTTAAACGCGCAATGAGGACCAACCAAAGACGGGCCGGTCATATCCACAAACTATTGGGTCGCCACTGCTGCTCTTGGCAGAGCCGCTTGATGAAAATTGCCGGAATTCGCTATGTCTATCCCACTCGTTGATTTCGTAGAAAACAACGAGTGGAGCCGCATTAGTTGGGATTTTTTCCTGGCCGCTGGTCCTCATCTTGCCGCTGCAACTCCTCTTTCGCAAAATCCTGGGCTAAGAATAAGCCCTTAGCCACAAGGGCCGTTACCATCAACCCCAAGACGAACACCGAGATTGCGTATTCCACAGGTCATCCTCCTTTCCGCATGGTGATTCCATTTGCAAGGAGAACCACCCGCACTCCCACCCAAAAACTAAGAATACTGGGCACCCAAATTCCTACAAATAGCCCATATTCGTGACTATAAAGAAACCAGAGTGAAACACTCGCAACGAAGCTGACAAATGCACCGATTAGGAATGGGTAGTCGATCTTGTGAAACATGACGGGTAGTAGAAAGGCGCCTCAAAGCGAACGGGGCCCGCGTTTGGAAGCGCCAGCCCCGCACATGAGGCAATTTACGGGATAAGGACGGTGTCGATGACGTGGATGACGCCGTTGCTCGCGGCAATGTCTGTCTTCACGACATTGGCGGCACCGACGGTCACTTTGCCTGCCTCGACCTTGATGGCTAGATCTTTGCCGTTCACAGTCTTTGCGCTCATAGTTTTCACATCTGCGGCCATGACTTTTCCGGCAAGAACGTGGTAGGTCAGGATCGCGGTAAGCTTGTCCTTGTTCTCCGGCTTGAGCAGGCTATCGACTGTGCCTGCGGGGAGCTTTGCGAATGCTTCGTCGGTAGGTGCGAAGACGGTGAACGGCCCCTTGCCGCTCAGGGTATCGACCAAGCCAGCGGCTTTCACTGCGGCGACGAGAGTATTGAACTGGCCGGCGCCGGCAGCGACGCCGACGATGGTCTTCTCTTCCGCTGCGGAGAGGTTGGAGGTGAGGAGGGTGGACACCGTGGCGAAAGCCGCGGCGATGAGGCTGAATTTTTTCATAGGTTTGTTGGCTTTGGGTTGTTTGTTGAATTGCGACGAACGATGATTCGTTCTCGTGGTAAGCCAAACGCCTCAGGCCATGGAGGCGGGTGCTTTTTTATGTTTTAAAACTCGCGCTCTTCGTGCATCCATTCGGCGGTGCCGGACGTTTGCGCGTGTCATTAGTTAGTCTGTCTGGCAGTCTTGGCGAACCTGCCCGGCTTGTTCGCGAATCGCGGCTTTCTGCTCGGTGGTGAGGCGTTGGAGATTGCGCACTTGCATGACGATGCGCGGGTTCTTTGCGAGCGTCGCCTCGTGGCGCAGGAGGAAGTCCCAATACAGCGTGGTGAAGGGACAGGCGCGCGGGCCGGTGCGCTCGGCGGGGTCGAAGCGGCAGCCGGTGCAGTAGTTCGACATGCGCTGGATGTATTTGCCACTCGCGATGTAGGGCTTCGAGGCCATCACGCCGTCGTCGGCGTATTGCGACATGCCGAGGGTGTTTGGCAGTTCGACCCATTCGACGGCATCGACATAGACCGCGAGATACCACGCGTGGATTTCGCGCGGGCGCACGCCAAGCAGGAGCGAGAAGAGGCCCGTGACCATGAGGCGTTGGATGTGATGCGCGTAGCCGTGATCGAGCGTCTGACGGAGGGCGTGGCGCAGGCAGTTCATCTCCGTGTCGCCGGTCCAGTAGAATGGCGGCAGCGGCTGGTCGGCGCCGAGCGTGTTGCGGTCGAGGTAGGCGGGCATGAAACGCCAGTAGATGCCGCGCACAAATTCCCGCCAGCCGAGGATTTGCCGGATGAAACCCTCCACGCTCGCGATGGGCGCGCGCTTTTCGCGCCACGCGCGCTCGGCGGCGGCGAGCACTTCGCGGGGGTCGAGCAGCTTGAGATTCAGCGCGGCGCTGAGGCGCGAGTGGTAAAGCCACGGCTCGCCCGACCACATCGCATCCTCCCATCGTCCGAAATCCGGGAGCCGATTCGCGATGAAGTCATCCAGAGCCTCGCGCGCCTCGGCCGCAGTCACGGGCCAGTCGAAATGCTCCAGTCCGCCGGGATGCGCGGCGAAACGGGCGGCGACCATCGCGAGGACTTCGTGGGTTGTGTTGTCCGGCGGGAAGCGGCGCGGGGGTGGGAGCAAACCGGGGCCGTCCTTGCCGAAGGATTCGCGGTTGTCGTGGTCGAAGTTCCACTCGCCGCCGGTGGGCTTGCCATCGTCCATGAGCACGCCGGTTTTCACGCGCATCTCGCGGTAGAAATATTCCATTCGCAATTGCTTCCGGCCTTTCGCGTGAGCCGCAAACTCGTCCGAGGTGCAGAGAAAATGCCGGTCCCCGCGCATCTCCAGCGGCACACCGGCTGCCTCAGCCGCCGCGGCGATTTCCTCGCGCACGCTCCACTCCCCGGGCTCGACGAGGATGAGCCGTGCGGGATGTGTCTGCCCGAGGGTCCACGCGAGCTGCGTGGCGAAGTTCTCCACAGAACTCCCTTTGCCGGGCAGGCCGCTCCACTGCGCGCCTTTTTCGGTGAGCGAGCGGTAGAAGACTCGCCACCCGCGTTTGCCGAGCGCATCGCGGAAGTGGCGCATCGCCGCGAGGAAGAGGACGATGCGCGGTTTGGCCACCCAGACCTTTTCTGATTCGTGAGCCACCTCGGCCATCCAGACCGCATCCGTGGCGGGGTCGAAGCCATCGAAGGCTGCGGAGCGCTCATCAAGCTGATCGCCGAGGATGAGAACGATATTTCGCAGGGTCGTATCGCGCTTCATCGGTTTGGAGTCATGGTGGCGATACGACCGCCGAGTCGTTTCCGCTGCGTCTCGATCGAACCGTCTTGATGGGATGCTATGCCGGTTCAAAAAAATCCACTCCGGGAGGTATCCGGGGCGGGAGGAGCTGCGTATAACGTCTTGTTCGACATTTCCACCTGCCTCCATACCGTTTTCCAATGCTCAACGAATTCCTGCAAGACCAAGCCGCCCTCTATGCTGCCGGGACGATGACGACACAGGAACGCGAGCAGTTTGAACTCGTCCTTGAATTTCACCACGAAGCCCGGGAACTAGTCGCCGGTCTGGCGGAGATCGGAGCTGCGGTCGTGCTGTCCACGCTGGCACCAGTGGGCGCGGCGCCTTCGCCAGGACTCAAGGCACGCCTCTCCGGCCTGATCAGCGGGCGCCCGCAGCTTGTCACTCCCGAGGGCATGGTGATGTGCGGGCCGGATCGCCTCGTGCAGTGGATCAATCCCGCATTTACCGAAATGTGCGGATATTCCCTCGAAGAACTGCGCGGAAAGAATCTTGGCCCGATCTTGCAAGGCGAGAAAACCGATCGAGAGGCGGCGGCTCGCATGCGTCGCGCGGTGCATGAATACCGGCCGTGCAGCGAGACCATCCTCAACTACCACAAAAACGGCACGCCTTATTGGGTCGAAGTCGCCATCACGCCGATCCTTGATGATGCGGGCCAGCCGCTTTGGCTGGTCGCCCGTGAGCGGGAGTTGAAGGAACGCGTCGCGGCGTAGCGGGCGCAGCCCGAAAGCAAAACGCTACAACTCGGGGCTGAGCACTTCCTTCAGCTTCACCATGCCGCGCCGGATGCGCGCCTTGATCGTACCGAGGGGCTCGTTGAGCCGCTCGGCGATTTCCGATTGCGTGAGGGAGGAATAAAACGCGAGTTCGATGGCTTCGCGCTGGTCGTTCGAGAGCTTCTGAATCGCCTCGCGAACCAGCTTGCTCGTATCCCCGGAGGCGGCCGCCTCGAAGGAACTCCGGTCGTCGAACTGCTCGAATGTCTCAGCCTCGCGCTGCACGTCGTCCTGGAGGCGATTGCGGCGCACCATCGAGCGCAGGCGGTCGATCGCTTTGTTGCGCGTCATCGTCACCGCCCAGGTCATCGGCTTGCCTCGCGACGGGTCGTAGAGCGGCGCCTTATCCCAGATCTGGATGAAGACATCCTGGAGCACATCCTCGGCGGCTTCTTGATTGTTCAGCACGCGGTAAGCGATAGAAAACAGCACCCCGGAAAACCGATCGTAAAGCTCCTCGAAACTCTGACGGTCGCCCTGCGCGACGCGACGCAAAAGAGCGATCTCGGCTTCGAGTTCTTTTTCAGGATCGGGGTTCATGCGCGCGGAGCATGGTGGAGCCTTAGCACGCCGACAATAGAAACCGATTTTCCGCGTCCGTACGGCCGAGGCAGACGAACCCTACCATCACTTCCTACTACTCAACCCCAGCAAACCGCCAAACCGCATGAAACCGACTCAACTTAAACAGCTCAGCAATC
>JAYTDO010000087.1:0-8312 GCA_043735935.1 Chthoniobacteraceae bacterium
GTGCCGCTGACGGGGAAGGTGAGGGGGTTTTCGGTGCGGAAGACTTGGCGGAGCATGGCGCAGGTGTCGTCCATGATGGAGAGGTACTGGGGGTCGAGGTGGCCGATGGTGGGGGCGCTGAGGGCGCGGAGGACGCGGTGGGGGACGGGGCTGGGGCCGGGGCCCATGAGGATGCGTTCGGCGGGGTGGACGGATGGGAAGGAGCTCATGGTGGGAATTTTGGCATCGCGCGCGGGGGTGTGGCGAGCGATATGGTGTGGGAATGATGAATCTTGTCCGTCGTCCGCGCCGTCTTCGTTCTTCGCCTGCGTTGCGTTCGCTGGTGCGTGAGGTGTCGCTGCATGCGGAGGATTTTATTCTGCCGTTGTTTGTGTCGGAGAAGATCTCGGAGCGGGTGCCGGTGGCGTCGATGCCGGGGGTTTTCCAACTGCCGCTGGAGGAGCTGGTGCGGGTGGCGCGGGAGGCGCATGGGGCGGGGGTGGCGAGTGTGCTGCTTTTCGGGATCCCGGCGGTGAAGAATGAGCATGCGTCGCAGGCGTATGCGGAGGAGGGGATCGTGCAGCGGGCGGTGCGGGCGCTGAAGGCGGAGGTGCCGGGGCTGGTGGTGATGACGGATGTGTGTCTGTGCGAGTTTATGAGCCACGGGCATTGCGGGGTGGCGCACTTTGAGGGGGATCATGTGGAGGTGGATAATGATGCGTCGGTGGAGCTGCTGGTGCGGGCGGCGGTGTCGCATGCGCGGGCGGGGGCGGATGTGGTGGCGCCGAGCGATATGATGGATGGGCGGGTGGGGGCGATCCGGGCGGGGCTGGATGCGGCGGGGTTTGAGGGGACGGTGATCATGAGTTACGCGGCGAAGTTTGCGTCGGCGTTTTATGGGCCGTTCCGCGATGCGGCGGAGAGTGCGCCGGCGGCGGGGGATCGGCGGAGCTACCAGATGGATGCGGCGAATGCGCTGGAGGCGCTGCGGGAGGTGGAGCTGGATGTGGCGGAGGGTGCGGATGTGGTGATGGTGAAGCCGGGGCTGGCTTACCTGGATATCGTGTGGCGGGTGAAGGAGCGCTTTGGCCTGCCGACGGCGGTGTATAATGTGAGCGGGGAGTACGCGATGGTGAAGGCGGCGGCGGCGAATGGATGGGTGGATGAGAAGGCGACGGTGCTGGAGATGATGACGGCCTTTAAGCGGGCGGGGGCGGACTTGATCCTGACGTATTGGGCGCGGGAGCTGGTGGATTGGGTGCGGCGGTAAGGCACGGGTACAAACGAAACCGGCGCCCCGTTTCCAGGACGCCGGCTTGTTGCTTGTGGACGTGTGAGGAGCGGGCCTAGACGGCTTTTTCTCCGGTTTCCTCGGTGCGGATGCGGACGGCTTCCTCGACGTTGGAGACGAAGATCTTGCCGTCGCCGATCTTGCCGGTTTTGGCGGCTTTCACGATGGCGGCGGTGGCGAGGTCGACCTGGGCATCGCCGAGGACGACTTCGATCTTGATCTTGGGAAGAAAGTCCACGGTGTACTCGCTTCCGCGGTAGATTTCCGTGTGCCCTTTCTGGCGGCCGAATCCTTTGACTTCGGTGACGGTCATGCCTTCGATGCCGAGTTCGGCGAGGGCGTCTTTGACTTCCTCCAACTTGAAGGGTTTGATGATGGCTTCGATTTTTTTCATTTGAGTATTCTCCTTGGATTAGAGGATGTAGCCCTCTTCTTGGTGGTCGGTGATGTCGAGGCCCTGGCTTTCGGCTTCGGGTGTCGGACGCAAGCCAATGAGGACTTTCACCACAAAGGCGATGACAATCGTGGCGACGACGGAAAGGACCAGGGTGATGAGGATGGCTTTGATCTGCTCGGTGAGCAGGCCGCCTTCGGCGATGAGCTTGGCGAGGCCGTTGGCCTTGGCGTAGCTGTTGGCGTCGGTGAGGTTGCCATTGACGCTGCTGGTGGCGAGGACGCCGGTGAGGAGGGCGCCGAGGGTGCCGCCGACGGCGTGGACGCCGAAGGTGTCGAGCGCGTCGTCGTAGCCGAAGGCGCCTTTGACGAAGACGACGAAGATGTATGGCACGATGCCGGCGAGCAGGCCGACGATCATGGCGCCGGTGGCATCGACGAAGCCGCAGGCGGGAGTGATGACGACGAGGCCCGCGACGATGCCCGAGCAGAAGCCGAGGATGGACGGGTGGCCCTTGTGGACCCACTCGATGAGCGCCCAGATGAAGCCGGCGCTGGCGGCGGCGAGCGTGGTCGTCATGAAGGCATTCGAGGAGACGCCGTCTGCGGCGAGGGCGGAGCCGGCATTAAAGCCGTACCAGCCGACCCAGAGCATGCCGGTGCCGACCATGCAAAGGACCATGGAGTGCGGGGCCATCTTCTCTTTGCCGAAGCCAAGGCGCTTGCCGAGGATGATGCAGAGGATGAGGGCGCTCCAGCCCGAGGTCATGTGGACGACGGTGCCGCCGGCGAAGTCGATCGCGGCGATCTTGGCGTCGCTATTCCAGACGCCATTCATGAGGCCGGTGGCGCCCCAGACCATGTGGGCCATGGGGAAATAAACCACGAACATCCAGACGGCGATGAAGAGCAGGATGGCGCTGAACTTCATGCGCTCGGCGATGGCGCCGACGATGAGCGCCGGGGTGATGATCGCGAACATGAGCTGATACATGGAGAAGACGTTCTGCGAGACCCAGTAGCAGTAGTCGGTGTTTGGTGCGCTGGTGACGCCTTTGAGGAAGAAGAATTCGGTGCCGCCGATGTAGGGGCTGCCGAAGCTTTTGCCGAAGACGAGGCTGTAGCCGAAGGCCCACCAGAGGATGGTGATCATGCCGGCGCAGCCCAGACACTGGGCGAGGACGCTGAGGACGTTCTTCTTGCGGACGAGGCCGCCGTAGAAGAGCGCGAGGCCGGGCAGCGTCATGAAGAGCACGAGCGCGGCGCAGGTCATCATCCAGCCGTTGTGGCCGGGACCGGCGACGCCGACGGAGGCCGTGGTGAGGCCCTCGGGGGTCTCGCCTTTGTCGTTCTTCAGCGGAGCACCGGGATCGACGTTGTTGAGGTAAGCCTCAAGGCCGGCGACGCGCTGCTCGAGGGTAGGCTCGGGCTTCTTCGCTTCGCCCGCGGGAGCGGCTTCCTCGGCCTTGGGAGCCTCCGCCTTCGGGGCTTCGGCTGGAGGCGGGGCAACTGGAGCCGGCGGCGGCTCAGCGGCGGCGGGCTCGGCGGGTTTGGCCGCTTCGGCGGCGGCGGGCGCGGCCGGGTCGGCTTGCGCGTGGAGAGATGTCCCCAGGCTGGTCCACGCGAGCGAGGTCGCGAGGAGGAGCGCCGGGAGTTTCATGAAGGGTTTCATTTCGTTAGTGGCGTTGGTGTTTTTAGGGTTTGGCTATTTTCCGCCAGCTTCCGTTGTGGAAACGCCTCCTGTCGTGGGCAGTGCGCCGTCGCAGGAGGTTTGTGGTCGGAAATTGGTTCGCGGCGCCTTTAGCAGCCGTTATGCCAGAGGCTGTTTACGTTTGTTTTACAGAGGAAAATCACGATCTTCCCCATCAATCGCCCGCCGAGCGGTGGACGAATGTCACCAATCCTCGGTGTCGTGTGTAAAACGCCGCAGCACCCCTTTTCCTACGCCCGCGGATGCGCGTCGTCGTAGGCCTTTTTCAAACGTTCGGTGGTGACGTGCGTGTAAATCTGCGTGGTCGAAAGGCTGGCGTGCCCGAGGAGGGATTGCACGCTGCGGAGGTCCGCGCCGGCATCGAGCAGATGGGTGGCGAAGCTGTGCCGAAGTTTGTGCGGGCTCACGTTCACCGGGATGCTCGTGTGCGGCAGGTAACGCTTCAGCACGAGCGCCACATTCACCGGGGCGATGCGCTTTCGCACTTTGCTCAGGAAGAGCGGCCCACTTTGCACATTCGCTTCCTGCCGATATTTCTGGATCGCGAGCAGCGCCGGCGCGCCGACCGGCACGATGCGTTCCTTCCGGCCCTTTCCGAGCACACGCACGCTCTCGGTGAAGGGATCGACGTCCCCAACGTTCAGGGAGATCAATTCGGCGAGTCGCAGCCCGCTGCTGTAGAAAAGTTCCAGGATCGCGGCATCCCGCGCCGGCATCCAGATCGGCGCGCGGGATTGCCGCTCGACTCGCAGCGGCGCGCCGAGCAGCTCGTCGATCTGCTGCGCCGTGAGGACGATGGGCAGCTTTTTCTCCAGCTTCGGCAGGAGGACTTCCTTTAGCGGATTGAGCTTCAGGCCGTGCCGCTGCGCGAGGAATTTGAAAAACGTGCGCAGCGCCGCGAAGTGCAGGCGGATGGTCGGCCGCGCCATCTCACGTTTGCCGCAGGCGAAAAGGTAGCGGCGAAAATCATCCGCCGTCAGTTCCTTCCAGGCCGGCGCGGGCACGGTTTTCCGAAATTCCGAGAGCGCGTGTCGGTAGTTTTCCACGGTCCTCCGAGCCGCGTTGCGCTCGTTTTCGAGGAACGTGAAAAAGTCGTCTGCGAAGCGGTCGCGCTGCGGGCGGTTCACGCGCGGAACGTAACCGCACGCAGCGGCGTTTGGCCAGCGCGCTTACTTCCGCCCGATCAATGGCTCGAGATATGGAGGCTGCGCGGTGTCCGTCACCTCGCCCACCTTCTCAGTGCCGCGCTGGAAGACGAACTTCGCCGAGCGCTGCTCCACGCCATCGGGCGAACGCGCGACGATCGGCACCGCGAAATCCCCATCCGGCAGCGTGAAGTGGTAGCGGAAGGTGCCGTCCGGGCTGAGGCGGATTTCCTTTCCATCGACCCACACGGTCGCATCCGGGTCGGTGCCGCCGTAGAAGATGATCTCGGCGTTCACGTGCATGTAAAAGCCGCGCTTGCTCGACACGCTGAAGGGCTGCGCGCTCCAGCTCGCTCCGATCCCGCTGTAAAGGCTGCTCACCGCGGGCTGGAAGATCGCATTCAGGTCGGCCGCGAATCCGCTCGCGCTCTCGCTGTGGAGGCGGTCGTGGAGTTGCTTGCGCAAAAGCTGATCGATCTCGTCCGACCCGAGTCCCATCCGGTCCAGCAGGCTGTGGCCGAGCAGCGCCGCGAGCAATGCGCGTTGCTCGTTCGTCCACGTCGGCGTTTTGCCGGCCTGAAACGCGATCTTCCGTCCTTCGCCGCTGATCCGCGCGACCGCCTCCAGCAGGCTCTCGCCCTCCTCCATCTGCCCGCGGACGAGATCGAGCATCCGCTCAAAACTCAACTGCGCCGGCACCGTGGCAAACTCGGCCGCCGCGTCCTCGGCCAGCGCGTCCGGCGGCGTCTGCGTCACGCCCGAAACGATGATCGAAGCCCAACCGCCGTCCCGCGCGAAAAACCCGATCTCCGCGAAATACAACGTCCCCGGCGAACTCACCGGCACATACCAGTTTCGCGCCTCCGGGGCGATTTCCACGATCGTCTCCTGCGCACCGTCCGCGCGTGTGATCTTCAGGAAAAACTGCGCATGTCCGCCGCGCATGGAAGCCGCCGGATATTTCGTCCAATCCAAATCCCAATACGCAAAGAGCCACCGCGGATCGCGCGCCACGAGGAAAAGCGTGTCTTCATCGTAGCTCGCGGGCAGCGCGCCGAGATCCTCATAGGCTGGGGCCGCAGAGGCCGTCATCGTGGCGACCACAGGCTCGGGAGATATTTCAAATTTATGCGCTTCGACCGTCTCCTGTTCCCCGACCAGCGGCGTGGCGGATACCGAAAACACTCCAGGCTTTTTCGCCTTGTCCTCGGCTGGCGCATTGTCGGATTGATCGTTGGTGTTGTTAGGCATAGTCGTAGTTGCTCGTTGTTGGATTCCCGAAATTTGCGCGCGCCTTTTTAACTCAGGACGCCTACAACGGTCAACCCGTTTTTCCATTCGTCTTTGCATCTTTACAACTTTCGGTCTCATAAGTGCCCTCTTTCGTCACGAAATTGCCATAACTACTCATAATGCTAACTAAACGTGTCATTCCCTGTCTCGACGTCCACGATGGCAAAGTCACCCGTGGCGTCCAGTTCGGCCGGGCGGAATCCGGCGGCTTGCGCGAGGTGGGCGACCCTGTCGAACTGGCCCGCCGTTACAACGACCAGGGCGCCGACGAGATGGTCTTTTTCGACATCACCGCCAGCGCCCACGGGCGGCATTCGATGGTCGACGTCATCGAGCGGACCGCCGCGCATTGTTTTATGCCGCTGACCGTCGGCGGCGGCATTCGGACCGTGGAGGATATGAGCGTGATGCTCAAAAGCGGGGCGGACAAGATCAGCATCAACTCCAGCGCCATCACCGTCCCGGGGCTCATCAGCGCCGGTGCCGAACGTTTCGGGAGCCAGTGCATCGTCGTTTCCATCGACGCAAAAAAAACGGGACCCGACCGCTGGGAAGTCTTCATCCAGGGCGGTCGCAAAGCCACCGGCATCGACGCCGTCCTTTGGGCCACCGAGGCGGTCGGGCGCGGTGCAGGCGAGATCGTGCTGAACTCGATCGACGCCGACGGCACCAAAGCCGGCTACGACCTCGTCATCACCCGGCGCATCAGCGAAGCCGTCGGCGTCCCCGTGGTCGCCAGTGGCGGAGCAGGCACGCTGGCCCACCTCGCCGAAGTCCTCCGCGAAGGCTGCGCCGATGCCGTCCTCGCCGCGAGCATCTTTCACTTCGGCGAATTCACCGTCGCCGACGTCAAAACCTACCTCACCGGGTGCGGCCTCCCGATGCGGCCCATCGAGCGCCTCGTTTAAGCTTCCGCCGCCTCTACCATCCGCACGGCCTGCGCCGCCGCGCGCACATTGTGGACGCGGAAAAAATTCGCCCCGCGCAGCATCCCGGCCACGATGCAGGCCACCGTGCCCGCGTCCCGATCCGCCGGATCGGCTACGCCGAGCACTTCGCCGATCACCGTTTTCCGCGAGACCGGCAGCAGCACGGGCCGCTCGAACTTTTCCAGCGCCGCCAACTCCCGGTAGATGCGGAGATTGTCGTCCCGCTGTTTGGCAAAATCGATCCCCGGATCGAGCACCAACGCCTCACGCCCCAGCCCCGCGGATTCCGCGAGAGCGATCTTTTCGGTAAAAAACGCATCGAGCGCCCCCATCACGTCCGCGTAACCCACATGCGTGTGCGCCACCTTCGGCACACCGACGCTGTGCATGATGAGCAACGCCGCGCCGGTCTCCGCGCAGACCCGCGCGTTTTCGTCGGTCGGCAGCCCGCCGATGTCGTTGAGAAGATGGCCACCCGCTTGCAGCGCCGCGCGCGCCACTCCGGGCCGCCACGTGTTCACCGACAACCATTGCGGACCCTCCCAACGTTCGATAAATCGCACCAGTCGCTCCGCCTCCAATTCCTCCGGCACCGGCCCGCGATTGGTGCGCGCGCTTTCCGCTCCGATGTCGATCACATCCGCCCCGTCCGCCACCAGCGCTCGCGCCCGCGCGAGCGCCGCGTCCACATCCTCGATGCCATCGCCCGAAAAGGAATCCGGCGACAAATTCACGATCCCCATGATGAGCGGGCGGCGCGAAAAGGTGAGCACATCACCGCGGGCGAAAAGTTCCATTGAACGTCCATCCATAGCGCCGCCCGCGACGAGCGCAATCCCCGCCGGGCTCAATTCTCCCCGAGGTTTCGCAGCAGTTCCGTCCGCATCGCCTCGGTGACCGCCGGAGTCTGCTGGAGCCACGTCCGCGCGCCCACCTTGTCCTGCCGCCGCCACTGCCACACCGCCTGCTGGATGCTGTTCTGGCGCTGGTCGGCGTTCGCGATCGTCGCCGCCCATGCTGCCGCTCCCGCGGGATCGGTCGTGACCACCGCACTCGCGAAAGCCGACACCGCCGTGTCTCGACGATCGCCAGCGGGGAATTTTTCGATCCACGCCGCAGCCGTCGCGGGGTCCTGCGTCGCCCACTGGCGGGCGATGTTTCCGAGCGCGTCCACCTCCGGATGCTGCTGCGCCCACGCCGCGGCCGCCGCGGGATCGTTGCCCGCCCACGTGCCGGCGATGCTCGCGAGCGCCTCCTTTCGCGCATCGCCCTGGAGCATCGTGCCCGCATTGCCGAGCGCCTGCTGAGGATCGCTCGCCGCGAGGGTGCCGAGGCCGCTCGTGATCGCGCTGTCCCGCGTCTTCGCGTCGGAAATCCCGCGTGCCCACGCAAGCGCCGCGGCGGGGTCGCTCCCCATCCATGTCGAGACGACGTTCCCGAGCGAGTTCCGATCGGGATCAGGATTCTGAATGCAATACTCCGCCGCCGCCCGGGGATCTTCGCCCGCCCAGCGCCCGACGATATTCCCGACGGCGCGCGCGCGCAGTTCCGGCGTCGCCAGTCGCCCGGCC
>JAYTDO010000088.1:0-3895 GCA_043735935.1 Chthoniobacteraceae bacterium
CATCATATTGCCGGTGGAGTTCGACATGCCGGTCGTCGCGCTTTCGATGCCATTCATCCACGTCTGGAACTCGGGATTGAGGATGTCCTTCATCGCGAGGCCGCGGTTCTTTTTATGAAAATCGAACGCCATGAGCACGAGGGTCATCAGCCCGCTGTTGGACTGGTTCGGGTGCGTGTGCCCGAATTTGAAAAGCCCCCACTCGGGCTTCTGCGCGATGCCATCCCACCCGCCCGGCTCCTTCAGCGCCTGCCCGATCGTGACGAAGGTCAGCTCCTTGTACTTCGCGATGAACGCGTCGTATCGTTCCGCCCACATCACGAAAATCATCGGACTGAGCGCGAGCGCTTCCTTTCGGATAAACGGTGGCTTGCCGCGTTTGATCTGCCATTCCTGCGTGAAGACGT
Organism: Chthoniobacteraceae bacterium; assembly: GCA_043735935.1. Lineage (GTDB taxonomy): Bacteria > Verrucomicrobiota > Verrucomicrobiia > Chthoniobacterales > Chthoniobacteraceae > JANLQB01. Next base: position 408 of record JAYTDO010000088.1, read on the forward strand.
CCTCGTAGAGCGCACTCGCGGGGCTCCAGACATTGATTTTTTCGTCGCCCGCGAGGACCGACTGCGCGGCTTCCAGCGAGCCCTTGCCGATGAGGTTGATCTTGATGCGTTTGCCTTCTTTCGTCTGCGCGAACTGCTCGACCGCCCACTGCATCCAGCGTTGTTTTTCCGTGCCGTATGCGATGCCGATTTCGACCGCCGGCGCGTCGCTGCCGCCGAAGAGCGAAGATGTCGGCGATTGCGCGGGTGACGCGTCGCTGCCGATGGGCTTTTTCGCGAAAAGCAACCACGCGCCAATGCCGCAGCCCGCGATGAAAACGAGGGCGACGAGCTGGCCGAGCCAGGTGAGACGGGGACCTTGGGGTTCGGGCATAAATTAAAAGAAGGTGGAGATGTCCTTGAATACTTCGCGGATATTCTCGGGCTTGCCTTCGTAAAAGCGGGCCTGGGTCGCGTCGGCGATCTTTTTCAACACGTCCTGCTGCGCGCCGGAGTCGTAGCCGATGGTGAAAACCCGAATTGTCTTCGTCTCGTTGTCAGACCGGATGCGCGCGAGGAGCGCGTCGAGCTTCATGCGGCTATCAGTGTCCGTCCCGTCGGTGAGGACGATGATCGCGGAGATCTTGTCGCGATTCTGTCCGCGCGCCGCGAGTTGCTCGTCAAAGGCCGCCCCGATCGCGTCGTACAAGGCTGTGCCGCCATTGGCGATGAGCGAGCCCGCGGCGCTCAATGCCTTTGCGCGACTCTGCCCGAGCGGTGCGGCGGGCGCCGACGGAAAGACGGTGCTGCTGAACGGGAGCAGCCGGAACGTGTCGCCGTCGCCGAGCATCCGGATGAGTTCCTGCGCGCCGGCGCGGGCGTTCACCATGCGGCCGCGCTCGTTCATCGAGCCCGAGACATCCATGACGAGCGTGATGTTCGAGCGCTTTTTGTTCTCCTGCCAGAGCCGTGTGATGGCGTCCATGGTCTCGACGCTCGGCACTTCGAGCGTGGTCTGCGGCTCCTTGGGATTGACGCCGTGCGCAGCGTCGACCGGGGCGGTGAGCGGCACTTCCGCCAGCGCGGGCCGGAATCCGAACGCCATCGCCTTTTCCTGCTGCGGACGCGCGAGGAGAAAGTCGAGGTACTGGCGCGCGGCCTCGCGATGCTCGGCCGTCACCCACTCGCGGTCCACGATCCCCGCGGGATGATCGCTCCAAAAGGTGCCCTCCTTTGGATAAATGGCCACGATCGGGAAGCTGGTCGGCTGCTTCTGCTGGTAGCTTTCGATCACCATGTTTTCGTAAAGCACCGCCGCGCTGATGTAGGCGGGGCCGTTGGCGAACATCTTTTTACCAAAGAAGCCCGTCGAGCTCCCGTAGTGGACGACCGAGCGCTCGATGTCCGCCAGATAACGCGCGACTTCCGGCCGCTGCACATCCGCGGCATTGATGCCCGCCTTTTTCCCGGTCGCCGCGTACACCTCCGCGAAGAGCGAAATGAGACCGCTGTTGCTGAACTGCGGGTGCGTGTGCCCGAAGCGGAAGGACCCCCATTGCGGCATGCCGCGCGCGGCCCATCCGGTCGGCTCCGTGGCCAGCGCAAGGATGTCCGCCCATCCGACCGGCTTGGTGCCCCATCCGATCGCCTCGGCCATCGGCTGCCACATGGCGATGACCACCGGCGAGAGCACGAGATTATCCGTGGCGGGAATGAGATCCTTGCCGGTCTTCGCGCGCCACTGCGCGTTGCCGAGCTTCACAAACGCCGAGGACGCCGGGCTCGTGACGTGCGGCTGCGCCGTCCCGGCGATCGCCTCGTCGATGCATTCGCCGGAACCTTTCGCCTGAGCCGTCACGCGGATCGCTTTACCCGAGCCGATCTTTTGGCCACGGGCATTGAAATCCAACGTCACCGCGTCCACCCACGCCTGCTTTTCCGAGCCGTAGGTGAAAAGGACATCGACCACGCCTTCCTTCGGCGCGGGCAATACCTTTCCGGTCGGCGCCGGGTCGCCGGGTTTGCACGCAGCGAGGAGAAAGAGGAGAGCCGGGAGCCCCGACCGGCGGAATATGCGAAGAAACATACGGGCCAAGGCTCGCAAGGAGGGCGGCGCATGTCAGTCGCACAATTGTGACAATTGGGTAACAGGACTCGTCGCGGCATTCGCGGCGGCGAGCCACTGTTAGAGTCACCCGTTGCGCATCTTAAGGCTCCAGATCGCGGAGCGTTTGCGCGACGATGGCGCGGACTTTGGGATCGGGGTCGGACGTAACCGGGAGCAGCAGAGCGCGCACACGCGGATCGTGAAGCGTTCCCAGGGCGTGCACCGCCTCGTAGCGGACCCGCGACGACTGAGCGGGCGCGAGGGCTTTGATGCAAAGCGCGAGCTGGTTGTCGCGGTCGATGCGGTGATCGAGGTCGCCGAGGGTGGCGAGGATTTCGAGCTTAACGTCCTCGCGGCGCTCGAGCGGGAAAAGGCGGTTAAGCGCCGTGAGCACGACCGCCGGCTCGGAGTCCGCAAGCTGGCGGATCGCGGCGATGCGCGCGTCGGGGTCGTTGTTAGCGGCGAGGAAACGGCGTTCGATCGTGGCGGCATCCACCGTCTCCGCAACCTGCGGCGCTGGCGCAGGCTCGACCGGCAACGCGAACACCGACGGCGGATCGGGAGTGATGACGGGCGACGCGGAACGCGCTTCGGAAGCGGACGGAATCTTCGGGCAGGCGGTGAGAAGCCCGGCGAGAAGGCAAATGAAGGTTTTTAAGATTCTCGGCATCCAACCCGATGCCGGGCGCAAAGAATTTCCTGCAAAATCAAAATAGACTTTTGTCCGGCCATTTGCGACAAAATCCGGCACATCCCCGGGGCATTGAGGTTGATGAGGAATTTCCATTTTCAGAACAACACCAAAACCAAGCACGTATGAAAACCACAACATCAAAACATCAGCAACTTATCCTCAGCGCCCTGATCTCCCTCGCCATACCGCTTGCCCTGCCCACCGCAGCACGCGCTGCGGATCACCGCGATGCGCCGTCGCTGGCTCACGATTGCGGAGCCGACATCGCGGACCTGTATTTCTTCCTCGATCCGAACGACAACAGCAAAGTCGTCATTATCGGGACCGTCCATGGATTCATCGTGCCCGGCGAGGCCAGCAACGAGGCGATCTTCGATCCGGCGCTGCGCTATCGTTTTGAAATCGAGCGCTCCGGCGACGCGACCGCGGACAAATTCATCGACGTGACCTTCAACCAGCGCACAGCCGACAGCGGCCCGTCTGGGAAGGAGATCCTGCAGATTCCCAAGGCGCAAACGGCGAAAGTCATCATCCCGCACGTCGGCACCCTCGCCGGCGGCACCTTCACCGCGCCGGTGCTCAATCCGAACCTCGGTAGCGCAGCGAACACGCCGACCTCCACGGCCCTCTCCGCCGATGTTGATTTCTTCGCGGGTGAAGTGGATGACCCGTTCTTCTTCGATATCCCCGGCTTCTCGCGTTTCATCG
>JAYTDO010000089.1:0-4443 GCA_043735935.1 Chthoniobacteraceae bacterium
GGTGCGCGGGTCGCTGCCGATGGGCGTGCGCGGCATCGTGAAGTCGGAGACGCTGACTCCATTCCGCTTCTGCCCGTGGTAAGCGCGGCCGTCGCTCGATCCGATCATGATCTTCGCGCCGGTGGCTTTTTCGGTGCCAAGGTAAAGCATCGTGTGCGTGACGGGCGGATCGTGGTCGGTGGCGTAGGTGCCGATCCAGAAGAGCAGGTCTCCCAGCAGGAGCTGATCCATCTCGAAGCTGTCGGGTTTGCGGCTGACGACGGCGCGAAATCCGCGCTCCTGTCTCGCCCACACGTAGTGCCCGCTGGAATCGCGCGGCACTTGCGTGAAGCCATGCTGACGCTGGAGGTAGTAGATGAAGCCGGAGCTATCGAGGCCGCCGGTGGCGGGGTCGGCGGAGAGAAAGTGTATGTCAGGTTTTGTCGGGCCAGTTCGAGACCGGACTCGATGAGCTTTCGCACGCTGGCCGGCTGTGCGCGAAACTCCAGGATTTCTTCGGGCGCGATGGCGGCGTTGGGAGCAGACGCCGACTTGGCGGGAGCCGAAACCTCGGGCTCCACGTCGGGCGGCTTCACTTTTGTGGGCGGAGCGACAGGGCGTGTCTTCTTTTTCGGCACCGCCTCCTCGGCTGCGACCGTGTTCTTCCTGACCTTCGTTTGCGCCGCCGCGGGTGGGACGAATGCCAATGCGAGCAAGCCTGCTATCGAACAGGAAAGCGCGTGTCGCATATTCCGGGGCATCAAAACGCCACGTTCACCGACACGGTGCCGAAAATCTGCGCCTCCTTCTGCCCATAATATTCCTCCGTCCGATAGACGAACGCGTAGGCGAATTTCGTGTTCTGATAGTTCACCGCCGCTCCGACGCTGAGGTCTGCGACGAGCCATTTGCGATCGACCGACGGACTGTTTCCAAAGGTGTTTCCGTCGAGAAAAATATTGTGCGCCACGGCGCGGCCATCGGCGCGTGCAAAGACGTAAAGGCCGAGATCGAAACGCGAGCGTTCGGCCCCGTGCCTGCCATCGACCGGCGTGGAGGTCGTCGCTGCTGGGCCGATTGAGGCGGTGCCGAAGTCATCGGGCAGGTTGAGTCCGACGCGCAGTTCGCCGCCGAGATTGGCATAGGTATAGACGTTGCCGAGCGCGACGCCTGCGTGCGGGATAAACTCCCAGTTGAGCCCCACGCGACGATCGTGCTTCGGCCAGCGCCATTCGCGCTGGTAGGTCGCCACGACGCCGAGTTCGTTGTGAAGCTGATTGTCCCATCCATTCGGATGACCTAGCCCGCGCAAATCGTGCACCGTGCGCTGCGCTTCCTGCCCATAGGCCCACGAGCCGACCACCCCGGCATTCAGCACGAGCGAATTGCGCACGTCCGCATTTTTCCACACCACACCCAAGCCAAGGTAGAGCCAGCCCGCGTAGGGCCGATCGCCTTTCACCAGGTCGAACGACTCCGTGTCATCCGGCGTGTAGATGTTTTGCCCGAGAGCGAAGACGAGGTTCTTTTGGTAGTCCTTCTCGTTGATGTAAGGCAGGAGATTGAACAGCGGCAGGAACGGACTGGCGTAAGCCGAATCGCCGTAGTTTTCCAAATCCGCCGAACTCCAACTGAACTTCACCCCGCTCGTGTATTGGCGATCGGTGCCGGCGAAGAGGTCGTTCTCCAGATAAACGCTGAAGGTTCCGCCCGCGCTCTGGTCCGCCGCGCGGGCCGGGGCCAGCGGCAGCAGCGACAAGACACCGAGTGCCACGAGCAGAGGCGTGCGAACGCCCAGCTTCCGCCCGGTCCGTCGAACGGCTCTTTTCAAGGGCTCCATCGAGACGTTCAGGTCCTCGCCAACATTCCCGACGGCAGTGGAGGCCGAGGAAAAGGTGCGCTTGAGCATCGCACCGCACGCGATCAGCGAGCCGAGCAGCACGCCTTTGGATCGGTGCAGAGGCTCCGCGATGTAGCGGTCCTGAAATGACGCCCGATCGCGGCGGCTCAGGAGAATGCCCACGACCAATCCGATGCCGAGTGCCGCGAGGACCGAGGGAACGGGGTTCTCGCGAACGTAAGTGGAACTCTCGCGCACGGCGCGATGGGTTCCGTCCTGCACGGAGTCCCAAGCATCCTTCGTGTGGGTTCGCACATCGTTGGCGGCTTCGCGGGCGCTTTCGCCGAAGCTCGGCGCGGCGTCGGTGATCTTGTCTTCGAGGTTGCTCATGGGTTCCGTTTATTTCCCCTGCTTGCCACGGGATGGAATCGCGTTCTTCGCCTGGCGAATGCCCCGGTCCTCGCGGATGTCGCTGGACTGCTTGAAGTTCGCGTCGTGCTTCACGGTCTTCACCGCGGGATCGTTTTTATTCGCTCCGAGCTTATGTGGTTCTTTGGTGGGTTTTGATTTCATATTTATTGGGCCGATCCGTCCGGGTTTGCTGCATCCTTCTTCGCGTCCTTGTCCTTGCCTTTCCCTTTTCCTTTCGCGGGCTGAACCGGCTGTGCCTGTGCGGCAGCGGGCGGCGACTTCGGGCGTGCCTCGGGTTTATTTGCCTGAGGGCGCGGCTCCGATTTCTCGACCACGACTGGTGGCCGCTCGCGCTTCGGCTGGACGTTTTCGCTCTTCGGCTTCCGCTCGTGAGCTTGCGGCTGGGGCGGAGCTTGCGGCTGAGGCGGAGCTTCGGCCGGCGGGCGCGGGCTGTCGTTTCCCTGGAGTTTACCTTTCTTGGACGGCTTGGGCTGCGCAGGTTCTTCGGCGGCGGGGGGCGCGGGTCGTGGATTGGCGGCGTCCGGCTTCACGGGCTTCGATCCTTTTGCAGGCTTGACGGGCGTCGTCGGTTGATCGGGTGCCGATGGCTTCTCGGTCGCGGCTGGAACAGGTTCGGTCACGACTGGCGGAGCGGGCTCCGCTGGCTGGCCGCCGTTCTTCATTTTCCCTTTCGCAGGTTTTTCTTTCACCACCGGCGATGACGCAGGTGCGACCGGCGTTGATTCAGCCGGGGTCGCTGGCTCGCTTTTAATCTTGGTCCGCAGTTTCGCGACCTCGTCCGGTGGGCCTGCATTTTTCCAACCGTGATTCACCTCGGCCTTTTCGACCTTCGCCGCGACCTTTCGCGGAGCCGTCGCTGGCTTCGAGTCAAACGGCAGCGCCATCACTCGCATCGAATCGCCTTCCACTTTCGCCTTCAATTGATCGGCGCCCAACGCGCGAGGATCGCCTTCGAGTTGCTCGCGGCGCTCCAGCTTGAGCCGACGAATCGGCTGCTCACTTTCGCGGGAGATCACATCGTATTGCGGCCCGCCATTATAGACGACGTTGTTCACATAAGTGATCCGCGTGATGTTCGTCGTCTGATTGATGATCGTGATGTTTTCACGCGGCTCGACGAAGACCGTCCGCAGTCGCGGCGCCCCAAAGTTCCGCACTTCGACGAAGCTGTAATTCATCGGGCCGATGTCGAAGTCGAGGTCCACGCGGGCGTTAAAGCCGCTGGAGCGGGAAAATCTCGCCTCGGGTGGGAGTGGCGCCCAACCGACGTGCCGCGGGCTGCGCCGCCAGGAGACCCATGCCGGCCCCCATTCGGTGCCCGGCACCCAGACCCAGCCGACCTGATCGACCTCCGCCCATCGGCCATAGTGATAGACTGCCCACGAGTAGGGCTCCTCGGAATCCCAAGTCCACCCGGCATCGGTATAGAGCCAACGGCCATCGCTGTAGGGACGCCAGTCGCGGTCCACGTCCCGCGGTTGCCAGCAATAGCCGTAGTCGCCGACCTCGCGCCAGTCGCCGTAGGACTCGAGGTGATCGTGGAAGAAATCCACGGAAACCTGAACCTCGGCTCGGACTGCTGGAGTGACCGTCCCGAATAGGATCGTGGCGGCAAGAATGGAGTGGAGTCTTTTCATGGGTGCGTTGATTAATGGTTGGAAGCATCGCCAGTCGGGGACAAACGAGATCGGGCAAGCCGCTCCTGTCTGATCCGCCGCCGGCGTCGTCGGATTAATACGAGCGGGTCGTGCGCGTTTCCGTCGTGGCCTGGACGGGATGGTGGACGGTGGTTTCTTCCGTTGTGGTCATGGTGGTTTGCGAGGCGCGGTCGTGATCGTGACCGTGCTCCCCGTCAGCCTCACAGGCGGAAAAAGTAAGAAGGGCAGTGCCGGCGAGGCACGAGAAGATGAGAGTTTTCATAATCGAGTTGTGGTTCGGATGGTTACTTCGTGGTCGTGGTCGTGGTTTTCTTTTCTTCTGTGGTCGACGCTCCGGGTGGATTGACGATGGTTGTGTGGTTTTCCACCTTCTTCTCCTCCGTGGCAGGCGGGTTGACGATGGTCGTGTTCTTCTCGACTACTCGCTCGGGAGTTGGGTTGCTGACGCGGGCATCGCAGGCGGCGAACGCGAAGGCCGCGGTGACTAGGATGACGATTGATTTCATGATTAGGTAAGATTTGCGCGCGGATGGA
>JAYTDO010000090.1:0-2131 GCA_043735935.1 Chthoniobacteraceae bacterium
TCTGGCCGCTCCAGAACAAGGCAAACAACAACATGAAGAAGATGTCCGCCCTCCAGCCGGAGATGAAGCGGCTGCAGGACAAGTACAAGGAGGAGCCCGTGAAATTCCAGCAGGAGATGGGCAAGGTCTGGAAGAAGGCCGGCGTGAATCCGCTCAGTGGCTGCTGGCCCATGTTCATCCAGATCCCGATCTTCATCGGCTTCTACAACATGCTCGGCAAGGCCGTCGAACTCCGCCACCACGGCTTCTGGTGGGTGAAGGATCTCTCGCAGCCCGACACCGTCGCGCACCTCGCGGGCTTCCCGATCAATCCGCTCCCGCTCCTCATGGCCATCACCATGCTGGCGCAGATGAAGCTCAGCCCGCAGGGCGGCGATCCCGCACAGCGGAAAATGATGATGTTCATGCCGCTCATCTTCATCTTCATGTGCTACAATTTCGCATCCGCACTCGCGCTCTACTGGACCATCCAGAATGTGATCTCGATCGTGCAGTTGCAAATTACCAAGAGGCAGAACAAGGTCACACTCGTTCCCACTTCCGCGTAAAACCACGACCTCAAAAAGTCCGAAGCCATGAATGCGAATCCCAAAGAGATGCTCGACACCATGCTCGGCCACCTGGACTTCTCATTCGAGATCAAGGAATTCCCGAATGAAAAGGGACTCACGCTACAGGTCTATTCCCCCGAGCGCGAACGCCTCCTCGGCCGCCGCGGCGAACTCCTCGAGGACATCCAGTATCTCCTGAACCGCATGATCATCGCGCAGGAAAAAGACGCGCCCCGCGTGGTCGTGGACATCGAGCACTGGCGTGAGATCCAGGATGACAGCCTCGTGCATCGCATCCGCCAGATCGCCGAAGGCGTCCGCACGAGTGGCCGCCCGTACCAGCTTGAGCCGATGAACAGCTACCAGCGCCGCGTCATCCACAACGCATTCAAGGACGACCCCGAAGTGATGACGTGGAGCCCGCAGGATGACGCACGGATCAAGCGCATCACGCTGAAGAGGCGGAGTTGAGAGATGAGTGTTGAGGGTTGAGAGGTGGGGAATTTAGGATTGAGAGTCGGGCCTCCGACCTCTCAACTCTCAACCCTCACCTCTCAACTTTCCAACTGGCCGATGGTGTAAAGGTAGCACAGGGGACTTTGACTCCCCTAGTCTAGGTTCGAATCCTAGTCGGCCAACCACTCCCGCAAATCGCGGGATGCTGGCCACGATTGGCGATTGAACACCCGGCCCCCGATTGCGGATGGTGCGCGGCATCGTGCTCGTCCTCGACGTCTTCACCCAAGTCCTGCTGCCCATCCTGATCATGTTCGGCGCGGGCTGGGCGCTGGACCGGAAGTGGAAGCTGGACCTCGCGACCGTGGTGAAGCTGAACATCAACGTCTTCGTGCCATGCTTCATCTTCTATGAGCTGACCACGAAGACCGTCGCGGGCCGCGATGCATGGCTGGCCATCGGCTACACAGTGTCGGTGGTCGCCGTGCTTTTCATCATCGCAGGCCTCGTGGGAAAATGGCGCGGCTACTCGTTTGCGCAGACGCGCTCGATGCAGATCGCGAGCGTCTTTTACAATTCCGCGAACTACGGCATCCCGCTCATGCACCTCGCCTTTCCCGGCCCGAGCGAGGCGCTGCAGGTGTTCATCGTGCTCGTGCAGAACATCGGCAATTTCACCGTCGGCATCTTCCTCGTCTCCTCGGCAAAACATCGCGGCTGGCGTGCCGTGCTGCCCATGCTGCGGCAGGCGAGCGTGTGGGCCGTCACCGCTGCTCTGATCGCACGCGGCATCCACGGGCCGTTCGATCCCGAGCACTTTGTCCCCTCGATGCGATGGCTCTGGACTCCGGTGAGATATTTTCACGACGGCCTCGTGGCAATGGCGCTCATCACGCTCGGCGTGCAGCTTTCCAAGACCGCCGCACGCGCGACATTGCCGCGCCTCGGATGGGCGCTCACGCTGCGCCTGCTCGTCGGCCCGCTCATCGGCTGGGGCATGGCGCTGCTGTTCGGCTTTCACGGCGAGATGCTGAAGACGATGATCCTCAGCACCGCATTCCCGACCGCGGTGAACACGGCGCTCATCGCGCATGAATTCAAGGCGGACACGGAATACGCGACCG
>JAYTDO010000091.1:0-2500 GCA_043735935.1 Chthoniobacteraceae bacterium
CCGAAATGCCGGTCGTCGTGATCGACGTTCAGCGCGGAGGGCCGTCGACGGGGATGCCGACGAACGTCGAGCAAAGCGACTTGAATATCGCGTGCTTCGGCGGCCACGGCGACAGCCCGCGTGTGGTGCTGGCTCCCGCGAGCGTGGAGGATTGTTTTTATACCGCGATCGAAGCCGTGAACATCGCGCGCAAGTATTCGACACCGGTCTTTATTTTGAGCGACCAGGGAATCGCCTCGCGGATCGAAGCGTTTCCGTGCCCCGACCTTGAAAATGTGTGTCAGGATTTGTCGCCCGATCTCACCGCGGTCGCCGATCACAAGCCCTACGACCTGGCTGCTTCGGACGGAATCACGAGGCACATCGCGCCGGGTACCCGCGTGGCCAGTGGAAAATATCCGGTCGTCACCGGACTCGAGCATGACGAACTTGGCCATCCGACGGGGTCCGGGAAACTGCACACGCAGATGAATACAAAACGCCGGAACAAACTCAGGAAGCTCGCCGAGGAGATTCCGGTCCCTCAGGTCTACGGCGCGTCGGAGGGGCACGTGCTGCTCATCAGTTGGGGATCGAGCAAGGGCCCGATCGAGGAGGCGGTGAAGCAGGCGCGCACGCACGGCGAAGCGATTTCCGCGCTTCACCTCAAGCATTTGAATCCGCTGCCGAATGGGTTGGAGTCGATCTTCAGTGGCTTTACGCACGTGATCGTGGTCGAACTGAACGACGAAGGTCTCTACGGATACGGGCAACTCGCGGGTTTGCTTCGCGCACGTTTCTGCGATCCGCGCATTCGCGGTGTTACGAAGACCGACGGGCTCACGTGGAAGGTCAAAGAAATCCTCCAGCGCGTGCTGACCGTCACCAAATAATCGTCTTCCTCACATTTCCCTATCCCACCTATGAGCACCCTCCTCGCCGAACCCCTCGCGCGCACGACTGCGACCTCCGCACCCGCCCCGGAACTTCTCGATGCCGACCGTAAGGCATTGACCAAAAAGGAAACCGCGGCGGATCACCCGACGTGGTGTCCTGGCTGCGGGGACTTCACGGTCCTGGCCCTTTATTACAAGCTCATCGAGAAGCGGCGCATCTGGCACGAGAACATCTGTACGGTCGCGGGCATCGGTTGTTCGTCGCGGTTCCCGTATTTTGTCCAGGCACACGGCGCGCATTTTATCCACGGTCGGGCGCTCCCGTTCGCGAGTGGCATTTCGCTCTCGCGCCCGGATTTGCATGTATTTGTTTTTGGCGGGGATGGAGACGCGTTTTCGATCGGCGGGAATCACTTCACGCACACCGCCCGCAAGAATGTGAAGATGACCTATGTCGTCATGGACAATCAGGTTTACGGCCTCACAAAAGCACAGACGTCGCCCACGACGCCGATCGGCCACAAGTCGAAGACGGACATCTGGGGGTCCGCCGATCAACCGGTGAACCCGATGAAACAGGCGATCTCCGCGGGGGCGTCCTTCGTGGCTCGCAGCACGGCGACGAATGTCCCGCATCTCCTTTCGATGATGGAGGCGGCGATGGATCACGACGGGTTTTCGTTCATCGAATGTCTGAGCGAGTGCATCGAATTTTTTCCGGGGGCCTTTGATGCGGCCATCCCGCGGAAGGGTGGCACTTTTACGGAAGTGCCCGCCGATCACGATCGCACGGATGAATACGCCGCCTACAAATTGGCCGATGATCCGTGGCCAGGTAAGTTCGGGATTTTCTACCAAAAACAACGGGCGACCAAGAATGCGAACGAGGCAAAAATCATCGCCGATCATCGCGCGAAAGTCGGCGATCTGGCGGATTGGCAGCTCCTGCAGAAGAGTTTCGACCGGATGAAGTGACCCGCGTCCTGGCGGAGTATGTCAGCCAGCGACGGTGAGTGAACCTCCTGAAGTCTAGGCCTTGCTTTTGAAGAACTCGCGCTGCTTTTCCGAAATGGAATGGCCGAGTTTTTCGAGGACGAGGAGTAGATCTTCCCAGACCTTCCGGCGTTCGGTGAGTGCCTGATTTCGCAGCAGGTAGGCGGGGTGGTAGGTGGCCATCAGGGGAATGCCGGCAAATTCGTGCCAGCGTCCCCGCAGGCGACCCATCGGTGAGGTGTCGCCCGTCAGGCCTTCCATCGCGGTCGCGCCGAGGGCGACTAGGACCTTTGGGCGGATGATTTCGATTTGCTTTTGCAAATATGGCAGGCAGGTCTTCATTTCGTCGGACTTCGGTTTGCGATTACCTGATTCGCCGGCGGGCATGTTCGGGCGGCACTTGAGGATGTTGGCGATGTAGACGTCGTCGCGCCCAAACCCCATTGCCCCGATGATCTTCGTCAGAAGCTGGCCGGCGGCCCCGACGAATGGTTCGCCCTTGATGTCTTCATCCTCGCCGGGCGCCTCGCCGACAAACATCAATTCCGCATCGGGATTGCCGATACCAAAGACGACCTGAGTGCGGGATGCCACGAGGTGAGGGCACTTGGTGCAAGCGAGGATGGGACCGC
>JAYTDO010000092.1:0-4484 GCA_043735935.1 Chthoniobacteraceae bacterium
ACCGCGTTCGTCCCCGACGCACACGCATTCGCGATGATCTGGCTCGGGCACGAAAAACCGCACACTTCCAGCGCATCCAGCACCGCCTTCTGCGGCAGATAATTCGCCAGCCACCCCGCCCGCTCGCGCGGCTTTTTTTTCTCCACCTGCGCCCGGTAAAACTGCTCCCCAAAACTCATCCCCCCGCTCGTCGTCCCCACCACAAAAAGCTCCGGCACAAACCCCCCATCCTGCCCCTGCATCTCCGCCATCGCCGCCATCATCATCTGCGAAGCCGGATGCAGCCCCTTTCCCCTTTTCCCTTTTCCATTTTCCATCTGCCCCTCCCCCACCTGCCCCGCCGTCTTGCACCGCGTCCGGCTCACATCGAAGCGCGTCACCGCCGTCACGCCATCGCGCCCTTCGCGCAGCGCGCGCGCCGTTTCCTCCGCGCCGCTGCCGAGCGGGCTGACCACGCCCATCGCCGTGATGGCGACGCGGCGGAGAAAAGTGGCGGACGGAGCGGACATGAGCGGCAGTTTTTTCGAGCAGCGTGCCGCAATCCGCAACCGGCATTTCTGTTTGTTGCCCGCGCGCCTTCCCCGTAAGCACAGCCGGATGAAAGACCTCACCGACCTCGAACCGCCGAAGCGCCGCCAGAAAGTGCGCGCCCGCTTCCTTTGGTTCATGGCCGGTTCCGTGGCGAACTACCTGCTCATCCTTCTGCCCTTCAAATGGCTGAAGATGCACACCGGCCTGCCGCTCCTGGCCATCTCCGCGTGCAGCATCGGCGTGAGCGCGAGTTTCTTTTTCGTCTGGAATTACTTCATCAATTTCCGCGGCGACAGCCGCAAGCGCGACGCCCTCCCGCGCTATCTCGGAGCCGTGCTGCTCATGTCCGCGCTCTCCACGGGGCTGCTGACTCTGCTCAAGCAGCACGACAACCGCATGGCCTTCAGCGTCGGCAAATTCGCACTCGATCTCGACATCGTGGCCACGCAGTTCTTCTTGGCCGGTTTGAAATTTTTCCTCTACCACAAATGGGTCTTCCCACTGCCGAAGGAGACACCGCAAACGTAGTGCCCCGCTCGGCGCGTAGCTCTAGGGGAAGCTGAGAGCTTCCCCTACGGCGGGGTACGCATTTTTAGACGCCCTCTTAGCCGATTCCCGCCGCCTCGCCCGTCAGTTCCTCGATTTCTTTGGCAAGTTCGTCTGCCTGAGTCACCAGCGACGCCAGCTCTTTATCCAGGCTCGCGACATGCCGCCGCACCGTCTCGTCGAAAAACGCCGGGGTCTGCGTCGTCAGCCGGAGCAGCTCGTAATCGGGACTCTCCTTGAACTGATTGATCGCCTCCAACACGCGGATGATTTCCAGCTCGATGCTCTCCCACAGCCGCCGCAGTGGCGCGAGCTCGCGCTCCTCGCCGAAGTCGAGCGCCGCCCAGCCTTGCCGCTTCCATCGCGGAGCGATACCTGACGGTAGCCGGGGCTTTCAAGCCCCGGCTACCGGCATAGCATCGCTCTGCGATGAAGCTAAATTGCGATCCCGAACCCACTGGAGATCGGCTGATATGCGCTACGAACTCATCATCTACTGGAGCCGAACCGACGAATGTTTCGTCGTCGAAGTCCCCGAACTGGCCGGCTGCATGGCCGATGGCGCGACCTGCCAGGAAGCCGTCGCCCACGCCCAACTCGTCATCGGGCAATGGCTGGAAACCGCCCGCGAACTCGGCCGCCCCATCCCCGAGCCGCGCGGCAAGCTGGCTTACGCTTGAGGAGCAAGAAGATAGCGAGATTCTAAGACTGACCCTCTCTCCACGCCAGCGGCAGGTCGAGTTGCGCGCCCGCGCTAAGACCGCTGCGTAAGTGCAACCACTCCATCGCGAAGGGCAACGCAGGCCAGTCCAGCCAGCCGCACCGAAATCAGAGGCGGAAATTCACAAGCCGTGACACCGAATTACCTTTCAAGAAATGTCGCTTGACCCCTATTTCCCTCGGAACCGTGAAATTTACTGAAGCCATTAGGCATATCTTGAAGGCAAACCCAGCCGGACTTTCACCCGCGCAAATGGTGGACATCATGAAGCATGATTTCCCTCAGTTCTACGGGACACACAGGCACCTTCAATCGCTTGCAAAAAAGACTGTCACGAGTCTGGATCACGCCTTGAAGGCAGACATCTACTTTATCTATCCCAGCATCCGCGAGATCGAGGCTGATAAGACCGTCCGGCCGATGCGCCTGTTCTTAAGTCCGATCGCAGGCACCGCCGTCGAATCGATAGGCGAGCCAACAGGTGCAGCGCATCCGGAAACGCCAGAGGTTCCTGAGATGAGCGCTGAGACAATCGCAAAGTTAGAAGTCGGCGTTGGCACGCTCTACATTCTAGGCACGCAAACATACACAAAGGCCGGAGATGAAATACTGAAAATCGGCACCACCGCCGGGTCGGTCGAACAGCGTATCCGGCAGCTTTACACCACAAGCGTTGCCACTCCGTTTCGCGTAGTTCTGCAGTTAGAAACCAAAAATTATGCAGAGCTTGAAAAGGCCTTGCACCACCTGCTCGACCCTTTCCGGATCAATCGTTCAAGGGAATATTTCACAGACCGTTGCCTGCCCTTTGTCGAGTCGGTGTTGAAGATCCATCTGCGCATTCAAGACGCTGCGAGACCGTTTTCCTCCACCTCCTCGGCCGAGATCTCGGTATGAGAACGGTGGAAGGGGTCGGTTCCAGAATCTCGCTGATGTGAAGGGCAGTGGACGGGCATCTTCGCCGGGCTCTTTACACTCACCTACAAATGATCCGTGGAGTCCAGAAGGCACCGAAACCATTCCGGTTCGGACTTCTCCGGCAAATGGCGGTTCCACATTTTCCCGGAGGCGAATTCCGCCAGCAGCACATGGTTCGCGCCTGAGTTATCGAAAAGATAGGCGCGATCCGACTCCCGGATCGCCGCCGGAAGCAGCGCGAGGGAGCGGGCAAAACGCTCAACGATCTTCTTCCTCGGAACAGCATGCCCTCCGGCCAGCGCCCTCACTCGGACGCGCTGGACATTCAACTCGGGGTCATCGGTCGCAACGAAATACAGGTAGGTTCGGTAGCCGTTACTTCGCGCCCGCGAGAGAATGTTCACTTTGCTCTCGTGCGACATGACCGTCTCGAAGCTGAATGAGCGCCCGGCAGCGATGAGTTTTTCGCGCAGGTAGTCGGCGAGCGCTGCCGCGAAATACGAATGGGCCGCGTGAGGAGGCAGGCGCAGCGCGCCGCTTTGGAATTCGATTTTCTCGGCCAGGCGACTCACCCGCCCGGCCCAGGGACTGCCGCGCATCCACGCGCGGAGTTCCGCCGTGGAAGACGTGATCGGAAAAGGGGCGAGATCGATGGCGCGCGCGGTGCGCCATTGCGCCTCCAATTCGTCCGCATTCACGAATGGACCCCCATGAAAAACCCCGCTTGGCGAACGTTCCAAGGCCAGGTTTTTGAACAGCTCGGACTTTCCCGAGCCGTTCGGACCCGCCATCATGCGGAGACGCTTCGCCCGCGCCACTTAGGCCCCTCGTCTGCCCGGCTTTGGGCCTCGTTTGGCGACTGCTGAAGTCCTGCGCATCGGTTTGCGAGTTCCGTCCGGGGCGATGCGGATGAGCACGCCATTTTCCAAGACGTAGCGCGGCAATCCTTTTTTCGTGAGACTCTCACGGACTTGTCGCGCCGCGGTCGCCAGCGCTCCATCGAGGGCTTGCAGAGTGAATTCGCGTCGGACGGCAGCAGGCATGGGGAATGGATAATCCGGCGTCAACACTCTTGCCAACAGCGATCTTCGGATATGCGCTTGGATGGCGCGCAGGGCACCCGCCGGACAAAATACGGACGAGGGCGTCCTCGCTACGCCGCGACGGCCACGCGCCGCAGTTTACCGATGACCTTCGGCAGAATCTCCAGCGCCTTTTCGACCTCGGCGACCGTGTTGAAACGGCTGAACGAAAACCGCAGGCTGGCGCGGGCGCGGTCGTCGGAGAAACCCATCGCCTTCAGCACATGCGAGGCATGCACGGAGCCGGTGGTGCAGGCGCTGCCGCTGGAGCAGCAGAGGTGGTGTTGGTCGAGCAGCATCAGCGCGCCTTCGGAGTCGATGCCTTCGAACGCGAGGTTCGAGGTGTTCGGCAACCGGTGGTCGCAGTCACCGTTGACGCGCGCGCCTTCGATTCGCGCGAGCACGCCGTTTTCAAACGCATCGCGCAGGCCGCGCACGGTCGTCGTCTCGTGCTCCATGAATTCGCCCGCGATCTCGCACCCTTTGCCGAGCGCGACGATGCCCGCCACGTTCTGCGTGCCGGCGCGTTTGCCGTTCTCCTGGCTGCCACCGATGAGATACGGCGCGAACTTCGTCCGCCGGTTCACGTAGAGCACGCCGACGCCTTTCGGGCAGTGCAGCTTGTGGCCGGAGAGGGAGAGGAAATTGATCTTCGACTCGCGCAGCGCGAGCGGGATTTTGCCGAC
>JAYTDO010000093.1:0-5498 GCA_043735935.1 Chthoniobacteraceae bacterium
GGAGGACACCTTCGACTGGTACGCGCAGGACAAAGAGGGGGCCGTCTGGTATTTCGGCGAAGCGACCAAGGAGTTCAAAGCCGGCGGACGGGTGATCACTGCGGGTTCGTGGGAAGCCGGAGTCAATGGCCAGCCGGGCATCATGATGCCGGCCAATCCGAAGCCCGGTGAGCCTTATCGCCAGGAGTATTCACCGAACAACGCCGAGGACATGGGGCAGGTCGTAGCCACCGGCGAGACCGTCACGGTGCCTGCCGGAACCTATAAGGACTGCGTGAAAACCAAGGACTGGTCCTTGTTAGAATCCGGCCATGAAAACAAGTGGTTCGCCAAAGGCGTCGGCTTCGTGCGCTCGCAGAACACCGCGGGCGAGGTCTCGGAACTAATCTCCGTGACGAGCAAATAAGCGTCTAACCAGGATGCCGGCCTTTCTATCCCGCCTTCGCCTCCCGGCCCTCCTTTTCGCCTTCGTCACCGCAGCCACGGGCGAACCGTACCAGCCGAAGATCGCCTCCGCGAACTTCACCCACCTGGTCAACAATCCCTGGTTCCCGCTCATGCCCGGTTCCACCGCCACCTTCATCGAGCAGATCGGTCGCGAGAAGCGCGAAAACAAAGTCGCCGTGACTCACGAAACGAAAACAATCATGGGTGTGAAGTGCGTCGTTGTGCATGACACGGTCACGCTCGATGGAGCGGTTATCGAGGACACGTTCGACTGGTACGCGCAGGACAAGCAGGGGACGGTCTGGTATTTCGGCGAAGCGACTAGGGAGTTCAAATCCGGCGGACGCGTGAGCACCGAGGGCTCGTGGGAAGCCGGTGTGAATGGCGCGCAACCGGGAATCGTGATGCCCGCCCACCCGAAAGTCGGCGAGCGTTTCCGCCAAGAATACCACTCCGGAGTGGCAGAGGACATCGGCCAGATCGCGGCGCTGGATGAAACCGTGACCGTCCCACTTGGCACTTACAAGGGATGCGTGCGGACGAGGGAATGGTCGATGTTGGAATCTGGCACCTCGAAGAAATGGTATGCCAAGGGAGTGGGCCTCGTCCGGGCCGAATCGACCGATGGAGAAGTAGCAACCCTTGTCTCACTTACTCGAAAATGAAACCCACACGTCTCATCCGAATCCGATGCGCCGTGCTCCTCGCCGCGGCTTTAGTGCTGGCCGCTCTGCCTGCCACCGCGAGGATCACCAGGTCGCGATCGACCGCATCCAGCACGACCGCTGCTCCCGGCGGCAAGCCCTCCCTCTTAACTCCGTTCTATTCATTAGTCATCGGTGGAGGCTTTGAGTATCAAAGCGACAAGGAGCAGACCGAGTATGGGTTCCCCATCCTGATCGAGTATAACTTCTCCGAGCGGATCAAGCTCACCATCGAACCCAAGTTCGCGAAGATCGTCGGGAAGAATCCCGGCGTGCGTTCGGCCAGCGGCTTTGGCGATCTGGAGACGACGCTGGACTATGAATTCCTGCGCGAGCGACGCTACCGGCCCGCGGTCAGCCTGGAAGGTATGATTAAGTGGCCCACAGCCGGGGATCCCGACCTTGGCGATCCCGGTCGCGACTACACGCTCGGCCTCCTCGCGAGCAAGGATTTCGTCTTCATGGATGTCGATCTCAACGTGCTCTACACCTTTGCGGGCGACCGCGATCAGGACGATACGGTCGAGATTTCGCTGGCGAGCGAATGGCATGTGACCCATTACGTGGGCTTGATCGCCGAGGTGGCCAGCGTGCGGCGGATGGGCAGCGTCCGCGGATTCGAAGCGGGAGAAAAGAACGAAACCGAGGCCACCGTCGGGCTGGCGTGGCAGGTCAGTAGATACCTCAAACTGGAGCAGGGAGTCGTCTTCAAGGAGCATGGGATCTGGGAAGCAATCTTCGCGTGGGAGTGGAGCTTCGGCGGGGACTGACGGAGATTTGGCGAAAGTTTTTCGCTGGCCTTAAGGGGGGCTTAAGTTGGTTCGAGTTCGCTCAAACGCATCCACACCATGTTCCGGCCTCGAGCTTCGTGAAAAAATCACCCGCTCGGAAGCGCCGGGAAAACACGCGGACAACACTAGATATGAAATCAGCAAACACCCCGTCGAAAATGCCCGCCGCCGTTGAACCACTCGAAGCCCGCATTGCGCCGGCGGGGCTCGTCCTCGCCGTCTATGATGCCGCGACCCATGCGCTCACGCTCACCGGTGACGATTTAGACAACAAGGTTGCCATTTTCCAGACCAGCCCCACCACCTGGCGGGTGGAGGGGCGCGATACCTTTGGGACGGACCCGGTGCTGGAAACCGCGATCAACGCCCTCGGCGAGACGCAGTTCAATGTGGGTGTCATCGCGAAGCTAAACATCGCGACCAAGGCCGGTGCCGACCGCGTGGAGATCACCAATCTCTACGACCTCACCTCGCTCAGCGCGGACCTGGGTGCGGGGGACGACTCTTTGAAAACCGAAGGCTTCCGCGTCCGTGGGAACGCGGCTTTGAGCATGGGCGCGGGCGTGGATAGCGTCGAGTTCGATGGGAACCTCGGCAAGATCACGGGCGATCTCAATATCGGCGACAGCGGTGACGGGCTGACCTTCACCTTTCGCGCGGAGCGCACGCGCATCGGAGGTAAAGTGACCTACACTGGTAGCGCTGGCATAGATATACTCACCATGACTACCGACACGATACTAACGGTCGGCAAGGGAATTGACTTCACGGCCAATGGCGGCAACGACCGGCTGGTTTTCGGTAGCGAAGGGACCGTCGCCATCGGACGCGGCGCGCAGGGTCGCGCGGTGTTTTACCACGGTGGCGATGGTAACGATCGCATCGCGATTAACAGCAGCATCGTCACCCTCGGAGGCTCGGTGGAAATGGACGGCGGGGTGGGCAACGACACGCTCGATGTCGATGGATTGCGTGTCTCCATTGGGAAATCCCGCGCGGGTATTTCGGTCCGGCTGACGGGCGATGCTGGCAAGGATCAGATCGATCTTCAGGGCAGCACGCTGATCGTCGCCGGGCTCATCCAGATGGATGGCGGCGCGGGGGACGACTTGCTCGATCTCTCCAGCGTGCATCGCCTCTCGCTCAGGGGCGGCACCCACTTTACGGGCGGCGCAGGCTTCGATGAATTCAGGCTGGGCGCGGACGCTCTCCATGTCCGGGGCGATCTCTTTTTCGACGGCGGCGATGATATGGACGAGGCGGAGATCGAAGCGAATGGCATTGTCCACGGAGCCATCACGCTCCACCTCGGCGGCGCGACGACAGGCGATCAAATCGCGGCCGTGCTCGGGCGCAGCGGGATGCGTGACAGTTTGGAAATCACCGGCGCGCTGACGGTGGATGCGACCGGCGACGCGGCGGCGACCGACGATTGCAAATTCACCAGCCTGAAACTCGGCGGCCCGCTTTCCATCACGCTCGGCGAGGGTGCGAGCACGGTGGACATGGATAACGTGAACGCACTGGCCGTGATCATTGAAACGCGCGGCGGCCACGACGAAGTCCTGATCGAGGGTGACGGTAACTTTGGTGTCTCCACCTTCCGCCATCGGACCACGATCCTCCTTGGTGTCGGCGACGACAGCCTGCTTATCGGCGAAGGCTCGGAAGACAACCTCGTGCGCTTCCACCGCAATGTGACGGCCGACGGCGGAGAAGGTACAGACACGCGCAACGACATCGCCGCAGACAACGAATTCGACAACGCGGCGCGCTTCGTGGCTAGTGCCTTCGAGGTCGTGCTCCCGCCAGCCGTGTGAGGGTTTTGCGAGTCGGAGTAAGACCATCTCTCAAAAAAATGAGGGTGGAGGAAGCCGGCGATGGGTCTTGGGTAGGGTAGGTGTCCCGCCTGCCGTGTTCCGCGTCTCGCGGAACACACCGGCACGCTTTGCAGCAATCGACGCGTGCATAACATTCCGCAGAATGTTGGGCGGGACGCCCACCCTACCCAAAACCCTTCGCCGGGCAGCGTTTCTTTGATTCGAGGCATGGGAATAGTAGGATGAGATTTTTTTGAAATAGTCAGCCTGGGTTAAGTGGCGATTAAGCTGGCTCGTCTCTGTTCACACACATCCGCACTTCAACCCCCGCCCCGTGCATCGTGACGACTCACGAGCGCGGTAGCGCGAGGGAAAAACCACGCGGACAAAACGAAAAATGAAAACAGAATACATCACCTCGAAACTTCACACCGCTTCCCCAAAGCGGAGGCATCATTGGAAAACAGCGGCCATCGCCGCGCTGGCGACGCTGCTCCTGCCAGCCATCGCCGATGCCGGGCCGCCGGTCAGGCGATCCTCGGATCGCGATCCTTGCATAGTTACTACGCGATTTATGTTACTCGCGGCGCGCAACTCGGCGCTCGACGACTACAATGTCGCCCTCGCCAAAGCCAGCGACGAGCCGACTTCAGCGGCGCGCGTCGCTGCGACAAGGCAGGCGCGCATGGACTACAAGGACGCCGTGGACTTGGGTAACGCACAATTCCGCGCGCGGCGCGCCCTTTGCGACGGACTTAACGAGGAACGCTACAATCCGGTGATCAAGCCCGCAGACTTCTTGAGCGTCTCGGAGACGGCAGCGAAGCCGAATCCGCTGTTCCCGCTCGTGCCCGGCACGACCTATAACTTCCGCTCAGTCAGTGCGGAAGGCACCGAGACGATCGAGTTCGCCGTGACCAGAGAAACGCGGAGCATCCTCGGTGTCACCTGCATCACCGTGCGCGACACCGTGCGGCTCAATGGCAGTGTGAAGGAAGACACCGTCGATTGGTTCGCGCAGGATCGCACCGGCAACGTGTGGTATTTCGGCGAGAACACTGCGGAGTATGAGGGCGGGCTGATCACCAGCATCGCAGGCTCGTGGGAAGGCGGAGTGAGTGGGGGGAAGCCAGGCATCATCATGTTCGCCATGCCCGTCGTCGGAAAAGTGTACCGGCAGGAACTCTTCCTCGGAGAGGCGGAGGATGCGGCGGAAGTGCTCGCGCTCAATGAAACCGTGACGGTGGCGGCAGGCACTTACACCAAGTGCCTGAAGACTGAAGACTTCACGCCGATCAGTCCCGACAACACGGAGTTTAAATACTACGCGCCGGGCATCGGGAATGTGCTCACGATCACTCCGAGCACCGGCAAGCGCGTCGAGTTGATCTCTGTAACCGGAAACTAGATTCCGTCGCCGCCGCACAGCGCCCGGCCTTCGGCGCACCTCGCGTCCCTATTTCGCGGGGTGCGCCGTTTTTTTCTCCCCGTCGGGGGCGCATGGCAGCTTCCGCTATCCGTCCGGCGTCGTCTTCGATAGCGTTGCGTCCATGCCTACACTCTCTACCACCGTCGATGGGTTGAAGTTGCCGAATCCTTTCGTCATCGGCTCCGGCCCGCCCGGCACGAATCTGAACGTCATCACGCGCGCTTTCAAAGAAGGCTGGGGCGCGGTGATCGCGAAGACGGTTTCGCTCGATGCGAGCAAGGTCGTGAACGTGACGCCGCGCTACGCG
>JAYTDO010000094.1:0-4304 GCA_043735935.1 Chthoniobacteraceae bacterium
ACGCTTTACTGAACTAATTTCAGATGTTCTATCTCCAGCACTTCAAGAATTTCGAGCACGCGGAACTAGACGATCAGCGCCCCGTCACGCTTCTCATCGGCCCCAATGGCGCGGGCAAGAGCAACTTCATCGAAGCTATTGAGCTTCTCTCTTTCCTCGCCGCAGGTCACCCGCTCCATGAGGTCACCGATCTCGGGCGCGAAGGCGGCCTAGAAATCCGCGGCGGCCTCAATGCCTGCGCCAGCTACAGTCACGACACGTTCATGCTCGGCTACCGGTCGTGCCATGCCGATTACCAGATCTCAGTGCGTGTCGGCAAGGAGCCGCGCATCATCGGCGAGACACTGCGAATTGACGGGCGGGAGATTGCCGTTTTCGAGGTTCTTCCCGGAAACCAAGCGGCGGCCTCGGCGGACAATCAGGTCCGCTACGACAACTATGCGCGCGGCGTGAATAAGCCTGTCGCCTCGGTCGCTGCCGACCGCTCGGCCCTTTCTCAATACGCCCGATTTGCATCGGGAAATCAAAAACTCCAAAGGACTTTGGAGATCGTGGATACCATTTTGAGCGCACTTAAGTCTCCCGCTGTATTCGATCCCATCCCCAAGCTCATGCGCAACTACGAGCGTGACTCGGAAACGCGACTTGCCCGGAACGGGTTCAATATCTCGCCCGTTCTCTCCAGGCTGAGGCGTCGGGCGGTTTCCCGCCGGTTTAATCCAAAAACAGAGAAATGGGAACTCCATCAGGTCGACCGCTCAGTAATTGCCGCTCGCATCCTCAAACGCATCGCCCAACTTCCCGACGAGCCGTTCCAGAGCTTTGATTTCGTCGCAACGAAAACTGGTGACGTTATGTTCGGCTTCAAGACGCCTCACAGCGACAAGCCCGTCACGGCTCGAGTCCTTTCCGACGGCACCTTGCGCGCGTTGGGGATTCTCACCGCCCTTGAGACTTCGCCGAAAGGCACCCGCCTCATTCTTGAAGAGCTCGATAATGGGGTTCACCCCAGTCGCGTCCATCTTCTCAGCGAAGCTCTCTTCGACTGCGCCGAGCGCAACGGATTGCATGTCCTCGCGACCACACAAAACCCGGCCACGCTCAATGCGCTAACGGCCGAGCAACTCGGGAGTGTCCTGCTTGTCGTGCCGGATGAAGCGAAGAAGTTTGCCCAGCTCCTGCCCATCAAAGGATTGCCGGGCTATATCGAATTTGTGGAGCAAGGGCGGCTCGGCGACCTTATTACCCGGCGCGTCTATGAGAGGCATCTCGGAACCGATTATGAAGCGGAGCGGAAGCAGGACATTGAGAAGTGGATCGAGGCGTTGCCGTGAGCGTTATCTTCTACGTCTTTGACACCAGTTATCTGATCGAGTTGGCCAATTGCGGGCGCGACGCAGATCCAAAGGCCAGCCCGCGGGTCCGCAAATTGTTTGAGAAAGCCTTGGCCTCCGGGGCGCGGTTTGTCGTGCCGCTGCCATGCCTCTTTGAACTGGGCGACCATATCGCTGACGTGGGACATGCGGCCCGCAGGCAGGAACTGGCGGATTGGCTCGCAAAGACCGTGGCGGCTAGTCTCGAAACGGAAAGGCCGTGGATCATCACGCCTACTGGTGACCCGAAAACTATCCTGCCAGAACTGCTTCAGACTTTTCGAGGCCAAGGCGTGAAAAAGCAGATCGGCTTGGTGGACCTCTTCGCAGCTTCCGAGGCGCATCGACTCAAAACAGATTACAGCGACCGCAAAGCCAAGGTGCATATCTGGACCAATGACCGAGCACTCAAGGGGCACGAACCGGATCGAGAGGCGAATCCCTATCACTGGTAAAAAGGCTGTCACCCTCGACGCCAATTTGAGGACTTGGCCCCGCTGCATTTGCGCGGGGAAGCTGAGCTTCGTGGTGAGGGGCGGGACGGCCTGGAGCCAGTGCGGCGGCGCGTGACGCAGCCAAGCTCATGGCTGCACCTTTAAGCCCGCGGCTTTGGCGAGGCGGCGCTGCCGTTTGTCGAAGGAGAGAAAGGTTTGCGCGCCAGATTCGAGGGCGAGGGCGACGTGCAGCAGGTCGATGGTGCGCTGGCCATCCGTGGCGGCGTGTTTTTCACTCAACTCGTCCGCGCGGCGGAACACATCCGTCCAATTCACCGGGGTAGGAACGAGGAGGCCGTCGCGCACATCCTCGTCGATCTGCAGGAAAGCGGCGCGCCGCTCCTGCTCGGAAATTTCTCCGCGCCCGGCGATATTGCGCAGGGCATTACGGGCCTCGATGCGGTGCAACGGCGTGAAGACAAGCGACTGCTTCGCCCGCGCCATGAAAGCGAGGGCTTCCACGCTGTTCGTGTCTTTGCAGACGAGCGAAACGAGAAAACTGGAGTCCGGGTAAGCGGTCGCAGCCATGGGCGTTCAATCCCGCAGGTCGGACCAAAACTTCTCCGTCTGTGCTTTCGTCAGTCCTTTGCCCACGGGCGTGAATCGTTTCATACGCGCTGCCCAACGCTCGCTAAACGGTCGGAGAGCCTGCGCGGAGGGCGCCGGCGAGAGGGTTGCGAAGGTCTTGCCGTTGCGGGTGATGCTGACCTGCTCGCCGTGCTCGATCCATTTCGCCACGTCGGCAAAGTGGTTCCGCAAGTCGCGCACGGTGGCTGTTTTCATGGTGATACAATGGTGTATCACGCGGCGCGGCGTGTCAATCCTGTGCTTTGGTCGCGTCGTTGCGAAGCTGAGGACTTGGCCACGCCGTTTTTTTGCGCCTGGGACGATGGGAGAAAAGACACGCGCAGGATTGAGTCCGGGTGGGTGCTGGCTAGGGTGCTGGCGATGGTTTTGAAAACGCTCCTTTTCGTCGCATTGCTGCTGGGCTCCCGGGCGCTGGCCGAGGAGCCCAAGGTCACGGCGCTCGTCAAGCAGGGCGACGCGGAGGAGCGCCAGGGCCACACCCGCGCGGCGCTCGGCAGTTTCCGCGCGGCGGAGGAGGTGGACGCGAAAAACGTGGCCGTGCTGCTGCGCATCTCGAAGGCGTATTCCGATCTCGTGGATGTGACCAAGCCGCCGGAAGCCGCCGAGCAGCTCGCGCACAAGTCGCTCGACTACGCGCAGCGCGCGCTGGACCTCGATCCGAAGGTCGCCAAAGCGCACCTCAGCCGCGCCATCGCCTACGGGAAGCTGACCGATTTCGTCGGCAATAAAACGAAGCTCGAATACTCGAAAATCATCAAAGAGGAGACCGCGAAATCCATCGAGCTCGACCCGACGGATGACTTCGCGTGGTACGTGCTCGGGCGCTGGCACGCGGGCGTGGCGAATGTCAGTGGCGTGCTCAAGGTGCTCGCCAAAGTCGTCTATGGCGGCATGCCCGCGGCGAGCAATGAGGACGCGGCGAAATGTTTGAAAAAGGCGACCGAACTCGCGCCGCAGCGCATCATGCACCACGCCGAGCTGGCCCGGCTTTACAAGGCGATGGGCAAAGCCGATCTCGCCGCGAAGGAATGGCAGGCGATCCTCGCGCTGCCGTCCACCGACTCCGACGACGAAAAGGAAAAGACCGCCGCCCGCGAAGGACTGGGGCTGCCGGTGGGTGCGGCGCGGTGACAACTGGCGGTGGCTTTTTTCTAAAACGCAGAGACGCAGAGACGCGGAAGTCGCAGAGGATTTGAGGTAGCAAACGCGCCCATCGATTTCGCTTTTAGAACTCTGCGCCCTCTGCACCTCTGCGTTAAAAAATAACCGCCACCATCACGCGCGCGGTTTCCACGCGAGCGCCAGCCAGCCCGCGAGCAGGCCCACGCCGCCGAGCGGGGTGATGGCGCCGAGCCATTTCACATTCGTCAGCGCGAGCGTGTAGAGGCTGCCGCTGAAAATCACGATCCCCGCGCCAAAGAGCACGAACGGCGCGCGTGCGACCGCCGCCTTTTGCGCCAGCACGAGCAGCACGACCGCATGCACGAGGTGGTAAAGCGCCGCCGTGTGCCACGTCGCGAGCGTCCCGTTTTTCTCCAGCACCGGCTGCAAACCATGCGCCCCAAAGGCTCCGAGAGCGACGGCGAGAAATCCGGCAAGGGCGGCGAGACGCTGGGCGAGGGTGGGATTCATGCGCGGCAGTGAACGCGCAAAAATCTGAAATCAGAAATCGAAAATCAGGAATCCGTCATTAGCCTCCGCCCATGAATTGGGAAACCTGGCAGCCGCGCGAACGCGCCAATCTTTGCTTCATCGTCAAGGACGGGCGCATCCTGCTCATCCGCAAAAAGCGGGGGCTCGGCGCGGGCAAAATCAACGGCCCCGGCGGCAAGCTCGATCCCGGCGAGAC
>JAYTDO010000095.1:0-27913 GCA_043735935.1 Chthoniobacteraceae bacterium
GCCCGCGCCCAAGTCGAAATACGCCCCGGTCGTCGAGTTGTGGCGGAAGGTCGCGCCGGCCTCGACGAACACGCCCGCCGGATTGTTGAGCGGTCGCAAGGCGTAGCCGCTCGCCGTGTTCCGCGTCTCATACACGCCGCCGGCAACCACCCGCAGTTTCGCCGCCGCGCCATCCAGATCAAGATACGAGTCGCCGTGCAGGATCGTCCCCGCATCCACCAGTTCCGTCGTCAGCTTCGGCGTGCCGCCGCCCACAATCTGCAGCGTCCCGGTGTTCGTGAAAACGCCCGGCCCGCTCAAGGTCCCGCCGCCGCTCCAGTTGAAAAGCCCCGCCGGAAAATTCAGCACCGCGCCCGCCGCGTCCGCGTGCAATTGCCCGCTCGCCACATTCACCACGCCCGCGCCCGATCCCGTGATCGACCCCACGACCGTATTGGACGTCCCCGTGAAATTGATCGCCGTCGTTGCCGCAGGTTGCAGCACCGCATTCGTGAACACGCCCGTCCCGCCCAGATTCAGATTCGCGCTCGTGCCGCTCGTCTGCACCGGGCCGCCCGGCACGTTGAACGGCACGCCGCTCGCGACGGTGAAATCCGAGCCATTCACCGAACTGTGCCGGAAGATGCCGCCCGCCTCGACGAACACGCCCAGCGGATTATTCAACGCGCGCACCTGGTAGCCGCTCCCAGTTTTCACCGAATCAAACACGCCCCCAGAAACGATCCGCAGCTTCGACCCCGCTCCATCCAGATCGAGATACGCGTTGCCGTTCGTAATCGTCCCCGCGTCCACCAGCTCCGTCTGCAAATTCGGATCGCCGCTGGGTACATCAAACGTCGCCCCGCTCACGAGCGTCACCGCTGCCGATCCGCCCAGCGTCGCACTGCCGCTGAAAGAACTCGTGCCCGTTAGCGATACCGCCGCATTCGCAAAGAGCGAACCGCTCCCGCCCAGCCCCAGATTGTGCAACACGGATGCACCCGCGATCGTAAGCGACCCGCCGGTGATCGTGAGCGCGTCATCCCCCGGCATCGAAAGCGAAGCGACCGCCTGCGCGCCGCTGTCGATCGTGATCGTCAGCGTGCCCGCCGGATCGATCGTCACCACATCGTCCGGCGTCGGCACACCATCGGACCAGTTGCCAGGCGTATTCCAATTTCCACTGCCCAGACCAATCCAGTTATTCGCCGCCGGAGCGATGCGCGCTTCGAGCGGTTCAATGAGCGGCTGGTTGCGTTTTGGGGGAGGAATGAAGAATGCGAACCGTTTCATATCCCTTCCTTGTCCGCCATTCGTGGCGCGTTACGAGAAGAATTCAGCCCAAAGTACGGCGTGTTCACTTCCCGCCGAGCGATGCTTCGAGTTCGGAGATCATCTTCGTCTCACCCGCCGCGTATCGGCGCACGACGACCAGGCATTCCGTAAGCAACGGCTCCGCCTCCGCGTCGCGTCCCAATTGCACAAGCGAAAGGCCAAGCGGGCGCAGGGTGAAAACGAGCTCGCGCTCGCCGGGTTTCAGAATCTCACGCTGAATCGCAAGGGCACCGCGCGCGAGTTCCTCGGCTCCGGCGAAGTCGCCACGACGGTAGCGAAGATACGCCAGCCGCCCCATCGCGACCGCCGCGGGGGAAGTGCGATCGCCGAAAACCTCACGGCGAATCTCCAGACACTCGATCATCGCCTGCTCGGCAGCGCCAGGGTCGCCCGCGGTGAAAACCAGGTCGCTCCATTTGCCAAGCATCGTCGCGAGATTCATCCGTTCGGTCGGAATCTCCCGCATTCGCGCGATCACCTTTTCCATCATCGCCCGCGCCTCGGGGACGCGGCCCTGATCTTCGAGCACCTCCGCGAGATCGCCCATGATGCTCGTGGCCGCCGCGCTGCCGACGCCGTCGGACTGCTCGGCGACACGCAGGGCTTCGCGCAGTGGGGCTTCGGCGGACGCGCGATTTCCGGCGTGCGTGTGTGCGGTCGCGAGATTTTGCAAGGTCGCCTGCAATTCATGACCGCTTTTGGGAAGATGCCGGCGGAGAATCGCCACGGCTTCGGTGAGCAGCGGGATCGCCTCTTCACTGCGACTCGTCCACGCGCACAGCCCGCCGAGCGCGTTCAGCGCGGTGCCGGTGCTCGCTGCGTCATTTCCAAAAAAGTGCCGGTGATCGGCGACCGCGGCGCGCAACAGCGGCTCTGCTTCGTCGTAGAGACTGAGTTCGTAATACGTGTTGCCAAGCGTCACGCGCATCTCGGCGAGCACTTCGGGATCGTCGCCGAGATCGACCTCGGCACGTTCCTTGGCGGTTGCCAAAACATCGACCACCCGGACGTCGCGACCCGATACAGTGGGATCGGGCGCGGCGAGGAGTTGCGTGAGGAAATTCTTTACGCGCTCCGCTTGCGCGCGTGCGATTTCCGCCGCGTCGCGCTGGCGGCGGGCCGTCTGCGCCTGACTCGCGCTGAAGACGGACGCACCCGCGAGAGTGAGGAAGACGCCCGTCGTCACGCTGATCAGGGCGCGATTGCGGCGCGCGAATTTTCCCACGCGATAGCCTACCGTCGGCGGCACCGCGCTTACCGGCTCGCAGCGCAAATGCCGCGAGATGTCATCCGCCAGCGTCGCGATCGACGCGTAGCGTTCCGCCGGATTTTTGGCGAGCGCGCGCAGGCAGATTGCGTCGAGGTCTCCGCGCAGGTCGCGGACGCGCGGCGGATCGGTGAAAGCGGATACGTCGAGAATCTCGCTCGGTCGCCGCATCGGTGTCTCGCGGATGAAACGCGCGATTTCCTCCCGCGAAGCCGTCCGCAAATCCGCATCGGCAAAGGGAAGTGCGCCCGCGATCAATTCGCAGAGCAATACGCCGATCGAATAGACATCGGTGCGCGTATCGACCTCGCCGCCCGCCGCCTGCTCGGGACTCATGTAAGCGGGTGTTCCAACCGCGTGCGCCGCCGAACGCCAGATCCCCGCGTCCGCACCCACGTCGCCAGCGGGCCGGGCGAGGCCGAAGTCGATCACCCTCACGCCCTGCTCACCGACGAGGACATTGGACGGTTTTAGGTCGCGATGAATGATGCCGCGCTGGTGTGCGTGCTGCACCGCGTCACAGACGTGCGCGAACAGTCCGAGACGTGCCCGCAGCGGGAGATTTTGCGCACGCGCGAAAGCCGTGACCGGCTCACCCGCGACCAATTCCATCGCGAGGTACGGCTGCCCGCCATCGCTGATGCCCGCCTCGAAAACGCGCGCGATTCCCGGATGAGTGAGCCGCGCCATGAGCCGAGCCTCGCGCTCGAAGCGTTCGAGGAATTCCTCGTCATCGAGCAATTCGAGTGGCAGCAACTTCAGCGCGATTTCGCGATCGAGCGACTTCTGCCGCGCGCGCCAAACCGTTCCCATTCCCCCGCGCCCGAGCATTTCCCCGAAAACAAAATCGCCGAAATCCGCAGGCGCATGGTCCCTCGCATCATGGGGCAAAAGCGTCCGCGCGACGAGGCAGCACGGGCACACGCCGACCGATGCGGGTATGGTAGAACCGCACTTCGGGCATCGCGTCGCGTCGTGGCTCATCGCATTGTCCTTGGCCGCAGCGCGTCTCGCGTTACAGGCGGCACGTTCATTCCTGCAGGATTCTCACGAGATGCCGCATCTCGTCTCCGAGTTCCTCCGGCGTCGCGACGGTCTGCGCGACCTGCCCCTCTAACTGCCGCCGAAAGGCGAGCCGCAGCCGATGCACGGCGACGCGCACCGCGCCGACGCTCAGGCCGAGGTCGCGCGCCGCTTCCACGACCTGCGGCTCCGCCTGATCCCACGCAAGAAACTCGCGCAGTCGCGCAAACAACGCCGCCTTTCCCCGCTGCTCCGCCTCCGCCTGCACCGCCGCGAGCGCTTGAGCCACCGTGGCATTCGCCCAGTCGCGATCAAAACGAAGGTCGGGCGAGGCGCCTTCCATGGATTCGACGCGAAACCATTCTTCCGCGTGCGTTTGTTCGAGGGAAAGCGGCGATCGGGCTCCCCCTCGCTTTTCGCGATGCTCGCGCCGGTTTTCGGACGAGAGGAAGTTTTTGAAGCTGCCGATCAAGAACGAACGCATCCGACCCCGATCGGGGTCCGCCCGCGAGAACAGATCGCGCGAGATGAGCAAGGCGAAGAATCCCTGGGTGCAGTCTTCAGCGGCGGTCGGGTCGCGCCCGCAACGACGGGCGAAGGCGTAGAGCGGAAACCAATATTGCCGGCAAAGTTCATCGAGAGCGACGCGGGCGCGCTCCCCATCGGTGCCGATGCCGTCCTTCACTGAAAGGACCAGACTCCAACGCGTATCGGGGAACTGGGCGTCTTGCGGCTTCATCGGTGCCGGAATTTACACCAGCGAAGATCGCGCGAAACTCCCGAAGGGCCTCTCCGAACCGGAGCGCGTACGTCGCCGCAACGCGGTTATGCCTTCAGTTTTGTCCAGGCGGCGTTTGCCTTCGATGAAGCGACGACGGCTTCGATGAATGCCATGCCACGGATGCCGTCCTCGATTTTCGGATAGTCGGTCGCCGGGTCCCCTTTGGGCAGTTTTTTGCCGTCGAGCCGCGCACTGATGGCGGCGGCAAAGTGTTTGTAAATGTTGGCGAAGGCTTCGAGGTAACCTTCCGGGTGCGAGGGCGGCGTGCGGCCGGCCGCGAGGGCGGCTTTTCCGAGGTAGCCGTTTGCGGTCCGGTAAACCTGCATCGGCTGATCGAGCCACTTTACCAGGAGCGTGTTCGGCTCGGCCTGATGCCATTCAAGGCCGCCCTTTTCACCGTAGACGCGGATGTTGAGGTTATTCTCCTCGCCCACGCTGATCTGGCTCGCGTGCAGGATGCCTTTGGCACCGCCCTTGAAGCGAAGGAGGACGTTCCCGTCGTCGTCGAGCTTGCGGCCCTTGACGAAGGCAGTGATATCAGCGGCGAGCTCGGAAATGTGAAGGCCGGTGATGTATTCCGCGAGGTTTTCGGCGTGGGTGCCGATGTCGCCGATGCAACCGGCGGCGCCGCTTTTCTTCGGGTCGGTGCGCCAGGCGGCTTGTTTCTGCCCATCAGCCTCGATCCGCGTGGCGAGCCAGCCCTGCGGGTATTCGACGACGACTTTGCGGATTTTGCCGAGGACGCCCGTGCCCACCATTTCGCGCGCTTGTTTGACCAAGGGATAACCGGTGTAGTTGTGCGTGAGGCCGTAAAGCAGGCCGCTCTTTTTGACGATGGCGGCGAGTTCCTTTGCCTGTGCGAGGCTGAAGGTGGCCGGCTTGTCGCTGAGGACGTGGAAGCCGTTTTCGAGCGCCATTTTCGCCGGAGCGAAGTGCATGTGGTTCGGGGTGACGATGGAGATGAAGTCCATGCGTTCGCCGAGGGGCAGCCGGGCTTCGGCTTTGATCATTTCCTCGAAGCTGCCGTAACACCGCGCCGGGGGAAGGAAGAGGTCCGCGCCGGACGCCCGAGACTTTTCCGGGTCGGAGGAGAATGCGCCGCAGACGAGTTCGACCTGGCCGTCGATGGCGGCTGCGATCCTGTGGACTGCTCCGATGAAGGCGCCGCGACCGCCGCCGACCATGCCGTAACGAATTTTTCTGCTCATTTTGGGAAGATGTAGGGTGTGAGAAAGCTGAGGGTTTGTCGGGCGTTTTCTAGGTGGTCGCCGTCCGGCGCGGCAAGTGAGAAAGTGCGGGACTCAGGCGAAGACCTTTAGGAACGCGCATTCGATGGCGAGTTGCTCCTGGACGCCGGGGTTGTTCAGATGCTCGCGCAGGGTCTCAAGGGCGGCGGCACGCTGGAGGCAGTTCGCCACAGTCAACCGGACGGCAAGGGAGGCGGTGTCCGGCGCCGCCTCGGGCAGGTCGAGGGCGATGGCCCCGTGTTGATGCCGGAGGACATCGGCCCACCAAGCGTCGAGCACGGCGAGGAGTTCAAGCCGGGCTTCGACGTAACGAGCCTCGGTGAGGGCCTTGTAGTAGTCTTCGCGATCGTCCAGCCAAGCGGTTGCCTCGGAGGTCTGCTTGTAGTGCTTTTCTTCTCCCTTAAAGGCGTTCGCTGTTTCGTCGGCGATGGCTTCCTTCGCTTCGGCCAGCAGTTCGGCGACGACCCGGACGAGACGAAAGACGTTTGGAAGAGTTGGT
Organism: Chthoniobacteraceae bacterium; assembly: GCA_043735935.1. Taxonomy (GTDB): domain Bacteria; phylum Verrucomicrobiota; class Verrucomicrobiia; order Chthoniobacterales; family Chthoniobacteraceae; genus JANLQB01. The sequence continues at coordinate 6,132 of JAYTDO010000095.1, forward strand.
TTGTCGATTTGTGCGTAAGCCTGCAATGCGTCGAGAAGACGCTGCTGCATCGGCGTCCGGCCACGGGCCTCGGCGGACATGATCGGGACCTCGATGCAACGGCTCAAGATCGTTTCGGGAAGCTGTTCAGGGAGGGTGCTGAGCAGGAGGAGAAGGCTGTTGTCCGGCGGTTCCTCGAGCGTCTTGAGGAAAGCGTTGGCCGCTTCGGTCTGAAGGCGGTCAGCATCGAAAACGATGCCGATCTTTTTCCCGCCGAAAAAGGACCGCATGTGGAGTTCCCGTTCGAGCTCGCGGATCTGGTCGGTGACGATGCGCCGGGATTTCGACTCCGCCTCGACCCGATGCACGTCGCTCGCCGCGAACGGGTCGTCGCTGACCCCATGAAGCAGGAGGCACAACTCTCGGGCCACATGGCGAAGGCTGGCCCCGTCCGGGCCGGCCAGGAGGTAGGCGTGGGCGAGGCGATCCTGGGAATGGGCCCGCCGGAGGAGGGAGAGCGCGTCGGCTACGGCAAATGGCATGAGGACTTTTCGGGTGACCGCGGATCCATTGACGGATCGGGTTCGGGATCAGGCCGGACGCTTACCGAGTGATGACCGTCGGACCATCTGCCGTGATGTCTGCGGTGATTTTCGGTTTGGTCCTTCCGATGGTCGCGGCAGGCGCGGCGCTCACGACCGCCGATGCTTTGCTGCCGCGGTATTGAGCGACGGTGTTGTTGTCGCCATAACGGGCCCAAGGGCCGAGCGGGACGTCCCGGACTTCGACGAATTTCCAGTCGGTGACGTCGGTGTTCGTGAGGCCGAGGTAGTCTCGGACGGCCGGGGAAACGTCGAGGCCTGCGCCTTTGTTCAAGTTTGGTTTCGGACGATCCGTCCCGAAAACGTACTCCCAATGGTCAGTGCGGAACGGGCCGCAGTCACTCCATTGGGCGTAACAAACCCGCCCGCCTTTGCGGACGGCCAGCCAGCGGTCGTGGCAGACGCTCTTACCGTCCCGCTCGAAGGTCTGGTTGAACCAGGGTATGACGGACCTGGCTTCAGGTTTAAAGTGGCCGAGGGTGACATCGTTGTAAGGCAACGCGATGTAGAAGGGGTTTTGTCGGGGGGTGAAATTCGCGGGGATAAAATCCCTCCTGCGGGTGGCGGGATCGGGATTATCGAAACCGCCGTAGCTGCCGGCCCAGTCGGAGTCCCAGGAACTGGAGCGGTTGTGGACGGGGTTGTTGGCGCTGGCATTTTCACCGACCCAAAAGACGGTGGTGACGATGCTGTTTTTCCATGGATAACGCCCCGAGACGCCTTTGATGCCCGAAGTGGTGGGGACGACGACGACTGGTTCGATCTGGGAGAGGGCGGTATCCCGGAGCCGCCGGGCGTAGCGGGCGAAGTCCTCGCTGCTGGAGTAGATGGCCCCCGTCTGGGCATTCGCCACGAGGGCGAATGAAACGAGACCTAAAAAATGAAATACGGGCCGTTTCATGTGCAGCAATGGGCCGCCGCTATAGGCGAATGGTTGCGGCGGGTAAAGGGCTTTTTTCGAGCTCCGGTCTCATACGGATGTCTTGTTTAGCATCGTCGATGCCATGCGATGGGCGGCGCGGCGTCATCGGACTCACCGCGATAAAACCGAGGGGCCCTCCGGTAACGAAGATGAGGGTTCTTTTACTCTGGAAATCGGCGAGGCCGTTGCCGAGGGACCTCGCAACTTGGCGACGGGGTTGTTTTCACCAAATCGTGCCCACGGGCCGAGCGGCACGTCGCGGATTTCGACGAACTTCCAATCGGCCACGTCGGTGCTCGCCAGCGCCAGGAAATCCCGCACCGCCGGTGAGACGGAGATGCCGGCTCCCTGGCTGGCGTTGGGCTTCGGGCGCTCGTTCCCAAAGACGTATTGCCAGTGATCCGAGCGAAACGGGCCAACGTCGCTCCATTGGGCGTAACAAACTCGGCCGCCTTTGCGGATCGCCAGCCAGCGGTCCCGGCAGACGCTTTTGCCGTCGCGTTCAAAGATCTGCGCAAACCACGGGATGACCATCTTGGCCTCGGGTTTGTGGCGTTCCCCGATCACGTCGTTATACGGGAGGGCGACGTAAAACGGGTTTTGCCTCGGGACAAATTGGGCGGGGGTGTAATCCGACCGCCGCGCCGCCGGCTTCGGGTTATCATATCCGCCGAAATTCCGAACCCAGTCCGGGTCCCACGCACTCGTGGCGCCTCCGCCGGGCTCGCCGACAAAAAAGATCTGCGTCACGATGCTGCTCTTCCACGGATACCGACCGCCCCGAGACACGGCACCCGCCTCCGTAGGGACGGAAACCTGCGGCTCCATGCTCAAACGCGCCTTCTCGCGAAGCTGCCTGGCCACCCGGGCAAAGTCTTCGCTCGAAGTGTAGGGCGACTGCGCTCGGGCAGACAACGGAAGGCTCAACCCAAGCAGCGCAAGGATGAGAATTTTCATGGTGCTTAGGGACCTTTACCGACGGCATCCCGCCCGGCCAGTCCTAAATCTCAGCGACGCGCGGCGTCGAATTTCTCGTGAACGATCTCGCCGAGGCGCGCTCCGACGGCATCGTTTCCGAGGCGGTCGATCGCTTCCTGGAGAAATCCATGCACGATCAGGCGCTGGGCTTCCTTCTTCGTGATCCCGCGCGAGAGGAGGTAGAAAAGCTCCTCCTGCTCGATCTGACCACAGGTCGCGCCATGCGTGCACCGCACGTCGTCGGCTTCGATCTCGAGACCCGGAGCACTGTTCGCCTCCGCTTCGTCACTGAGCAGAAGGTTGCGGACCTTCTGGTAGGCATCCGTGCGGTGGGCGCCGGGATCGACTCGGATGAGGCCGGCGAAGATCGTGCGGGCGGTGTCGTCGAGCGAGTTCTTGTAGAGCAGGTCGCTTTGCGTGTTTGGCACCTCGTGAATTTGGAAAGTCCGCGCATCCACCTCCTGGGCATCGTTGGCGACGGTCACGGCCAGCATATCGCTGCGTCCGCCCTGCCCCCGCAGGTGGCTCACGCTCTCACTGCGGACATGCCGCCCACCGAGTTGAGCAAAGAGTGATTTTGACTGCGCGTCGCGACCGACGACGGTCGAGTTCATCTGGAATGAATGGGCCTTCCGGCTCCAGTTCTGCACACAAACGTAGGTCACGTTCGCCCCGGCACCGAGCCAGAGGTCATTCACCGCACACGCGAGCCCGGGTGCCCCGGCATCCGCGCTTTCGTAAAAGTCGACCAACGTCACTTTCGCCATCTCCTCGGCGATGATGAGCGTATGCGGGAAAACCGAAGCATTCGCGCCGTGCATCCAGTGAAAACACTCGATCGGCAGATCGATTTCGACGCCTCGCGGAACGTACAAAAACGTCCCCGAACGCAATTGCGAGGCGTGAAGCGCCGCGAATTTTTGACCGCCCAACATCGCGTCCTCCCGCATGAAATGTTTCCGAAAAAGCTCCGGGTGCTCGACCGCCGCGCGATCGAGCGGCAGCCAGATGACCCCCTTTTGACGCAGGGAATCGCCCATCGCCTCATGCACCAGCACCTGGTCATTGGCAAAAACCGAACGCCCGGAGACCGCAACCAAGCCGCGCGAGCGCGCCAAAAGCGAGTCGGCAGTCGCCTCATCGACGGCGGGCGCCTGCACGTAGGCGCTGAGATCGAGGTCCTTCACATTGGCAAAACGCCAAGCCTCATCGGTCCGCGCCGGCATCGGCAGCGCAGTGAATCTTTCCCAAGCCTCCGCCTGAACCGGCGACGCCGGGCCGGCGCTCAATATAGGCGCAGTGTTCGTGTTCAATACTTCTTCAGATTCCAGAATTGCAGTACTCATGGCTCAGCCGACGCTGCCTTCCATTTCGAGATCGATGAGCCGCTTGAGCTCGACGCTGTATTCCATCGGGAACTGGCGGACGAGGTCGTTGACGAATCCATTGACCGAAAGGCTCATGGCCTGTGCCTCGGTGAGGCCCCGCTGCTGCATGTAAAAGATCTGTTCGGCGGAAATCTGCGACACGCTCGCCTCATGCTGGCTGGAATTCCCGGTGCCACGGACGGTGATCGCCGGATACGTATCCGTGCGCGATTTCGAGTTGATCAAGAGCGCGTCACACTCGGTGTTATTCTTACAGCCCTTGAGGTGCTTCGGGATGTGGACAAGCCCGCGATATGTCGAGCGGCCCGTGCCGACTGAGATCGATTTCGAGACGATGTTCGACGTTGTCTCATCCGCCGCGTGGATCATCTTCGCGCCCGTGTCCTGATGCTGGCCGTCGCTGGCGAGCGCGATGGAGATGACTTCGCCGCGCGCCTTGCGACCTTTGAGCACGACGCCCGGATATTTCATCGTCAGGCGCGAGCCGATGTTGCAATCGATCCACTTCACCTCCGCTTCCTCGTGGGCGATCGCGCGCTTGGTCACGAGGTTGAAAACGTTCGCCGACCAGTTCTGCACGGTCACGTACTGGATCTTGGCGCCCTTCATGGCGACCAGTTCCACCACCGCCGAGTGCAGCGTCGCCGTCTCAAACTTCGGCGCGGTGCAGCCTTCCATATACATCACCTCGCTGCCTTCGTCGGCGATGATGAGCGTGCGCTCAAACTGGCCGAAGTTCTCGGCATTGATGCGGAAGTAAGCTTGCAGCGGGTGCTTCACCTTCACGCCTGGCGGCACATAGATGAAGGAACCACCGCTGAACACGGCGCTGTTCAAAGCGCTGAATTTATTGTCGCCAGTCGGGATGACCTTGCCGAACCACTTGCGGAAGATCTCCGGATGCTCGCGCAGCCCCTCAGTCGAGTTGCAGAAGATCACGCCTTGCTCGCCGACGGCCGCCTTGATGTTGGAATACACCGCCTCGGAGTCGAACTGCGCCTCGACGCCCGCGAGGAATTTGCGCTCCTGCTCGGGGATGCCGAGCCGGTCGAAAGTGCGCTTCACATCGTCCGGCACCTCGTCCCACGAACGCGTCGGCTTTTGCCCGTTGGCGAGGTAATAACGGATGTTTTCAAAGACGATGTTCTCCAAATCCTTCGACGCCCAATGCGTCGGCATGGGCTTCGATTTGAAAATTTCGAGCGCGCGATGGCGGAACTCGCGAATCCATTCGGCTTCTCCTTTGACCTTCGAAATGTAATCGACGGTGTCCTTCGTCAGCCCCGTGCCGGCGTCGAATTTGTGCTGTTCGGGATACGAAAAATCGCCGCGCGTGCGGTCGATATCGAGTTGTGTGGCAGTATCGGTATTCATGGTCGTGTCCTCACAGATTCGCGGGCTCGGCGAGCTCGTCTTTGATAAAGTCGTAGCCGCGCTCCTCGAGTTCGAGCGCGAGTTCCTTGCCGCCAGTGCGCACGATGCGGCCCTCGACCATCACGTGCACCACGTCCGGCACGATGTAGTCGAGCAGACGCTGGTAATGCGTGATGAGGAGGACGCCGAGGCCGGGCCCCCGCTGCGCGTTGACGCCGGCGCTCACGATCCGGAGGGCGTCGATATCGAGGCCGGAATCCGTCTCGTCGAGCACAGCATAAGTCGGCTTGAGCATCGCCATCTGCAGGATTTCGTTCCGCTTCTTTTCGCCACCCGAAAAACCCTCGTTGACGGAGCGCGCCGTGAACGAGCGCGACATTTCCAACTTATCCATCTCGGCATAAAGCTGCGCGTAATACTCAGTCGCCTCGATCTCCTCGCCCTCGGGAAGGCGCGCTTGTGAAGCGGCGCGAAGAAAGTTGGCGTTTGAAACGCCCGGAATTTCCATCGGGTACTGGAAAGCTAGGAACAATCCGGCCCGCGCCCGCGCGTCCGGTTCCATGCCGAGGATGTTCACCCCGTCCATGAGCACTTCGCCGCCGGTGACTTCGTAGTCGGGATGCCCGCCGAGCACCTTGCTCAACGTACTTTTTCCAGAGCCATTTGGCCCCATGATTGCGGCGATCTGCCCTTTCTTCACTTCCAGGTTCAGGCCGCGGAGGATTTCCTTTCCTCCCACCGTGGCGCTCAGGTTTTTGATGATCAATGAACTCATAATTAAATTTCGGAATGTTTTAGCGCCCCGGACGCACCGCCTTCGCCGATAACGTCCTGGATTTTGCCGCGCACTTTGGGCATAGGCCGCGAAAGGCGACTTCACTGTTTTCGATGTGCATTTCGCCCGGCAGTTCCCAGATATCGTGGGGCCGCCTCTTCGCCCGGAGCGGAATGTCTGTGACTCCACCGCAGTCGGTGCAAAAAAAGTGCGCGTGCTCGTTCAGATTCGGGCAGTAACGGGACGGCTCGCGATCGTGACTGACGGACTTGACCAGACCGCAGCCGGTGAGCGTTTCGAGGCAGTTGTAAACCGTCGCAAGCGAGATCGAGGGCATCTTGCCCTTCACGCGCATGAAGACTTCCACTGCGGTCGGATGATCCCGCTTCCCCATCAACGCATCATAAACGGCGCGCCGCTGATCCGTCATACGCAGACCCCGGCCGTGGATCGTCTCCTCGGGAGTGGAAGCGGCTTTAGGACGGGTTTCGCGGGGATTCATCGCAGCAAAACTTTGCCGCCAGATACTTCCTTATCAAGACTTATTCCAAATAAAGTTTCATCACGCTGCTCATTGGTCGTCGTAAAATCGTCGCAACAAGGCACTGTTTTCCAAACACCGCAGCAATGCTCGCAGGTGTTTCGCGGGCGGCTATAGTGCGCCCGTGCCTGCATCACTGAAGACCTACGCCCACCGTGTCGTCCAGCGCCTCCAAAAGGCGGGCTTTGTCGCGTTTTTCGCCGGCGGCTGCGTTCGGGACCGCCTCATGGGCGTGGAGCCGCACGACTACGATATCGCGACGAGCGCGCGGCCCGAAGAGGTCCAAAAGACGTTCGAACGCACCTTCGCCGTGGGCGCTCACTTCGGGGTCGTTGTGGTCGTTTATGGAAACGCGGAGTTCCAAGTCGCCTCGTTCCGAGCCGACGGTGTCTACATCGATGGACGCCGCCCGGAAAGCGTCACCTTTTCCTCGCCGGAACAGGACGCCGAGCGCCGCGATTTCACGATCAACGGCCTTTTTTACGATCCGATTCGCGACGAGTTGATCGATTACATCGGCGGGCAGCGGGATCTCGCGGCAAAGGTGCTGCGCGCGATCGGCGATCCGGCGGCGCGATTTGCCGAAGACCGCCTGCGGCTGCTGCGGGCGGTGCGTTTCGCGACGACGCTGGGATTCGAAATCGATCCCGCCACGTGGGAAGCGATGCGAGCCGCGGCCCACCATATCCGTGACGTGAGCGCCGAGCGGGTCCGGGAGGAGTTGGTGAAAATCTTCCTCTCTCCGAATCGCGTGCGAGGCTTCGATCTGCTGGATGCCAGCGGCCTGATGGCGCAAGTACTGCCCGAGATCGAGCGACTCAAGGGATGCGAGCAGCCGCCGCAATTCCACCCCGAGGGCGACGTCTTCAAACACACCAGGATCATGCTCGATCTTCTGCCGGCGGAGGTCTCCGTACCGCTCGTGTTTTCCGTGCTCTTTCACGACATCGGAAAGCCCGCCACCGCCAGCGTCGATGCCGATGGGCGCATCCGCTTTAACGGGCACGACAAACTCGGCGCCGAGATGACGGAAGCGCTCATGCTACGGCTGCGCTTCTCGCGCGTGGAAATCGACGCCACGGTCGAACCGGTCGCGAATCATATGGTCTTCAAGGACGTGCAACAGATGCGCTTGGCGAAGCTCAAGCGCTTCATGGCGAGGCCAACATTCGACACCGAACTCGAGCTGCACCGCGTCGATTGTGCGAGCAGCCACGGCATGCTCGACAACTACGATTTTCTCCGCGGTAAACGCGAAGAGTTCGCGAGCGAGCCGCTGATCCCCAAGCCGCTCATCACCGGGCGCGACCTCATGGCGCTCGGACTCGCGCCCGGCCCCCGATATTCGGAAATCCTCGAAGCGGTACAGTCGCGCCAGCTCGAAGGCACGCTCGCCAGCGCCGAAGAAGCGCGCGCCTGGGTCAAGGCGGAGTTCGCTTTGGCCAATTGAAGACTAGCCGCGCCGCGCGACCTCGTTTTATATCCTCGCTCCCATGTCCATCGAACATTCCGATCCACTCAACGCGCAGATTCTCGCGGTTTCCGAAGACCAGATTCAAGGGTTCGTGCGCGAACCATTCGTCGCCATCGCCGAAAAATCCGGCGTGCCGCTGGAAACCGTCCTGGATCGGATCAAGACGATGCTCGCCGCCGGGACCATCCGCCGGGTGCGGCAGACGCTCGTCGCCAGCAATCTCGCCGAGGGCGCACTCGTGGCGTGGCGTGTGCCGGAGGAAAAGTTGAATGCGGCTTTCGACTTCATGTTTCAGCAAGATCCTTTCAGCGGCCACGTCGTCGTGCGCTCGACCGATTCGCAGACGACCGGCTCGGAATATCGCCTGTGGACGACTTTGAAAGTCCCGGTCGGCGCGTCCATGGAAGACCATTGCCGGGTGCTGATGCGCCACACGGGTTGCGAAAAATTCAAGCTGATGCCCGCCCGCGGTATCTTCGCGCTCGGCGTGGGCCATGTGCGCCGGAAGACGATCGAACCGGGCGACAAATCGGACGGGCCGGCACAGATGATCAAGGTCGGCGTCGTGCAGCTCACGGACCTCGAATGGGACGTCCTCCTCGCCCTCAAACGCGAACTCACTCTGGACGAAATCCGCGTTGGCCTTTGGAAAAATCGCGCCGCTGAGGCGGGCGTCGATCTCGACACTTTTTGCCGCACCGCCGAAGACCTCAATACAAGAAAAGTCATCGGTCGTTTTTCGACCTTCCTCGAGCATGTAAAGCCGTCCGCCACGGGCGTTCGAGTGACTCGTTTCAACGCGCTTTTCCATTGGCGCGTGCCTGCGGGCCGGGAGATCGAGGCGGGCGGCGAAGCAGGCCGGCACGACATCCTCACGCACTGCTACTGGCGCGAAGGCGGCCCGGACTTTAACAACGTCAACATCATGGCCGTGTGCCACGGCACGGAAAAGGAGCGGGTCTTCGCGCACAAGGCGGCGATCGACGCGCACCTCGAAAGCGTGGGAATCCCGGTGAGTTACACGAACGTCTTTTGGGGCGGGCGCAGCGAGATCAAGCCGAGCGAGATCTCCCCGAAGATCCACCGCGAGTGGATCGCCCGGATGGGTGCCGCCGACGCGGTCGTCGCGTAACCGAGGAACGCCGTCCCTGCGCCGGTCCCTGCGCGTTTTGGGCTTGGCGACGCCGCAGCGCGTGCGTTGTCTCGTCGCATCTTGACCACCACCGTGTCCACCTCTTCACCCTCCCCCATTCGCGCCGGCGTCGTCGGCACCGGCAGCATCGGGCGTAATCACGCGCGCATCCTCGCCGAGTTGGGCGACGTCCATTTCACCGCGATCTGCGATACCAATGCCGCGACCGCGCAGGAATTGGCCGGTAAGTTCGGAAGTCGCGCCGTGGAGTCGCTGGAGGAGTTCGCGGAGCTGGTGGACGCGGCCACGATCGCCACTCCGACGTCGACGCATTTTGAGATCGCGAAGTTCCTGCTCGAACGCGGAAAACATGTGCTCGTCGAAAAGCCGATCACCGAGACGACAGCCGACGCGCGCGCGCTTTCCCAACTCGCGCAGGAGCGTGGTCTCGTCCTCCAAGTCGGTCACATCGAGCGATTCAACCCGGCGCTCGCCGCGCTCGAAGCGCGCCTAAAACAACCGCGCTTCATCGAAGTCTCCCGGCTGTCGCCTTACCCGGGCCGGAGCATCGACATCGGCGTGGTGCTCGATTTGATGATTCATGATTTGGAAATCATCCTGCATCTCGTCCGCTCGCCGCTGAAAAGCATCGATGCGGTCGGAGTTCCCGTCCTGAGCCGCGGCGAAGACATCGCCAATGTGCGACTGCGGTTTGAAAACGGCTGCGTCGTCAACATCACCGCGAGCCGGATCAGCCAGGATCGGCTTCGGAAAATCCGGGTCTTTCAACAAGACGCCTACCTCTCGCTCGACTACCAAAAACAGGAAGGCTACCTCCTCCGCCTCGCGGGCGATGGCGAGAAGGAAAGCTCGATGCTGGGAAAACTGTTCGGGCTCGCGACCGATGCCACGATCGTGACGGAGTTCGCCGGCCAGAAGATCGTGCGCGAGCCGGTCGAGATCGACAAAGGCGAGCCGCTGAAACGCGAACTCGCGGCGTTCCTCGAGTGCGCCCGGGCGGGCGCGCAGCCAAAGGTGAGCGGCCGCGAAGCAACCGCGGCTCTGGAACTGGCCCTCGAAATCACGCGACTCATCGACGAGCAAAATCGCACGCACGCGCCATGAGGCTTTACCTCGTGGCGGGGGAAGCCAGCGGCGATGCCCGCGGCGCCGAACTGATGCGCAGCCTTCGTGAAGTTGATTCGTCCTGCGCGTTCTTCGGGGCAGGCGGCAGCGAAATGCGCTCCCTCGCCGGAGGCACATTTCATGACTGGGCGGATGAGGCGGTCGTCGGGCTTTGGGATGTTTTAAAGAAGTACGGTTATTTCAAAGCGCAGTTCAATCGGATGCTCGCGGACATCGCGCAGGTGGCGCCGGACGCGGTCGTGCTGATCGACTATCCCGGCTTTAACCTGCGTCTGGCAAAGGCGCTCCGGGCGCGGCTGCCGCGGTTGAAAATCGTCTATTACATCAGTCCGCAGGTGTGGGCGTGGAATCGCGGACGGATCCCGAAGATGGCGCGCTGGCTCGACCTCATGCTCTGCATCTTTCCATTCGAACAGCCGCTTTACGAGCAGTCGGGCCTGAAAACGATTTTCGTCGGGCATCCAATGATCGATTCGTTTGCATCGAAGAAATCCACGGCGCGACGCGAAGCCGCACTCATCGGCCTTTTCCCCGGCAGCCGCGAAAAGGAGGTGCGAAAGATTTTCCCGACGATGCTTGCCGCGGCCGAGGTCCTAGCGAAACGCCAGCCGGAACTCACATTCGAAGCCGCGGCGGCGTCCCCGCACCTCGAGAGCCTGATGCGCGCGATCGCCGACGGAAATCAGAAGGTGACGATTTCTCTCCACACCTCGCACGCCCTCATGCAGCGCGCAGCAGCCGGCATGGTCGCCTCGGGGACCGCCACGCTCGAAGCGGCATATTTCGGAATGCCGCTCGTCATTTTATACAAGGTCGCGTGGCTGACCTGGGTGATCGGAAAACGTCTCGTGCGCGTGCCATTTTTAGGAATGCCGAACATCCTGGCGGGGCGCGAAATCGCGCGGGAATTTTTGCAGGACGCCGCCGAACCCAAACCGATCGCCGAGGAAGTCCTGCGATTGCTGCGCGAGCCGAATTCCAAAGACCTCGCGGAGGCGACCGCCAAACTGGGCGGTGGTGGCGCGGCGCGACGTGCGGCGGGGGCGATCTGCGATTTGTTAAAATGAGTCGCACGGCTGTCGTGACGTTTTTCGCGATCATCGTCGCGCTGCTGTCCGTGCATAATCTGCCGTGGCATCTCGACGACAAGGATCAGGCGAAACAGGCTTACACGTCGTTCGAGATGATCGAGTTGGGGAACTGGTGGTTTCAACATACCCCGACCGGCAAAGTCGCCACCAAGCCCCCGCTCGCGGGGTGGATTTCAGCCACCATTTACGAAGCCGCCAGCGGCCACGGATGGGAGATCGCCTGGCGCCTTCCGGGCTTCACGGCGATGCTTGTGATGCTTGCCATGCTGTGGAGGGCGGGAAATCGCATTCACTCGCCACTCGGCGGTTTGATCGCCGCGGGCGCATTTGGGCTGAACCACTTTTCCCAACGCCTCGCGACCCTGGTGCGAACGGACGCGCTGCTCGCCTTTTGCATCTTCCTCGCGGGATTTCAGGTGTACGAGAAGGTTCGAAAAGCCACGCCCTGGACCACCCGGGACCGGTGGTGGCTATTTTCCGTCGTGCTCGCCTCCATGCTGACGAAGGGCCCGATCGCCTACGCGTTCCTCATGCCCGGACTGCTGGCCTTCTGGTGGTTCTCGCGTCGGAAAGGCACGGTGAACTTCGGGTGGAGCGGTTGGTGGCCATGGCTGACGCCGCTGCTGATCTTCGGAGCGTGGGCCGCCATCGGCATCGCCCGGAGCCCCGAGTTTTACCAGCAAGTGGTCGTCGTCGAGTTCCTCGGGCGGTTCACGGTCGGCGAAGCGGCAGTGCATCACAATCAGTCGGTCTTTTTCTACATCGCGAATCTGCTCGGAAAGTTCGCGCCGTGGGCCGTGCTGCTGGCGGCGCTCCATTTTCGAAAATCGGAAAGGGCGGCGCTTGGAAGCGATCCAGCCCGCCTCTGGCTGGTGTGCTGGGCGATCGGCGGGTTGATCTTCATGTCGCTGGTCCCCTCGAAGCGCGCGGACCGGATCTTCCCGGTGATTCCCCCACTCTGCCTGCTGACCGCGGCGACGCTCGCGCCGCTGGCTGGTGAACGCCTGTGGCGATGGAGTGGACGGCAGGTGGCGACCGGCGCGATCGGCCTCGCCGCGATCATTACCGGCGCGAACGCGGTGTTCAGCGTCGCCACGCATTTCCGCGACGATCAACGGCGGTTGGTTCGATTTGGGGACGAGGCGCGAGCGCGGGAAGGCCGGCTCGTGGTGATGAATGCGAAAGACGAGGGCCTCCTGCTTTACACTGGAACCGCTCGATTCACCGAACCTGACGACGCGGTGCAGGAATGGGGCGACGGGAAGATCGACCTCCTGATTCTCAACGAACGTGACTTTACCAAACGGGGACCGGCCCTTGCCCCCTTCACCATTGTGTCAAAAGTGTCGAAAGGTTCGGACAACTTCAGCGGTTACGTGCTCATCGCTCCGGGAGGGCGATAGCCGCTTTTTTTAACGATCGCGGTCGAGAATCACCCAAACAAAAACCATTTCGCGACGATACTCACTCATTGCCTAAAAGCCCGCGCCGTGTCATAAACGCTTAACCTGCCACCCTATGAACTCCGACCAATCTCACATCTCATCCGACAAATATCTTCGCGAACACTCCCCGTCGCTCGAAGACATCATCTTCACACGGCGCGAGTATTTGATTCGAACGGGCATGGGATTTGGCGCGATGAGTCTCGCGTCGTTGTTCGGTTTGAACCCGTACGAAGCCGACGCGGCGGCCACCGCCGCGGCGAAAGCAACGGGCCCGCTGTCGCCGAAAGCGCCGCATTTCCCCGTTAAAGCGAAGTCGGTCATTCACATTTTTGCCGAAGGCGGTCCGTCGCAGGTCGACACGTGGGATCCGAAGCCGGAACTCGCAAAATATGCGGACAAGACGATCCCGGATCACGAAGGTCTCGCGTATCCCTCTCCGTTCAAATTCAACAAAATGGGCAAGTCCGGCATCGAGGTCAGCGAGGTGTTCCCGAAACTTGGCCAGTGCATCGATGATATGGCGGTGATTCGTTCGATGTGGACAGATATTCCGGCACACGACGTGGCACAGCGCTTCATGCATACTGGATCGCTCCAGCTTCCGAAGCCCTCCATGGGGTCGTGGGCCGTTTACGGCCTTGGGACGGAGAACCAGAACATGCCCGGATTCATCACGCTGAGTGGGAAGCCGGAATGGCGTCAGGCATCGTTCCTCCCCGGGATGTATCAGGGTGTGAACGTGAATTACAACAAGGGCATGAACTTGGACGACGTGATTCTCAACATTCGGAACCAGTTCACCCCGATGGAACGCCAGCGGCGGCAGTTGGATCTCGTGCATCAATTGAACGATATGCATGCAAAGGCGCTCCAAAAGGACGCTCAACTCGAAGCGCGGATCGAAGCGTTTGAAATGGCGTTCAAAATGCAGACCGAAGCGACGGATGCATTCGACATCTCCAAGGAGCCTCAGGAAGTGAAGGACCTTTACGGAACCAGCGAAATGGGATCGCGATTGCTCGTCGCTCGCCGCCTCGTCGAGCGCGGTGTGCGATTCGTTCAGGTTAACGCGGGTGGTTGGGATCATCACAACAAACTCGACGAGAATCTTTCCAAGAAGGCCGGCGAAATTGACGGCCCTGCGGCGGCGCTCATCAAGGATCTGAAGCAACGCGGCATGTTGGACAGCACGCTGATCATCTGGGGCGGCGAATTCGGTCGGACGGTCGTCAAGGACCGCAATGGAAACGAATTCCCCGGGCGCGATCACAACGGTCGCGGATTCTGCGCGTGGATGGCCGGCGGCGGCGTAAAGGGTGGGACAGCCTACGGAGCGACGGACGAATTCGGCTCTCGGGCCGCAGAAAACAAAGTCCATATCCACGATCTTCATGCAACCGTTCTGGCGTTGCTCGGCTTCGATCACACGAAGCTGACCTACCGCTACAACGGACGCGACTTCCGCTTCACCGACAACTTCGGCAAAGTCGTCAAAGACATCATCGCTTAACCTCGGAGGAGACCTCCCATGCGCACGCGCCACGTTTTCCTGCTCGGCCTGGCAGGCCTCAGCCGCATCGCCACCCTCCACGCCGCCAACGACGACCCGTCGATGATGATGATGGGAGGCGCGACGAAACTCGACCCGAAACAAGTCGAGTTTTTTGAAAAGAAGATCCAGCCGATCTTCAAGGAAACGTGCTACAAATGCCACAGCCTCGAAGCCAACAAGGCCAAAGGCGGCCTGACCCTCGACACCCGTGAAGGTCTCCTCAAGGGCGGCGAAACCGGTCCTGCGTTCAAGGCTGGTGATCCCGCGAAGAGCCTGATGATTACGGCGATCGGTTACAAGGATCCCGACCTCCAAATGCCGCCGAAGGGCGAAAAATTGACCGCTCAACAGGTGGCCGACCTCACGGAGTGGGTGAAGATGGGCGCGCCGGACCCGCGGAAGCCGGTCTCCGCTGCCATCGCCACAAAACTCTCAGGCCTCACCGACAAAGCTCGTTCGCATTGGGCGTATCAGCCCGTGAAGAAGCCCGCGACGCCGAACGTCAAAAATCGCGCGTGGTGCATCACGCCCGTAGACGCGTTCATTGCCCAAAAAATCGAAGAAAAGGGAATGGTGCCCTCGCCCGGCTTGCTCGATCGGGCGCAGGTGACCGACAAGGAAACGCTGATCCGGCGCGCCACGTTCGACCTCATCGGATTGCCGCCCACTCCGGAGGAGACGAACGCATTTATCTCCGACAACGCCCCCCCTCAGGTTGCCTTCGGAAAGGTCGTCGATCGGCTGCTCGCTTCGCCACAATACGGCGAACGTTGGGGCCGTTTCTGGCTCGATACGGCGCGCTACGCGGACACCGTCGGCGGAGATCGCGGCGACAACAATCGGATCGATTACCGCTATCCATACGCGTGGACCTACCGCGACTGGGTCATCAAGGCGATGAACAACGACATGCCTTACGACCAGTTCATCACGCAGCAGCTGGCCGCCGACAAGATCCCGAATAATTCGCCGGAAAATCTCGCCGCGCTCGGCTTCATCACCATCGGGGAACGTTTTGGGAACAACAACGACGTCATCAACGATCGCATCGACGTCGTGACGAAAGGCTTCCTGGCAATGACGGTCTCGTGCGCGCGCTGCCACGACCACATGTTCGACCCGATTCCGACGAAGGATTATTACGCTCTCCACGGTGTCTTTGCGAATATCACCGAACCGTCCGAGAAGCCCCTGATCTCGCCACCCGGACAAAAGGCGTTGCTTGAGGATTTTGAGAAAAAACTCGCCGCGCTGGAGGAGGAGAATCGGCAGAAATATTACACCCTCGTTGCCGATCTGAACGGCACGTTCAGGAAGAATGCGGGGGCATACCTGGTCGCCTTTCAGAAAAACCGCGGAAGCGCCTCAGCGGAAGATCAACTCGCTGCGGCGAAGTTGATGAAAGACGAGAAGCTTGAGCGCGAAATGGTCAACGACATGGGGCGAAAGTTGAATCGCGAAGACCCCGTTTTCGGGCCAATCAAGCGGTTCTACGACGGTGGTGATAGCTGGAAGGAGATCGCAAAGGAAGTGGTTGCCAATAAGGGCGGCAAGTATAATCCGATCGTCGCGGCCGCCTTCGCGGGGACTTCGCCAAGCACTTTTGACGACCTCGCTAGGATCTATACGAAAATCTTCACCGACGTCGATTCGAAGGGACGAGATTATATCAAGGCGGCGGCTGTGACAAAGGACGGATTGGTATCGGGCTTTGATGGTCCGACCACCCAACTGTTGAACGTTCCATACAAGGCTGAAATCGCGGGCAAACTGAACACCGAGGCACTTCGCGACGCAACGAATACGCTTCCATTGCAGATCCGTGGACGCGGCGGATTTATCTTCGGGAAGATCAACAATCACTTACTGACGCACGACGGCGCGCCGAAACGCGCCATGGTCGTGGCGGATAAGCCTAATCCGCAGGACACAGCCGTGATGATCCGGGGACAGGCAGAAACTCGCGGCGATATCGTGCCCCGCAGTTTCCTCGAGGTCCTATCCCCCGGCGGCAAACGGCAGGCATTCAAACAGGGAAGCGGCCGCCTGGAGCTCGCGCAGTGTATCGCAAACAAGACCAATCCGCTGACCGCTCGGGTCATGGTGAACCGCGTCTGGCTGCACCACTTTGGGGAAGGTTTCGTCCGCACACCCGATGACTTGGGAACGCAGGCCGAAGCACCGACTCACCCGGAGTTGCTTGATTATCTCAGCTCTTACTTTGTCGAGCAGGGATGGTCCTTTAAGAAACTGCACAAGCTCATCATGCTGTCCAAAGTCTACCAGGAAAGTAGCTTCACGGTGCCGGCCCACGAAGTGATCGACCCGGAAAATCGCCTCCTCTGGCGCGCCAACGTGCGTCGGTTGGATTTTGAAGCAATGCGCGACTCGCTTCTAGTCTTCAGCGGCAAACTCGACCGCACCGTCGGGGGCCAACCCGTCAACCTCACGGATGAGCCCTACAGCTACCGGCGCAGCGTCTACGGATACATCGACCGCGGGAATGTTCCGGAATTGATGTCCCACTTCGACTTCAGCAGACCAGACATGCCCAACAGCAAGCGAACCACCACGGTAGTCCCGCAGCAGGCGCTATACTTGATGAATAGCCCGATGGCGGCCGATGTGGCTCGTTCTGTCATTGCCCGACCCGATGTCGACAAGGTCGCCGACAACGTGAGCCGTGTGAACGCGATCTATCGAGTCATGTTTCAACGCTCGCCACGGCAGGGTGAAGTCGCCCTTGCGTTAAAGTTTGTCGGCGAAGAAATGAAGCAGGACCCGCAAATGGCGGATGCGAACAAAGCCCTCGCCGACAAGTCGTCAAAGCTCGCCAAAGAACGCTACGAGCGAAATTTGAACAAAGGAAACGACGGGCAGATTGCGATTCAAAACGACGGAAACATTGTTGAACGCAAGCCTCTGACTCCGTGGGAAACATTTGCCCAAGCGCTGCTACTTTCCAACGAAGCGGCCTACGTGAACTAGGCGCCGTCCACCAAAATTGAACCAAACGGCGACGGCTTCACGGCTGTCGCCGTTTTGTTTTCGACGAAGCACTTGCCTGCTCCGGGCTTATCCTTTTTCCTCTCCCGACTTATGCTCCGCATCAAAGCCTTCCAAGGTCTCCGCCCAACACCGAATCTGGTAGAAGAAATCGCGTGCGTTCCTTACGACGTAGTCGACCGCGAGGAGTCTGCGGCCCTCGCGGCAGGGCGACCGCACTCCCTTCTCCGGGTTGATCGCGCGGAAATCGATCTACCCCCGGAAACCGATCCTTACTCGTCGATCGTCTATGCGCGCGCGAAGGAGAATTTCCTCGCCTTGCAAGGGAGCGGCGCTTTGATCCGCGAGACGGAACCGTGTCTTTACGTTTACCAACAACGCATGGGAAACCATGTTCAGACCGGCGTCGCCGCCGTGTGCCACATCGAAGACTACGAAAATGATGTCATCAAAAAGCACGAAAAAACCCGTCGCGACAAAGAGGAGGATCGGACACGACTGATTGGCACTCTGAGTGCCGATACCGGCCCGGTTTTCTTAACTTATCGGAATCACGCAGGCATCGACGCACTGGTTAAAGCCACCGTGAAAACGACGCCGATTTACGATTTTGTCGCGCCGGACGGAGTCGGACACACCGTGTGGCGGATCGCTGGGGGAGGCGGGCTCGTCGAACTCTTTGGAGAAGTGCCCGTGTCCTACGTGGCCGATGGACATCATCGCACCGCGAGCGCCTGCCGAGTCGGGCGCGAGCGCAGGGAGGCGAATGCGGCGCACACAGGCTTGGAGGATTATAACTGGTTTTTGGCCGTGCTCTTTCCGGCCGATGAACTGCAGATCCTCCCATACAACCGCGCCATCCACGACCTCAACGGCCTCTCGTTCGACAATTTTCTAAAAGCGATCGGAAATGTCTTCACCGTCCATGCGGACGGTGATCCGGCGCCAGCCAAGCCGGGCGAGATTCGGATGTACCTGCGTGAGAACTGGTACAACCTTTCCTGGCAGCCGTCGCCGGACGCAGACCCGATCTCGCAACTCGACGTCAGCGCCTTGCAGGACCTCGCCCTCGGTCCCATTCTGGGAATCGACGATCCGCGAACCAGCAAGCGGATCGACTTTATCGGCGGGATTCGCGGCACCGCCGAACTGACCCGCATCGTCGACTCTGGGCGTGCCGCGGTGGCATTTTCGATGTATCCGACGACGGTTTCACAACTCATGGCCATCGCCGACGCCGATCAGATCATGCCGCCGAAAAGTACGTGGTTCGAACCGAAGCTGCGCTCGGGTCTGTTCATTCACACATTTTAGCCTCCCCATCCCCGAGCCATGCGTCGCGCCATCTATCCGGGAAGCTTCGATCCGATCACCAACGGGCACCTCGATGTCATCCGGCGCGCGGCGACGCTTTTCGACGAACTCATCGTTGCCGTGGCATTCAACGACCAGAAATCCTGTGCGTTTTCAGCCGACGAGCGGGTCACTCTCATCGCCGACGCCACGGCGGATGTGGCCAACATTCGCGTGGTGCGCTTCAAGGGTCTGCTAGTCGATTTTGCACGGGAGTCGAATGCCGGCGCAGTCGTCCGCGGCTTGCGTGCGATTTCAGATTTCGAGTTTGAATTTCAAATGGCGCTCATGAATCGGAAACTCGAACCGAATATCGAAACGATTTTTTTGACTCCCCGCGAAGAATATACCTACTTGAGTTCGCGGATCGTGAAGGAAATTGCGCGCTTGGGTGGCAATGTGGAAGCATTTGTGCCACCTTTAGTCGTTCGTGCACTGCGTGCAAAATTTGCTCCGTAAGCGCCACTCTGACGACGCTTCATGCACACTGTAGCCGGGCAAACGGATACGCTCAACGCGCCTGCCCGATTTCGAGCCATGAAAGTCCACATCAACCAAATCCCGCAAGACGGCCTTCACCTTGAAGGAGAAGACCCGAATACGATCCTCGACCTCTCGGGCGACGCCGCATGCGCGACCGGCCCGATCGCTTACAGCCTTGATGTTGGATTAAGCGAAGGCGGCCTTTTCGCAACGGGAACTCTAGCCGTTCCGCTTCGCGTGCAATGCGTCGCCTGCCTGGAACATTTTGAATTCCCGATGGCCATTACGGATTTCGCGATGCAAGTCGAGTTGACCGGTCCGGAAACGGTGGACTTGACAGACTATATAAGGGAGGACATTTTGCTCGCCCTTCCGCCCTATCCGCACTGCGATTGGAGTGGCGAGAGAGAATGCAAGGCGGCCGTACGGAAAGACTCCGATGCGGCATCCGAACAAATCTCCGTCACCCGCGAAGTCTGGGGCGCGCTGGATCAACTGAAACTGAAGTAATTTACCGACCAAACCACCATGGGTGTTCCAAAACGCAAGATGTCCAAAATGCGGCTGCGCACGCGCAAAGCCGCCAACCGCTGGCACGCAGCCAAACTCGTCAAATGCGGTCAATGCAGCAGCCGCATTCCATCGCACACGGCGTGCCCTTCCTGCGGCTACTACAACGGTCGGCAGGTTCTGACGATCGAGGCAGTCTAAATTGCAGATTTCGTGGATCAGCCGCTCCTCCCAAAAGGTAGGAGCGGCTGATTCTTTTTTGCGCTTGATGATCTTCAACAGCGCGCACGAAATGCGTTGATGAAAATTGCGCTCGACGCGATGGGCCACGACGACGGCCCGCCTAAGCTCGTCGAAGGAGCGGCCGCCGCGCTCCGTGATTTCCCGGACGTAACCAAACTTTACCTCACAGGCGACGCTCCCCGTCTCGAAGGGGAGCTGAAACGGATCGCCTGTAACGACCGCCGAATCGAAATCGTCCACGCGACGCAAGTCGTCGAGATGACAGACGACGGGGTGCAGGCTTTGCGCCGAAAGAAGGATTCGTCCGTCAGCAGGGCGGTCGACCTGGTGAAATCCGGCGATGCGGACGCCATCGTCAGCGCAGGGCACACGGGCGCCTGTGTCGCCGCAGCCAAGGTCAAACTCCGCACACTTACGGGAATCGACCGACCGGGAATCGCTGCGACAATGCCCACTGAGACGAATCTCTTCGTTCTCATCGACGCTGGAGCGAATACCGATCCGACACCGAACCAGATGTTGCAAAACGCGATCATGGGAAGCGTCTACTCCCGACACGTCCTCGGTTACAAGGATCCTCGCGTCGGCCTCATGTCGATCGGCACCGAAGACGAGAAGGGAAACGATTTCACACGCGAAACGTTCGAGTTACTTAAGTCCAGCGGATTGAATTTCCGAGGAAATGTCGAAGGTCATGACTTGTTCGAGAATCCCGTTGAAGTCGTCGTGGCGGACGGATTCACCGGCAACATCGTGCTGAAGACCAGCGAAGCGATCGCCCATGCGATTTTTCGTTGGATGAAAAACGAGATCAAAGGCGGACTGATTACGACTTTGGGCGGCCTGCTCGCGAAGCCGGCTCTCAAGCGTATCCACCAGAAGACGAACTCCGACGAGTACGGAGGGATGCCGCTCCTTGGCGTCAATGGCGTCTGCATTATCGCACACGGTGGAAGTTCGGCGCTCGCCATTCGCAATGCCATCCGGATGGCCGCAGAATCCATTCGCCACCAAGTCAATCCTCACATCATCGAAGAAGTGCAGCGTTATGAATCCTCCGCAGCCGCGCTCCAAAAACCAACAACCTAAACGGACCGTTTCCATCATCGGCACCGGCAGTTATTTGCCGGATCGCGTACTCACCAATGCCGACTTGGAAAAACTCGTCGACACCAATGACGAGTGGATCGTGACTCGCACCGGCATCCGCGAGCGCCGGATCGCCGCGGAAAACGAGGCAACCAGCGACCTTGCCACGAAGGCCGCTCTTGCCGCGATGGAGAACGCCGGAATCTCGGCAGATGAAATCGACCTCATTCTCGTGGCCACGGTGACGCCCGACATGGCGTTTCCGAGCACGGCGTGTTTTGTCCAACACAACATCGGCGCAAAGAACGCAGCCTGTTTCGACGTTTCGGCGGCCTGCTCCGGTTTTCTTTACGCGATCGAGATTGCGCAGCAATTCATCACCTCGCACACGTACGATACGATCCTCGTCATCGGCGCCGAGAAGCTCTCGAGCATCGTCGACTGGAGCGACCGAAACACCTGCGTGCTCTTTGGCGACGGCGCCGGCGCGGCGATTCTCAGGCATCGGGGAGGCGGGCACGGCGTAGTTAGCACTTTTATGGGGAGTGACGGCGGCCTTGCGGATATCCTGCAAATTCCCGGAGGCGGATCTCGTTCCCCGACCACGAAGGAAAACGCCGACCAGCGACTGAACTGCATCAAGATGAACGGCAAGGAGACCTACAAAAACGCGGTCACCTCGATGCTCAACGCCGC
>JAYTDO010000096.1:0-3065 GCA_043735935.1 Chthoniobacteraceae bacterium
TTCAGCCCGCGTCCCAGCGGTTCAGCCCGCGTCCCAGCGGGACGCCTGATGGTAGCCGTGGGCTTCAGCCCACGGAACGTCGGCCAGAACGTGCGCGTCGCGGAGCGACGCTTGAATCCTGAGGGTCTTGCAAGTGTCGCTCCGCGACACGGCCGGCCTTCCTTGTGATCCGTGGGCTGAAGCCCACGGCTACCTTCAGGCGTCCCGCTGGGACGATTTATTTCACGATCTCCAGGGCCGGCGGCAGACGGGGATTGATGATGCGTGGGGGCGAGACGCTCGACCGGCACGACCGCTGGCTGTGCATGATGTATCCGCGGCTGAAGCTGTTAATGCGGTTTCTAAGTCGCGATGGCTCGATTTGGATTTCCATGGATGACTCGGAAGCCGCATTACTTCGCGTGCTCATGGATGCAATCTTTGGCAGCGAGCGATTCATCGCCTGTAACGTGTGGCAGAAGCGTTACTCGCGAGAGAACCGCGAAGCTATCGGTGATGTGCATGAATACTTACTCGTCTATGCAATGGACCCGGAGCGGTTCCAAGCTGTGCGAAATCGCATCCCGCTCGAAGAAAAGCAGCGCAGTAACTACAAGAATCCGAACAACGATCCCAATGGGCCGTGGCAATCCATTTCGATGACTGCCCAAGGTTGGCGGCCAAATCAAATGTATGAAATCATTGCGCCAAACGGGAACCTTCACAAACCACCCGAAGGAAGATGTTGGTCGATGATCGAGTCCGAATATCAGAAACGTCGCGCTGCCAATCTTCTATGGTGGGGCAAAGACGGAAACGGTGTGCCGCGCGAGATTCGTTACCTCAAGGATGTTGAAGGTTTGGTTCCTTGGACTTGGTGGCCGCATGAGGAAGTCGGCCATACCGATGAGGCGCGAGAAGAGATTCAGGCTCTCTTCAAAACACAGACAGCTTTCGACACACCCAAGCCGACGCGCTTGGTGGAGCGTGTGTTACAAATCGCGACCAATCCCGGCGACTTAGTTCTCGACTCTTTCGCCGGCTCCGGCACCACCGGCCACGCCGTCTTGAAACTCAACGCCGCCCAACGGCCTCGCGCCAAGGACGCGAAGGACGCCAAGGAAGATTCCGCAGACCTTGGCGACCTTGGCGACCTTGGCTCGAGCCAACCTCCGCGCCGCTTCATCCTCGTGGAAATGGAGCCGAAGATTGCGCGGGAAGTAACCGCCGAGCGCGTGCGCCGCGTGGCGGAAGGCTACGTGAACGCGAAGGGCGGCAGCATCGCAAGCATCGGCGGCGGCTTCCGCTTCTGCGAACTGGGCGGGCGGATGTTTGAGGACGACGGGAAGATGCGCGAAGTCGTGCGCTTCGCCGACCTCGCGCGGCACGTCTATTTCACCGAGACGGGCGAGCCGCTGGCCGAAAGGATGAAGGATGAAGGATGAAGGCGGAAGATTGATTGCCGCTGCTCGGGGTCTGCCGGGGTGTGGCGATTTACCTGCTCTTCAATGGCATCCTCGGCGACAAGAGCGCGCAGGGCGGCAACGTGCTGACCCGCGCGACGCTGGCGCAACTCCCGCCTTTCGACGGGCCGAAGGTGATTTACTGCGCGGGCTGCCTGCTCGGGCGCGAGCGGCTGGCGGCGGAGCGGATCACGCCGCGGCAAACGCCTTACGAAATCAAAGCGCTATGAAGGCAATCCGCCGCGGATCAGCCCGGAGGGCTGAAAAGAAATTAGCCGGTGGCGTGAGCCACCGGATCACGAACCCCAACGAGCCCGCCCCGGATGGGGCGGCGGAAGGCCCGACGCGCGCGCCATTCCAATGCCCCTCCGGGGCAGGCTCGATTCGCGATGGAGTCCGGTGGCTGACGCCACCGGCTAATTTCCTTCAGCCCTCCGGGCTGGGGACGACAGAGTGAAAACCATGAAGCCGAAGAAACCGATTGAAACCCTGATTCTCAACCTGCGCGGCCAGAAAGTGATTTTGGATGCCGACCTGGCCGGGCTTTACGGCGTGCCGACGCATGTTTTCAACCAACCGGGTTTTCACGCGGCATCCGAGCCAGCGCGACGAATTGCTCTCTGACGCCATCAGTCTGCGGGCGAGCTTGGAGGCGCTGGCCGTGGCGGAAGCCCAAGCGACTGGCGAATATCTGCGACCAATCCTGCTGCTCCAGGCGGAGCGGGTGGACGATTGCGAACCGCTGCCGGCCGGCTCGTGCAGGAGTTCAATATCTCGAAAGACGAGGTGAAGATTTCCGTCGGCCGGCTGGAAGAGTTGAAAGGCATCGCGGACATCGCTTCGCCGAAATGCAGGGTGCGATTCATTCTGACGGTGGAAAAGTTGCGCGAGGGTTGGGACTGCCCGTTTGCCTACGTGCTTTGCAGCCTCAAGGAAACGCGCTCGGCGACGGCCATCGAGCAAATCGTGGGGCGCATCCTGCGGCTTCCGCGCGCGCAGACAAAGCAACATCCCGAGTTGAATTTGCTCCTACGCCTTTTCGGTGTCGGATTCGATGCCCGCAGTGCTGAATGAGCTGCGCGAGGCGCTGGTCAGCAACGGGTTCATTTGCCAGCTCAAGGATGGGCGCGTGCTCGCCATCGAATATAAGGGAAAGCATTTCTACACCGCCGACGACGCGGGCGAGAAGCGCGCGGTGGGCGCGGTGTGGGCGGCGCGGAGCGGCGGGCGCTGTCTTTTCGCCATGCCGACGAAGGGGGACTTTTCGGAAATCACAGCGGCCATTCGCTGACCGTTCGACCGCCCGCGCGGAACGGCGCGAGGGAGAGCACGCGGTTTTCGTAATGCAGCGTGGTGCTGGCGCTTTCCACCGCTGCGCCACGAAAGCTGGCGGGGCCGAGCTGCACCTCGCCGTGGACGACGAGCGCCTCGGGCGTGGGTGCGGTGCCGTGGGCTTCGAGGGTGAGTTGCGGGGCTTGGGGAAACTCGAATTGCGCGAGGGTCTCGGCGGCTTTGCCGGGGAGGAGCGGGCGCAGGACTTTCGGATTGATCGTGCTGCGCAGGCGGGCGCGGAAATCGCCGGGGAGTTGCTGGACATCGCCGCTGATTTCGCCGGTGCGCTGG
>JAYTDO010000097.1:0-12521 GCA_043735935.1 Chthoniobacteraceae bacterium
AGGTCATTCAAATCGAGACTCATCTTGCGCGCAGTATCGGGAGCGCATTGTTCGTTGTCAACGAACCGCACCTCCGGACCATCGCGCTGATCGAGTATCCGTTTTTGCCGTTGCCCTTTCCCCGCAGCGTGGCAAAAGCATCGCCCGCGCATGATCAACCAAGAGCAAGTCCGTTCACAACTTTCCACCGTCAAATACCCCGGCTTCAGTCGCGACATCGTTTCCTTCGGCATCGTCAAGGACGTGCGCGTGGACGGCGCCGACGTGACGGTGCAAATGGCGCTCAAAACCAACGACGCGCGGGTTCCCCAATCCATCAAGGATGAATCGGAAGCCGCGCTCGCGAAGCTGCCCGGTGTCGGCAAAGTCACCGTGCGAATCGACATCCAGGCGCCCGCGCAATCGCCCGGTGGTGCAGGTGGCGCGATGGCCGCGACTGCCATTGACGGCATCCGCCACGTCATCGCTGTCGCCAGCGGAAAAGGCGGCGTCGGAAAATCCACGGTGGCCACAAACCTCGCGGTCGCCCTGCAAAAAAACGGAGCGAAAGTGGGACTCTGCGATTGCGACCTTTACGGGCCATCCATCGGACTCATGTTCGGCACAAACGAACGCCCGATGGCGACCGACGAGCAACGGATCATCCCACTCGAACGGGACAATCTGAAGCTCATGTCGATGGGCTTCCTCCTCGATGACGCCTCACCCGCAATCCTGCGCGGACCGATGGTGACGAAGTACACCCAACAATTTCTCCGGCAGGTCGAATGGGGCGAACTCGACTATCTCGTGCTGGACCTCCCGCCCGGCACCGGCGACATCCAACTCACCATCGTGCAGACGGTCGCCCTGACCGGAGCGATCATCGTTACCACACCGCAAGAGGTCGCCCTGATCGACGCTCGCAAGGCGGCGACGATGTTCCAAAAGGTCAACGTCCCCGTGCTCGGTTTGATCGAGAATATGAGCTACTTCCTCTGCCCGAGCGACGGGAAGCGATACGACATCTTCGGCAACGGCGGAGGCGCCCGCGAAGCCGCGCGACTCAAGGTGCCGATGCTGGGCCAGATCCCCATCGACATCGCCACCCGCGAAGCAGGCGACCGCGGAAAGCCCATCACCGCCGCTGATGAATCGAGCGCCGTGGCCCAGGCCTTTCTCACGATCGGGCGCAACCTCGCGGCCAGCCTTTCAACTCCGTAGACGCCAAGCAAAAGCATTGACGAGAGGGAGAATACTCAGAAAGTAAATCGCACCATATGACCAACACTTCCGAAGACAACTCGAACCTCGTAAAGGAGTCCGCGCTGTATCGGGAATTTCTCGCTGAACGGGAAGAAATCCTCCGCCACAAATGGTTTGAAAGCGAGAAAGCAGGCCACGATGTCGGCTTTGAAAAGGCCCTGCTTGACTGGATCGTGAAGCATCGCTCCTCGTGGCGCGTGCAGCGTCAACATCAAGGCTAGATGCACTGACACGCTGCACCGGCTCCTTTAACTGCGATCCCGCGAGGTCGCCAAGGAATCGCCAATGTCCCAGCCCACACCGCCCTCACCGACCGCCCAACTCCTCCTCGACGCCGACGCCATCGAGCGCGCGCTCCGTCGCATCGCGCACGAGATCATCGAGCGCCACTCCCCCGCCCTCTCCAGCATCGCGCTGGTCGGCATCCCTTCCCGCGGCGTCGCCATCGCTCGTCGACTTGCCGCCTTCATCGAGAAGATCGAGAAAATCGCCGTCGAGCACGGAACCATCGATGTCTCGATGCATCGCGACGATTTTCACATCCGCAAGCGCCTCTCGCACGTGGAAGTCTCCCACCTGCCTCTGGAACTCAAAGGTCGCACGCTCATCCTCGTCGACGACGTCGCATACACCGGGCGCACCTGTCGCGCGGCGATGGATGCCATTGCAGACTTTGGCCGCCCGGCTCGGATCCAGTTCGCGGCGCTGATCGACCGCGGCCACCGCGAGTTGCCCATCCGTCCCGACTTCGTCGGAAAAAACATCCCCACCGGCACCGCCGATCGCGTCTATGTCCGGTTTGCAGATGTCGATCCCGGCTTCGACGATGGCGTTTGGATCGATCACCCATGAGCACCTCCATACCCTCCACTGCGTGGACGCGCAAAGACCTCACCGGCATCGAACCGCTCAGCGTTTCCGAGATCGAAGCGATCCTCGACACCGCCGCGGCTTTCAAGACCGTCGGCGGGCGCGACATCAAGAAGGTCCCCGCCTTACGCGGCAAGACGATGGTCAATTTCTTTGTCGAAGCCAGCACGCGCACCCGCATTTCCTTTGAGCTCGCGGCACTGCGGCTCAGCGCCGACGTCGTCAATATCTCCGCCTCGACATCGAGCCTCACCAAAGGCGAAACGCTCAAGGACACGGCGATGAATCTTCAGGCGCTCCACGCCGACATCATCGTCCTCCGCCACAGTTCAGCCGGCGCCGCGCAATTCCTCGCCGAACGCCTCAATTCCAGCATCATCAACGCCGGCGACGGCGCACACGAACATCCGACGCAGGCACTTCTCGACGCCTTCACCATCCGGGAAAACACCGGGCGTATTGCCGGCCTGCACGTCGCCATCGTCGGCGACATCCTGTTCTCGCGCGTCGCGCGCTCGAACATCCATCTCCTGCTCAAGCTCGGCGCCCGAGTGACGCTCGTCGGGCCGAGCACCCTCGTTCCGCGGGAGTTTGAAAAGCTCGGCTGCGCGGTCACTCACGATCTCGATTCGGTGCTCGCCGAAGCCGACGTCGTCAATCTCCTGCGAATCCAACACGAACGGCAGCGGAAGGAATACTTTCCGAGCCTCGGCGAATACACCTCCCTCTTCGGCCTCACCAAGGCGCGCGCCCAACGGCTCAAGCCCGACGCACTCATCATGCACCCCGGCCCCATCAACCGCGGCGTCGAGATCGACAGCGACCTCGCCGACAGCGGGCGCAGCGTCATCCTAGATCAAGTTGCCAACGGCCTCGCCGTGCGGATGGCCGTCCTTTACCTCTGCGCCGGCGCCACGAAGTGAAGCACCACCGCGATCACAACCCCTCTCCCGAAATGAGCTCCACGATCCTTGTCAAAAACGGCCACATCATCGACCCGGCCAACCGCCGGGACGAAACCGGCGACGTGCTCATTGTCGATGGTCGTTTCGCCGACCCTGCATCCGGTTCGCATCCCGACGAAGTCATCGACGCGGCGGGCCTTGTCATTGCGCCGGGCCTCATCGATCTGCACGTCCACTTTCGGGAGCCCGGCCAATCCGCGAAGGAAACCATCGCCAGCGGTTCCCGCGCGGCCGCCGCGGGAGGGTTTACCTCGGTCGTCTGCATGCCGAATACATCACCGGCGGTGGACAACCCGAGCGTGGTTACGTGGATCATCGAAAAGGCGAAGGCCGAGGCGTGCATCAACGTCTTTCCGACCGGCGCCATCACCAAAGGGATCTCCGGCGAGGAACTCGCACCGATCGGCTCCATGCGGAAGGCGGGCATCGTCGCGCTCACGGACGACGGACGCTGCGTTCAAAACCACGAGGTCATGCGGCGCGCGCTCGAATATGCGCGCATGTTCAATCTCACCGTCATGGATCATTGCCAGGACTACGATCTCGTCGGCAAAGGCGTCATGCACGAAGGCGTCGTGAGCACCGCGCTCGGCCTGCCGGGCTGGCCCGCGGCGGGTGAGGAAATCATCGTTCAACGCAACGCGCTCCTCGCCGAACTCTGCGACACGCCGATTCACTGCCAGCACCTGAGCGCAGGCGGCAGCGTCCGGCTTTTACGCGAAGCGCGCTCGCGCGGCGTCAAGCTCAGCGGCGAAGTCTGCCCGCATCACATCGCCCTCACGGACGAGTCGATCCGCTCCTTCGACACCGCGTTCAAAATGAATCCCCCGCTCCGGACCGAGCGCGACATCGACGCACTTCTCGGCGGCATCGCCGACGGCACCATCACCGTCCTCGCCAGCGACCACGCGCCCCATTGCGGTTACGAAAAGGAAGTGGAGTTTGATCTCGCGCCATTCGGCATTCTCGGCCTCGAAACCGAACTCGGCCTGTTCATCGACATCCTGGTTCACAAACGAAAAGTCATCGGTCTTCCGCGACTCATCGAGATGCTGACCCTCGAACCAGCGCGCCTCCTCGGGCTCGATCGAGGCACGCTCAATCTCGGCGCACCCGGCGACGTCACACTCATCAATCCAGATCTCGAATGGACGGTGGACAAGGAACAGAGTTGCTCGCTCAGCCGGAACACACCCTTTCACGGATGGGAACTCAAGGGCCGCGCCGTCCGCACCATCGTGAGCGGAAAAACCGTCTGGGGAATTTAAGCGCGTTACGCCGTAGGCGCCGCGAGAGGCATCGTCTGCCGGCGCAGTTGGCCGCACGCCGCCGCTATGTCGTGGCCCTTCTCGCGCCGGATCGTCGCCGGGATTCCCGCGTTTTCGAGCACGGCCATAAACGCATCCAACCGCGCCTCGCTGGGCCGCTTCCACTCCAGGCCCTCGACCACGTTGTAAGGAATGCAGTTCACCTTCGCCTTGAGTTTCCGCGCCACGCGCACCAGCGCGGCCGCGTCTTCGGTACGATCGTTGATGTCCTCGATCAGGATGTACTCCAGCGTCAGCCGCTGTTTTTTGCGCTCCACATAATACGCGCACGCCTCCAGCAACACCGCGAGGGGGTATTTCCGATTCACCGGCATGATCTGCTCGCGCACTGCGTCCGTCGCACCGTGCAATGAAATGGCGAGCCGCACCTGAAGCGGCTGTTCCGCCAACTCCCGAATCTGCGGCGCGAGCCCGCTCGTCGAAAGCGTGATGTGGCGCGCTCCCAGGCCCACGCCCCACGGCGCATTGATGATCCCGATCGCCTTCATCACGTTCGGGAAATTCGCCAGCGGCTCGCCCATGCCCATGAACACGAGGTTGTTGATCTTTTCCCCGCTCAATTCCTCGACGCGCAGCACCTGGCCGACGATCTCGTCTGGCCTCAGATTTCGACTCCATCCATCGAGCCCGCTCGCGCAGAATTTACACCCGTACGCGCAACCCACCTGCGTCGAAATGCAAAGCGTTCGCCGGTCGCTCGCTTCGCCATACAGGGCCGGTGAAGCCGGGATCAGCACGGACTCCACCAGCGCACCGTCGCTTAGCTTGAAAAGATACTTTTGCGTCGTGTCCTTCGACCCGAGCGTCCGCACCGGATCGAGCTCATCAAAGGCAAACTCCGCGTCCAACGTCGCTCGAAGAGAAGCCGGCAGGTCGCTCATTCCGGCGAAGGATTTCACCCGCTTCCCGTAGATCCATTGCAGCACCTGGCCGGTGCGATATTTCGGCTGACCGGCCGCGATCATGCGCGTCTCGATTTCGTCGAGGGTGAGGGATTGGATCGGTGTTCGGTCGGACATGGCGGCTTGCATCTTCGCCGCAAAGCCGCAAAACGCCAAGCCGATGAAAGCCCAGTTCCTCCAAGCGCTCATTCTCTTCACCGCATCTGTCGCATTCGGCGAAACGATCGGTCCCGAAAAAGGCTCGCTCGTGATCGTCGGCGGCGGCCGCATGACCCGCGAGATCGTCCAGAAGTTCATCGCGCTCGCCGGTGGCGCCGGATCGCCGTTCGTCATCATCCCCTCGGCGGACGAGGGCGAAAACTGGGGCGCCGACTATTTGATGAAAAATTTCCTCGTTCGCGCCGGCGCCAAGGACGTGACGGTGCTGCACACGCGGGATCGCGCCGTCGCGGATACGGAAAC
Source organism: Chthoniobacteraceae bacterium (assembly GCA_043735935.1). Taxonomy (GTDB): domain Bacteria; phylum Verrucomicrobiota; class Verrucomicrobiia; order Chthoniobacterales; family Chthoniobacteraceae; genus JANLQB01. Next base: position 5,773 of record JAYTDO010000097.1, read on the forward strand.
GTTCACCGCGCCGCTCCTCCGCGCCCGGGGCGTCTGGCTCGATGGCGGACGCCAATGGCGCCTCGCTGATTCGTATCTGCACACGCGCACCCAGCGTGAATTGGACGCCGTCCTCGCACGCGGCGGCGTCATCGGTGGCAGCTCCGCAGGCGCCACGATCCAGGGTTCGTATCTCGTCCGTGGCGCTCCGGAAGGAAACCAAATCATGATGGCGCGCGGGCATGAGGAGGGATTCGGATTTTTGAAAAACAGCGCCATCGACCAGCACGTCAACACGCGCCACCGCGAGGAGGATCTGCTCCCGGTGATCGAAGCCCACCCCGAATTGCTCGGGATCGGCATCGACGAGGCGACCGCGATCGTCGTGCAAGGCGACCGCATCCAGGTGCTGGGCGAAAGCAAGGTCGCCCTTCACGCCAAGGACATCGATCCGGACGCCAATGGTCGCCGAACGATTCAGTGCGGCAGCGGAGAGTTCTTCGATCTGAAGGCTCGCAAAAAAGTCGGCCCATAGCGCCCCCAGCGACCAGGCGGCACAGCCTCCGAGCTTGCATCGCTTTCCGCCTCTCCTACCTTCGCCTCCCTTTTCCATGCCTACCCCTAACGAGATTTTCACCCGCATGTCGCCCGAAGTTTCGGGACAACTTTTCGCGTTTCTCCACGACAGCGAAAAGCCCCTCTACAAGGCGACGATCGACACCCTCGCCAAACAGCGAAAACTCCGGCCCGTCTTCCTCGAGCGGAAACCGCGCGATGACCGGCATGCTTGGATGAAAGAAGTCCTCGGGAGCAAAAAGAACGAAAGCGTCGCAGCCCACCTGCTTCAGATCTGGCTGGTCGGCGCGCACGCGAAGCTCCTGTGCGATTTTCTCGACGCGCTCGACATCAAGCACGACGAGAACGGAACCATGGAGACGCTGCCGCCCGCGCCGCCAAAGGCCGCACTGGGCAAGGCGATCGACGCGTGTTTTGCAAAACATGATCCGCGAATCGTCGTCATTTATCTGAATGCATTCCAGGCGCTCGACGAGAACGGTTGGTCCACGCTCGGCGAACTGCTCGTCGAAGATCCACGCCTCGCGTTCTAAACGCGGCGCGCGCCGGCGATGCTCTACTGGCTCGAACAGCTCGGGGTCGCCCTCGCCGCCGTCTCAGGCGTGCTCGCCGCCCGCGGGAAACATGTCGACCTCTTCGGGGTCGTCGTGTTGGCCCTCGTCACCGCGTTTGGCGGCGGCACGATCCGCGACCTGATGCTCGGCGACACGCCCGTGTTTTGGGTGCGCGACGGGAACTACGTCCTCACCGCCGCGATCACCGCGCTGCTCACGTTTTTCATCGCGCGCTTCCACACCTTTTCCCACCGCGCTCTGCTGGCCGCGGACGCCGTCTCGCTCGCATTCTTCACCATGATCGGGGTGAAAAAGGCGCTCGTGTTTAATGTCCAGCCCACGGTCGCCGTCGCGATGGGCGTCATCACCGGCGTGGCGGGCGGGATTGTGCGCGACACGCTCACCCAGGAAATCCCGCTCGTCTTCCGCCAGCAGCTTTATTTTTACGCCACCGCGTCGCTGGCGGGCGCGATCGTTTTCGTCCAATTGCGGCACTACTTCCCCGACTCGCCTGCCAACCTGCTCATCGGAGCGGGAATCACCCTAGCGCTGCGCCTCGCCGCGATCCGATGGAAGTTGGTGCTTCCCGCTTTCAAACATCGCGAGCCTTGAATCCAAAGGCGCAGTGCCCCAGCTTCGCCGGGTGATCTCCCGCCGTTCCTTCCTCGCGACCTCCACCCTCGGCAGCAGCGCCCTCGCCTTACGCGCCGCCGACGCACCGACACCGCACGCTGCGCCGCAGGGGAAAATCAAACTCGGCATCTCCTCATACTCATACTGGCACTTTAAGACCGAGAAGGTTTCCATCGAGACGGTGATCGACAAAACAGCGGCACTCGGCGTCGCGGGTGTGGACATCCTCCACCGCCAGATGGCGATCGAAGAACTCGGTCCACTCGACGCTGCGGCACACAGCTACTGCCAGAAGCTCAAGCGGCACGCTTTCCGCGCCGGCGTTGATTTGATCTGCCTTTCCATCCACCAGGACTTCGTATCGCCGAATCCCGCCGAGCGGCAAAAGTGGATTTCACACACCGAGAAATGCATCGAGATCGCCTACGCGCTCGGCGTTCCGTGCATCCGGCTCAACAGCGGCCGCTGGAAGACGATCAAGGATTTCGAGGACCTCATGAAGGCGCGGGGGATGGAACCGATCCTCGCCGGTTACACCGAGGACGACGGCTTCAAGTGGTGCATCGAGTCGATTCAGAAATGCGTCGACCTCGCGGCACAACGCGGCGTCATCCTCGCGCTCGAAAACCACTGGGGCCTCACAAACCAGCCCGCCGGCCAGCTTCGCATCGTGAACGCGATTAATTCGCCGTGGCTCGGCGCGCTCATGGACACCGGCAATTTTCTCGAAGACCCATACGACAAGCTGAAACAAATCGCGCCGAAGACGCTGTTCGTGCAGGCCAAGACTTACGAGGGAGGCGGCGAATTCTACACGCTCGACCTCGATTACGTGCGGATCGCGGGGATCCTGCGCGCGGCGAATTACACAGGCTACGTTTCCCTGGAAATGGAAGGCAAGGAAGACCCCGACACCGCCGTCCCGAAAAGCATCGCAATGCTGCGCGGAGCGTTCGGGGCTTAGCCGGAATCAAGGCTGGGACGAACGCGAGCCCCTGCGCGCGGCAATGCGGGGAATGACGACGCCGGCCGCGAGGGCGATGAGCAGCAGAGCGCCGGTACACATTCCGGAAAGCTCGCGGGAAATCGCCGTGATGCTGAGGATGCGCGACAGGCCGTTGCCCAAAACGGCGACCGCCGCGACACCGAGCAGCGTGCCGTGGACACTGCCGATACCGCCGAAAATACTGGTGCCGCCAAGGACGACCGCGGTGATCGCAGCGAGTTCATAGCCGGTGCCAGCATTCGCCCGGGCCTCGGTGACGCGGCTGACGAAGATGACGGCGGCCAAACCGGCGACGGCGCCGGCGAGGACGTAGGCGAGCGCGATGCGGCGTTCGACAGGGATGCCGGCGTAGCGCGCATTTTCGGGCGCGAAACCGATGGCTCGAAACGCCCGGCCGAAGGTCGTGCGATGGACGAGGAGCCAAACGGCGACCGCGACGACCGCGAAAATCCAAACCTGAAGCGGGACTCCCGCAAAGAATGAATTACCGAGCGCAAGGAAACTCTCGGGAAGGCCCGTGTAGGCTTTGGTGCCGCCGGTGAACGCCTCGGCGAGCCCGCGAAAGAGCGAAAAAGTCCCGAGCGTGACAATGAGCGGGGGCAGCCCGAGGCGCGTGATGAGCCCTGCGTTCACTCCGCCGCCGATCGCGCCCGTGATGACCGCGCCGATCGCCGCGAGCCAGGGCGGCAGGCCCGCTTCCTTCCACAACATGCCGAACACCACTGCGCAAAGGCCAAGCAACGATCCGACCGAAAGATCGATGCCGCCGGTGAGGATGATCGGCGTCATGACGAGTGCGAGCAGCCCAATCTCGACGGTCTGGCGGGCGATGTTCGCGATGTTGTCAGCGGTCCCGAAATTCCGGCCCACCGCGTTGAAGAAAATAATCTCGGCCACCAGCACCAGCAGCAGAACGCTCTCATGGCGGATGAGCAGGGATTTTAAGCCGGAGGACTTCGGAGAATTCATGATTTTTTGCGGCGGCTCCGCAGGCCGTCGGCCATGACGGCGAGAAGAATGACGAACCCCTGGATGGCCTTTTCCCAATACGCCTGGACATGGAAGTGCGTGAGCGCCGGATTGACGTTGGCCAGGAGCAGCAGCCCGGGAAAGACGCCCCAAAGATTTCCGCGACCGCCCGAGACCGCGACGCCGCCGACCACGCACGCGGCGATGACTTTCATTTCGAGTCCATCGCCGGAGGTCGGTTGGACCTGCGGGGATTGCACGACATTCATCATCGCGGCGAGGCCGGTGAGCGCGCCGAGCAGGACGAAGACACCGAACGTCGTCCGCTGTGGATCGATGCCGGCGAGTCGCGCTGCTTCCGCATCCGATCCGACGGCGTAGACCCGCCGACCGGCGGCGATGTTCTTCATCATCCACGCGGCGATGGCGACGAATGCGACGGCAAAGACGATTAGCACTGTCTGACCTGCCGCCTGATTCAGCCCGAACCACTGAACGCCGGGCGGTAGGTTCAGGAGACGGCCTTGCTGCCAGAGCCGCAGCCCTTCCTGCCAGGTGACCATCGTAGCCAGCGTCACGACGATCGATGGAAGTCGGAGCCACGCCACCAGCACGCCGTTCAGCGCACCCATGAGCGCTCCCGTGCCGATGGCTGCGATCAACACGACCGGCAGCGGAACCTTCGCCGCGGCCAGCAGACCGGCGATGACGGCGCACATTCCAAACTGCGCTCCGATCGAAATGTCGATCTGCCGCGAGACGATGACGAACGTCATGCCGACGGCCGCGATGAGCGCGGGCGTCTGCGCGGTCAGGCGCGAAAGCATGGGCTGAAGCGCGAAAAAGTGCGGCGCCCAAATGGCTAGCGCGCCGAGCAAGACCGCGAGGGCGCCGGCCACGGAGAGTTCACGGAAATACTTGTTCATCTACGCGGCCTCCCTTCCGCTTTGCCCGAGCGCGGCGGTCATGACGGTGTGTGCGTCGGACCCGCCGGGCAGCATCGCTGTGAGCGAACCGCCGCGCATGACGGCGATCCGATCACTCATGCCGAGCGCCTCCGGCAGATCGCTGGAGATCATCAGCACCGCGAGCCCGTCCTTTGCCAGACCGCGGATGATTTTGTGGATCTCCGCCTTCGCTCCCACATCTACACCCTGGGTCGGTTCATCGAGAATGAGCAGCTTCGGCTTGGTCGCGAGCCACCGGGCGACGCTGACCTTTTGCTGGTTGCCGCCGCTGAGTGAACCGCCGGGCGCTTCCGGTCCGTACGCTTTGATGCCGATGTCCTGGATGAACTGCCGCGCGAGCGCCGTCTCGGCATCGAAGCGCAGCCAGGCGCCCGGAAAGAGGGCGGGATGCACCGCCATGCTGATGTTGTGCGCGATGGGCATTTCCAAAATGACACCGTGCCTGCGCCGATCCTCGGGAACGTACGCGATTCCTTCGGCGATGGCGTCGCGCGGGCTGCGGATGCTGACAGGACGGCCGTTGAGCAGGATTGCACCGCTGTCCGCAGGCGTGATGCCGAAGAGCACCCGCGCGAGTTCCGTGCGTCCGGCGCCGACGAGACCCGCCATGCCCACGATCTCCCCCGCGCGCACATCGAGCGTCACGCCACGCACGCCGGAAGCCGCGCAGCCGACGCCGTTCATGGAGAGCACCACATCGCCCGGCGCGCTCTCGGACGGCGGATAAATCGACGACACCTCGCGGCCGACCATGAGCTTGATCATCTGCGCTTCGTTCAATTCATCGACCGCGTTCGTGCCCACGCTTTCGCCATCGCGCAGGACGGTGACCCGGTCGGCGAGCGCGAAGATTTCCTCGAGCCGATGCGAAATGTAGACCACGCCGACGCCGTGCGTGCGCAGATCGCGGACGACGGCGAAAAGAAGGTGCTGCTCCTTTTGGGTCAGCGACGCGGTCGGTTCATCCATGATCACGATCCGAGCCCCGGACCCGAGCGCGCACGCGATTTCGACGAGTTGCTGCTCGGGCATCGACAACGCACGGATCTCCGCATCGGGATCGATCATCGCGCCGATCCGGCCGAGGAGCTCTCGCGCCCGGGCGCGCTGCTCGCTCCAGCGCACGCGCTTCACGGCGGAGGTGGACTCCAGCCGCAAGGCGATGTTTTCCGCCACCGACAGATCCGGGAACAACGCGGGCTGCTGATAGATACAGGCGATCCCGAGCGCGCGGGCTTTGGATGGGGACAACGATGCGACCTCCTCGCCGGCGACGGCGATCGTGCCGCTGTCGGGTTGGTGCGCGCCGGTGATGACCTTGATCAACGTCGATTTGCCGGCGCCGTTCTCGCCGAGCAACGCGTGGACTTCGCCCGCCTGAAGCGTGAACGACACGCCCTTGAGCGCGCGGACGGCGCCGAAGGATTTGGCGACCTGGGTCAGTTGAAGCAGCGGCGCGGACATCGGCGATCAGGCGCGGCTGGCCAGGATCGTACGCTCGTATCGTTTCACCTCGTGCAGCCACGCCTCGCCGACGGGCACGCCGCTCCGCTCACACGCGAAGTCCCAGACCGCTCCGAACGGCAGCGACTTCGCCTCTTCCTGCAAGGCGAGCCGCGTCGTGAGGTCGCCGCTCGCTTCGGCCTCGCGAAGTCGAGTACGCGGCTCCAGCAGCGCCAGGAGGAGCGCCTTTTGAAAGTTGCGCGCGCCGATGACCCACGCGGCGACGCGGTTGATGCTCGCGTCGAAATAATCGAGGCCGAGATGCGTGCGGTCGAGGAAGTCGCCGCTCACCAACTCGCGGCAGATCGCCTGAAGTTCATCGGTGAAAGTCACGACGTGATCGCTATCCCAACGCACGCCGCGACTCACATGCAACAAAAGGCGCGGCACGTATTGGAGCACCGAACAGATCTTGTCGGCGATGCCCTCGGTCGGGTGGTAGTGGCCGGCGTCGAGGCAGAGCAGTTTCTGGCGGCTGATCGCGTAGCCGAGGTAAAACTCGTGCGACCCGACCACGTAGCTTTCACTCCCGATCCCGAACAGCTTCGGCTCGACGGCGTC
>JAYTDO010000098.1:0-6008 GCA_043735935.1 Chthoniobacteraceae bacterium
CATGTTACGGCCTTCAAAGAAGAACTTCGTGCCGTCGGCAAAGGTGTATTCGACGGAGTAGTGATCGAAGTTTTGATCCACCCAGTCCTCCCGGAAATGCCGTCCGCCGCTGGCCTTCGCCTCGACTGGCCAGCCGTTTTTCACCCAGCACGCCTCGTCGATGTTATGGATGAAGAAATCGCTGAATGCGCCGCCGCTTGCCCAGAGGAAGCTGTGGAAGTTTTTGATCTGGTAGATGAGCTCGGACGTTTCGTTCTCGGGCTTTTTCTTCGTGCGAAACGATGCGACCGGGCCCTGCATCCGGTAGGCGCGCAGCATCAGGATTTCGCCGAGTTCCCGATCCTGGATGCGCTGGTGCAATTCCTTGCGGGCCTTGCAATGACGGCACATCAGCCCGACTCCGACCTTCATTCCCTTCTTCACCGACTCGTCGTACAGCGCCAGCATGCGGCGGGCGGTGGGGCCGTCGGTGCAGACGGGCTTTTCCATGAAGACGTTGATGCCCTTTTCGATCGCGTATTTGAAGTGGACCCAGCGAAACGCGACGGGCGTGGTGAAGATGGCGATGCCGCCCGGCTTCAGTGCGTCGATCGCGTGCTTGTAACCGTCGAACCCAACGAAGCGGCGATCTTCGGGAACATCGACACCCGTCGGAAACTGACCGGCGAGTGAATTATGGCTGCCGGTGATCTGCGATTCGCGGACGTCGGCCATGGCGACGAGCTTGAGCGGCGGTCCGCTCACCGACAGCGCATTCGCGGCGGCGCCCGTTCCGCGTCCTCCACATCCGACGAGTGCGATTTGCATCGCGTCATCCCCCGCCGCATGCACGAGCGGGATGCGGACGCCGGCAAGCGCGGAGACGGCAGCGGCGGTCTTGATGAAGTGGCGGCGGGACGAGTTGGACGGGGAGGGTTGCATAAGGTGTCCGAGAGTCCCGCTCCGCCCCAGAATTGTCAACGCTGGGCGGTGGCCGGGAGAGGATTTGTCGGCGGCGCGTACGCCGCGAAAAGGAGTTCCCACGCCGCATTTCCGAACGCCTGGTTTTTTGGGTCCGCGTGGCAAACGCGGCGCACGGCGGGTTCGGCGAAACGACCGAGGCTCAGCGAACGGGCGTTTTGCACGGCGACGGCTCGCGCGGCGCCGTCGCCGGTGCGATAACGCTCGATCTCTCGGGTGAGCGTTTTCTCGACCGAACGCGGGAGAATCTCCGCCCTGCCGACCATCACCCGGACGAGTTCGCGCGGCACCGGATCGAGCGTCAGGGGCAGCGTGCGATCCGCCCATGCGCGAGGGAGCACGTAGAGGACACGCAGTCCGGCCTCGGCGAACCAGGCGTCGTCCCAAGTCTTCACCATCGCGAGCGCCTCGCGGGCCTTGAGGCCGGCGGCAGTCAGCGCGGATACCATCTGCTTTTCCAGGTCCGCGCGCACCGCGGATTGCGGTGCGGCGGCGATCGTTTCATCGAAAACCACCTTTCGCAATTCGCCGGGCCGCAGCGCTGCAACCGGCGCGAGGCGCGCGCGATCTCCGCGGACTTCGTAGATGAAAAGCGCGGCGAGCGGTTCCCGTCCTGTGTTCGTCAGTTGAACGGTGATCGCGGCGTCACCCTCGGTCACCACATTCAGAGGCGCCTCAAAGTTTCCGACACCGCGGTAAAACAGGAACTTGTCCACCTCAGGCGCGAGAGCCCCGGGCGTGATCTCCACGCGGTTCGCATCCGTCTCGCGGGCCGCGTAATAATGATTGCCCGTCGTTTCCGTCGGTGGTTCCGCCGCCTTTGTCCCGGCGGCAAGAATTCGGAGCTGCCGCCATTGGGCCGCAGGATCGCCCGCTCGCACGATCGTCTTCGGTAGCGGATTCTGTTGCGGATACCACTCCGTCACTTTGCCCTCCGGGAACATCACGCTTACGTCGACCCGGCGCTCTGCTTCGCTGTAAAAATAGATGACCGGGGTTTCGAGACGTTGGCGCGACGACATCCCGGTTTTCGCGGCCAGGAAAACCCCGGGGACCGCACCCTTCCCGCCCAGTGGCCGATTGCGGTCGTAGACGAACTTTGGCAGGTCAGTGAGGAGCAGGGGATTCCAGGACATCTGGACGCCGTCCGAGCCCTGAACGGAAGTGAACGTGCCCCATTCGTGAGCCACGTAGTCGGCCGCTGCGGTCGCTACCAATCGCAGCGCCAACCAAGTGGCGCCGATGCAGAGAAGTCTCGTTTTCATGTCGGAAGCATCGGCGGACTTTCGCGTCGATGTGTCATGCTTGCGTTATCGTTGTGTCAAAGAATTGTGAACCCGACCTCCGTCCCATCGCATCTAATCTTGTCGCGTCGGCATGGTTTGCTAATCGCAGATGTTCCCAAATCACCAACCACCTAATATGCGTCCCAATTTGTTCCAACCCTCGCGCCGTTCATTTCTCAAAGGTCTGACCGTCACCACTGCAGCCGGCATCATTCTTCCGAACATCCTCGTTCGAGCGGACGACACACCTGCCGGGAAGAAGCTCGGCATCGGCTGTATCGGCGTCGGTGGAAAAGGGTTTTCGGATATGGAAGGCGCCTCCAAAAACAATGAGATCGTGGCGATCTGCGACGTCGACGCCAAGAACCTCGCCAAGGCTGCGGAGAAGTTTCCGAATGCAAAACAGTATCGCGATTTCCGCAAGATGCTGGACGAGGTGAAGTCGATCGACGCGGTCACCGTCTCGACGCCCGACCACGCGCACTTCCCGGCCGCCATGCACGCGATCGCGCTCGGCAAGCATGTCTGTGTGCAGAAGCCGCTCGTGAACACGCTGTGGGAGGCGAACGAACTGCACAAGGCCGCCACGAAAAAGGGCATCATCACGCAAATGGGAAACCAAGGTCACACCTTCGAGGAAAACCGATTGCTGAAGGAATGGTTCCAGGCCGGCGTCATCGGCAAGGTGCGTGAGATCCACGTCTGGACGAACCGGCCGATCTGGCCGCAGAGCACCGCCGCGGCGTTGAAGCCGGGCACGCCGCCGCCCGAACTCGACTGGGATCTGTGGCTCGCGGCCACCCCCGACCACGCTTATTCGCCCGACATTCATCCCTTCAAATGGCGCGGGCTTTTTGAGTGGGGAAGCGGTGCGCTCGGCGACATGGGCTGCCACAATCTCGATCCGCTCGTCTGGGGTCTCGGCCTTGGCGTGCCGCAGAAAATCGAGGCGGTGGCCGACGGGCTCACCGACATCGCATGGCCTCGCGGCGCGAAAATCGAATACCTCTGGCGTAACGTGCCCGGCCACGGCGACATCAAGCTTTACTGGTACGAAGGGAAAAACACCGACGGCTCACCGTGCAAACCGCCGGTCCCGAAGGAAGTCGCCAGCGGAAAACTCAGCGAGACCGGTTTCTACATGATCGGCAGCGACGGCGTGCTTTACAATCAGGGCGACCAGGCGAGCAAGCTGACGATCCTTCCCGAGAATCGCTCCGCCGATTTCCTCGCCGCCGCGCCCGCGAAGACGCTCGACCGTAGCCCGACGCCCGGCAATCCGCAGGAGGAGTGGTCCCTCGCGATCAAGCAGGGTAAAGCGTTCCCGTTCATGTCGCAGTTCGACTACAGCGTGCCGCTCACGGAACTCTGCCTGCTCGGCGACCTCGCGATTCGCACCGGAAAACCCATCGAGTGGAATCAGCAGAATTTTGAAGCCGTGGGCAATCCCGAGGCGACGAAGCTGGTCAAGCGCAAGGCCTACCGGCAGGGGTGGGAGTACTCGAGCGACAAGGTGTAAGCGGCGGCATCAAGGCTGCGCGGTGGCGCGCGGCTCGATGCCGAGCAGATGGCGCACGAAGAAATCGCGGCGCCGCCGGATGCCGTAAGGGCGTTCGGCGGAGCCGTGGTCGGAGCCGGTCATGACGATCAGGTCGAAATCCTTGTTCGCCTTTTCCAGGGCGTTGACGACCTGCATCGTCGAGGCTGGGTCGACGTTGTGGTCGAGTTCGCCCACGAAGAGCAGGAGCTTGCCCTGGAGTTGCGCGGCGTTCGTTACGTTCGACTGCTCGGCGTAGTGCGGGCCGACCGGCCAGCCCATCCACTGTTCATTCCACCAAATCTTGTCCATGCGGTTGTCGTGGCAGCCGCAGTCCGCGACCGCGACCTTGTAGAAATCGCCGTGCGCCTCGAGCGCGCGAAGGGCGCTTTGTCCGCCCGCGCTTCCGCCGTAGATGCCGACGCGCGAGAGGTCCATCTCCGGGTGCTGCGCCGCGGCGGCCCGCATCCACGGGATACGGTCGGGAAAGCCAGAATCACCGAGATTTTTCCAACAAACGTCGTGGAATTTCTTCGAGCGATTTGACGTCCCCATGCCGTCGATCTGCACGATGATGAAGCCGGTCTCGGCGATCTCCTGCGGTTTATACCATTCGCGAAACGGCTTCGGCACAAAGGAGTCGTGCGGTCCGGCGTAGATTTCCTCGATCACGGGATAACGCTTGGCGGGGTCGAAATTCGTCGGTCGAAAAATCACACCGAAGATGTCCGTGGCGCCGTCGCGGCCTTTGGCTGTGAAACGCTCGGGCGCCTTCCAGCCGGCGGCGGCGAGCTGCGCGGTGTCGGCGCGTTCGAGTTCGCAGACGAGCTTCCCGTCGGCGTCGCGCAGTTCGCTGACATTGGCGAGATCGACCCGCGACCAGGTGTCGATGAACCACCGGCGATCCGGCGACCAGTCGATCTTGTGCGTGCCGTCGCCCTCAGTCAGTACAACGAGGCCCGTGCCGTCGAAGTTCACGCGGCAGTAGTGGATGTAATACGGATCCTGCTCCGGCCGCACGCCTCCCGCTCGAAACCAAATCTGCCGCGTCTTCTCGTCCACGCGATCGACGCCGCGCACCACCCACTCGCCGCGGGTGATCTGATTCTTCACCTGCCCGGTCGCCGTGTCGTAAAGCCAAAGGTGATTCCATCCGTCGCGCTCGGACATCCAGACGATCTCCCGTGTCCCGTCCGCGTAGTGGGCGAATTGTTTTCCCGAGTAGCAGATGAATGTCGCGCTTTGCTCGTCTACGATCGCACTGGCCTCGCCGGTCTCCGCGTCCACCGCGATGATCCTCAAGACCTGGTGCCCGCGCTGGTTGAACACGAAGGTGAATCGTCGCGAATCCGGCTCCCAACGCACGTTCTCGATGCTCCAGGGATTGGTGAACAGCGCGTCCGCGACGGGAATCTCGGCGCGTTTCTCGACGTCGAAAAGGTGCGGCTTTTCCTGCGGGATTCGGTCGCCGGGTTTGAGGTAGTCGTAGCTCAGGAGCTTCGGCTGGAGCTGATCCTTCGGCGACGACTCGATCAAATACACCTTGTGCTCCTGGCCCTTGAGTTCGCGGGTGACGACGAGTCGTCGCGAGTCCGGCGACCAGGTAAACTCCTCCTTGTAACGGTCCTCGGCGGTTCCTTCTCGTGAAAGTTGCGTCTCCTCCCCGCCATCGATTGCCCGCAGCCAGAGATTGTTTTCCCGGACGAACGCCTTCCATTTTCCATCGGGCGAGGTGCTTCGCGATTTGCGCTCCTCGTTCGGCGCGGGTTTCGCCGACTCGCTCGGCGGAGCGGTCGGTGCCGTCGTGCGGTCGCGGGTCGCGGTGTCGATCGTCACGAATTCCTCGCCGCCGCCCGCCAGTTGCCGTCGATACCAAAAGTGCGTTCCGTCCGCCGACCAATGCGGTGTCACCGCGAGGTTAAGCGTCTTGCCGCGGAACTTCTCCCGGAGCCCGTCGGCGCGTTCGTAGTCGGCTCGCGTGCCTTGGGCGCAGGCGATCGAGGCGAAGATGGGGAACAGCAGGAGCAGGGCGCGCATAGGCCGCGCATCATGCACGCGCGGCGTTTTGCGGCAATCCCACCGACATTGCGAATTCCGCGATTGCGTGTCGCCCGCGCCGCGCGTCACATACGAAGTTGTATGACTTTCCTCCTCCCGCGACTGCTCGCCGTGGTCGTGCTTTCTGCCACGGCTCTAGCCCAGGCCACCGTGCGCCCGTGGAATCA
>JAYTDO010000099.1:0-5711 GCA_043735935.1 Chthoniobacteraceae bacterium
GAGATCGTAGGCCAGCGGGGTGCAGCGTTCGCGCGCCACATGGGAGATGCCAAAGGTCGGATCGAGCCCCACGCCGAAGAGCTTTTGCAGGATCGTGGAGAGCAGCACCGCGTAGCCGTAGTTGAGCAGCGAGTTGAGCCCGCCCGACGCCCGCTCGCGGGTGAATTCCGGCTGCCCCTGGCTGCGTCCGAAGATCTGCCAGAACATCTTCGCGCACACCGCCTCCTTGTGCCGCTTTTTGCCGAAAGCGGCCGCGCGCAAGGCAGGCAGCCCCGCGTCCTCCGGCGCGAGATGCTCCGCCAGCGCGAATTGGTTCCGGCACTTCGCGTCGATGGTCTGCTGCCACAGCCGCGCGAGGGTCTTCTCCTCCAGTTTCAAAAGCGCCCGCGAGAGCAGCGTGTCCGTGGAGCGGTTCGCCGGCAGCACCAGCGACACGGGCTTGAAATCCTCGCAAATAATCAGCGCCACCCCGTGCTTCGCCGCCTCCAGGAAAAGGTGCGAGTGGATGCTCGCCGAAAAGCTCGTGATGATGATCGAGGCCACATCCTCCAGCGGCAGCGATTTTTCGCCTTCCTCCGTCCGGCACGTCAGCCGTCCGTCCCGGCAGGAAAGCGAGCACTTTGGCGAGTCGATGCTGACGATGTGGTAACTCATGATCTTCGTCCCGTCTTCGCAGACGAAACCCTCAATTTTGAAGCCGAGGGAAAAACGCTGCCGAGCCCTCCACCGCACTGCCAGGGCTCTGCAAGATGCTTCCGTGCTTGGCCGCGGAGTTCGTCAGGTTCCGGCTAGGCTGCGCGCGGCGATGGCGAAAAGCACGCATCTCATTATTTTTGTTGGCCTTCCTGTGGCGCGAGCCCGCTCTGCATAAAATTCGCGGTATTCTCGCTCCGATTCAGGCTGATCAATGGTCGGCTGGGTGTGGGGTGGCCGACCAGCGTCCGAGCAAGCACTTCGATATTTCCCGCGCCAAGGGAGGCGAGCGAGACTTCGCGCCACACTGTCGGGCCTTTTTTTGGGCGGCCGTATTGGTCTGGCGCGACGAAATCGATCTTGAGCGTTCCTTGCACCGTATAGATTCGCCAAATGCCATCCCGCAGGCCAGCGGGCTGGGTGTTCTTCAAACGAACCAGCATCCCATTGCGCAGCACGCGTACCGGCTTGCCGCCGTTCTTTTCCCGCAACTCGCGCAGCCGATTCCAGACCTTGTGAAACGGGATGATCTCAGGCACGGGATCGAGTGCTAATCCGTAGTTGTCGCTGATGACCAACGCTGCCTTGAGATCCGCCAGCTTGCCAGGGCGCAGACCGATGACCTTGGCGGTTTTCTCGTAAGCGTCGGGTTTGCGAGGACGCGTTCCGTCAGGCTGGCGAAGACGCTGCCTTAACTGGGCGATGCCATCCTTCACGCCGATCACGCGCCACGCATTCAACTCCGCGTGCAACCCCGCGGTCTCCGCCGGGATGTGCTGCACCACGCGCCGCTCGGCGAGGCAGCGGTGCAGTTGTTCCTTCAGTGGTGCCGGAAGATCATCGATCCATAATTCGTTCTCTTTGCCCCAGCGAAAGAACTGCGGCAGGCGAAACCGCTGCACGAGACCGGTGAATTCTGCGCGTTCTTCCGGGTTGAGTTTCCGCTTCACGAGGAGCTGGGCGAGGCGGCCGTCGAAAGAGCGATGTGCGGCCGGTACGGTGAACTCCGTCACCAGCGCGATGGTAGCCGCGTCGAGGGCGTGGTGGAGGTGCGTCACTCCGCGGAGGTGCTCCTTGAGGTTGTATTCCCGCCCGGCTTGAAGTTCGGTTTTCCATTCCGCAAAGACGGCGTTGATGGTCGTCTGATTGTCGGTATCGGCCCGGTCCCGCAGCAGCGGAAGAAGCTTCCACGCGCGGTCACGGAAGGATTTCGTCACCGCGCCGGGAACTACGATGATGGGCGGGCGGTGTGCTTCGGTGAAGCGCGCTTCCAAGCGTTGCACGGCAACCTTGATCAATTGCCGGGTCTTGGCGAGGTCGGCTGGCGTGAACTCTTGCTTCTCCCATTTCGGGAGGAGCAGCATCTCGCGCCTGCGCCAGCACCGGCGTTCGTCATCCGTCGGCCGCTCGCCGCCCGCGCGAGACCGGCGAAATGGATCGCTCTTCGGCCAAAGTGAATTGACGAATTCGAGATACTGAGCCTCGGTCATAACTCCCATTTCCTCGCGGAGCGCGCGGTTTTGCGGCTCATTCATGGCGCGAACAAACTCCAGCGCGGTGCGGTTTTTTTTCTCTCGATTGATGCGCGGGCTGGTCAAGACCATTGCCTCCAGCGCATCGGAAAGCCGCTTGGATCGCGGGACGATGTGATCGAGTTCGAGCTTGCCGCGAACGACATCGGCTAGGCAATGGACGCGCCCGGTGTAGGGGCAGCGAAACGAGAGGGTCTTGCACTTGCCCGTCGGGTCGGTGGCTTGCAGGTCGAGCGCGATGCGGGCTTTGCGGATGAGCGCGCCATTCAAGCGCGGGCGGCCGTCAGCCTCAATGAATGGGATGCCTTCCGCACGCATGGCGTCGGCGAGGGCGGTGGCAGCCTGTTCGTGCGTGTCGAGCTTTTGATTGTGAGCGGCAGACTTCTTTTTACTGTCTTTTCCGGACATTTCCTGGAGGTCGCGCGCAACTTCGACGGTGATGCGGGCCACGCGTGCGGGTTCTCCGCCCGCATAGGTCGCGAGAAGGTCGTCGAGAAGACCGCGGAACGGTCGCGGCTTGGCGTCGGGATCTCCCGCAAGAACGCGCAGGCGATGGCGAACGAGATGGTTATTCGATTGTTCGTCCAGCGCTCGCCCTCTCTCCGCATCCAGAATCTCCTTGGTGCGTTCCATGCAGCCGCCTTTTTCAAGCGGGTGCAGGGAGTTGTCTCGCCGCATGAAGTCATGTAGGGCCTGCCTCATCACTTTTCGCCCAAAGCGCGCGCGCCCGCTAAGGCGTTCGAGAGAGAATTGCGCCGACGACAATTTCTCATGCTTCTTGTCGTTGAAGCGCCCCTTGTTCGTGGCGGCGGCGCGAAGGCCGAGACGGAGGCGCTCGGCCACATCGCGCTCACCCATCGTGTCCAATTCAGCAAGGATGCTCGCGATCGTCAGCGGACGCGGAGATTCTTTTTTGCCGCGTAGAAGCTGAGTGATGAATCGTCCACGGATGCGATCCTCCAAATAGGCACCGGTCGCAGCGTCGTGAGACGGACCATCGAAAGCCGCCCATGCGATGCGAAACGCTTCGCTGTCGCCGATGACAGGAAGAACCTTTAGCGCCTCGCGCATGTTCGCGTCGAAAAGTACGCCGTCGAGATTGTCGCGGTCGCATCCGGTCAGCCGAGTGAGTTCGTCGCGCAGCTCATTGGTGCCGCGTTTCGTCGTGCCCGTCTTCTTGTCGAGTTTGTCCTTCTCGTAGCGGAAGAACCCCAGTTCGCGCGCCCGGCGGTCGAATATCAGGCGGTCTTCAACGGAGAGCGTATGGATCTCCGTCTCGCCTGGTTTCGCGATCTGCAACTTGGCGAGCATCTCCGTCCAGCGGAAGTCGAGGAATTCGCGGCAATGTCGGCTTGGAATTTTTTCCCCGCTGATCGGGCAGCGACCGATGATGCGGTTGTCGAAACGCGGATGAAGCTGCCCGAAAAGCAGCCCGCCGTGGAAGCGCGCGGGAAGCTGGATGTCCGGGCAAGGGATCGCCTTCCAGTCGCGCATCAGTGCGACAAGCAGTGCCTCGTCCGCGCATGGTAGTTGGCCGAAGTGCGCTCGGAGGATGGTCTCGACTTCGCGCTCGATGTCCTCGCGAGGGAAGGCGGCGTTGCGCGCCTTGGGCCGTTTGTCGCCCGCCAGTGCGACGGATTTCTTGGTGCCAAGAGGGTCGAGATCGCAGATTGCGCACCACGTCTCTGCCATCGTGTCCGTGCCATATTCCTCGTAGAGCGCGCGTGCATTCTGCACTTTCTCGGCATCGTCTTTTTCCGCTGCGTCGTCGGCTTCTTGCCGGCTCCAGCCCTTGTTCCCGTCGTAGCCTCGATTGTGCGCATACCAGCGGAGCACGGCCCACAGCTCGCTCCACGTCAGCTTCTTCCCGCCGCGCAGTACCCTTGCTGCGAGCAACCATGGCCACGCACATTTATTTGCTTCGAGTTCATCCGCGGTCAGCACCCCGAGCTGTGCGAGCAGGCGGCGCAGTCGCGCGAGGCGCAGGCGGGTGGCGCGAATGTGCCGACGCTGCCGACGAAAATCGCGGCGTTTTGAAGTGAGACAATCATTGCTCGGAAAGATCACCGCGCCGCAGCCGAGGAGGGCGGGGCTTTGGTCGGGCGGGGTTTGCAGTACGGCCCAGCCGAGGGAGCTGTGGCCGACATCGAAGGCGAGCTGGAGGTCGCGGTTGGACGGGGTGGCGGGGGTGTCGCGCATAGTTGAAATTTCCTCCTTGCCTGCGCGCACGGGTTTGGCGGAAGCTCGCGGCGGATTCAAGACAAAGTTAGATAGCGCAAACCGTTTCCCTATCCGCCAGGCGGACTACATCGGTGCAAAAGCGTTCTCTTTTTTCAAGCGGGCGGAGCCTTCCGGGGCTCCGCCCGCTTTGTTTTTGTTTGCGGCGGGAGGCGGGTGTGGGGCATGGGGGAAGGGGACGGCTTGGGTGACGATCCGATCCGCGTCTCGGAAGCGGGAGCCTGCCATCCGCGCCGGCTTGTGGGCGGAGGGCTTTTCGCTAAGATTCGCGTGCCCGACGGCATTACCCCGACGCCTTTCCATGAAGCCCTCATCCCTCCTCATTCTCGCGCTCGGCGCGCTGCCGCTGGCGGCGCGCGGCGAGCTGCCGCCGATTGATTTCAACCGGGACATCCGCCCGATTTTTTCCGAGAACTGCTATACCTGCCACGGGCCGGATACGAACAAGCGCAAGGCGGAGCTAAGGCTGGATCAAAAGGAATCCGCGTTTGGCAAAGCGGAATCGGGCGAGACGCCGATCGCGCCGGGTGCGCCGGAGAAGAGCGAAGTCATTCGGCGCATCACCACGGAGGACCAGGATGATGTGATGCCGCCGCCGAAGGAGCACAAAAAGCTGAAGCCCGCGCAGGTCGAATTGATCCGGCGCTGGGTCAAGGCGGGCGCGAAATGGGACGGGCATTGGGCGTTTCAGCCGGTCAAATCGGTGGTGCCGCCGGAAAGCCCAAAGGCCAAAGGCCAAAGCCAAAGTCCCATCGACGCCTTTATCGCTGTGCGGCTGGAAAAGGAGGGTCTGTGGTTTTCGCCGGAGGCGGAAAAGGCGGTGCTGATCCGGCGCGTTTCGCTCGATCTCACGGGGCTGCCGCCATCGCTCACGGAGGTGGATGATTTCCTCAAAGACGCCGCACCGAACGCTTATGAAAAGGTCATTGACCGGCTGCTCGCCTCGCCGCATTTCGGCGAGCGGCTGGCGGTGCCGTGGCTCGATCTGGCGCGCTATGGCGACACGAGCGGCTATCACAATGACTCGCTCCGCGACATGTGGCTGTGGCGCGAGTGGGTCGTGAATGCGTTCAACGCGAACATGCCGTTCAGCCAGTTCACCATCGAGCAGCTCGCGGGCGATCTGGTGCCGAATGCGACCATCGACCAGCAGGTCGCGTCCGGCTTTCACCGCAACGTGATGACGAGCGACGAGGGCGGGCTGATCGACGAGGAATATCTCAACCTCTACGTCGTCGATCGCGTGGC
>JAYTDO010000100.1:0-12611 GCA_043735935.1 Chthoniobacteraceae bacterium
GGCGGGCTGACGGCGGGGACGACGTATGAATATACGGTGCGCGGGAAAAATAGCCGCGGGGATGGCCCGTTGAGTGATCCGGCGACGCTGACGGTGTAGGGGCGCCGGGGTGCGGCGCCCTTGGTTTGCGCGGATGCGCGCGCGGGGCGTTGCACTCGGGGGGCGGGTGTGTCATGGCTGGGGGCGTTGTCTTCCGCCCTTTCACGTCTAGGCACGATCCTGCCCGCGGCGCGCATCCTGACTGCGCCGGTGGAGCTGGCGGCGTACGAGAGCGATGGGCTGACGGCTTTCCGCGTGAGGCCGCTGGCGGTGGTGGTGCCGGTGAATGCCGAGGAGATCGTGGCGCTGGTGCGTTTCTGCCATGCGGAGGCACTGCCCTTTGTGGCGCGCGGGAGCGGGACGAGTCTGTCGGGCGGTTCGCTGCCGATCGCGGGCGGGATCGTGATCGCGCTGAATCGGCTGGATCGCATCCTGACGCTCGATGCGGAGCGGCGGATCGCGGTAGTGGAGCCGGGGGTGGTGAATGCGCGGGTGTCGGCGGCGGCGGCAGCCCACGGGCTGCATTATGCGCCGGATCCTTCTTCGCAATCCATCTGCACGATCGGCGGGAATGTGGCGTTTAATTCGGGTGGCGCGCATTGTTTGAAATATGGGATGACCTCGAATCATGTGCTGGGGCTGCGCGCGGTGCTGGCGACGGGGGAGGTGGTGGAATTCGGCGGTGCGAGCCGTGAGCAGACGGGTTCGGATTGGTGCGGGCTTTTCACGGGGAATGAAGGGCTCTTCGGGATCGCGCTGGAGATCACGCTGCAACTGCTGCCGCGGGCGGAGAGCTTCCATACGGTGCTGGCGGGCTATCGCACGATCGAGCAGGCGGGGGATGCGGTGTCGGCGATCATCGCGAGTGGGCTGCTGCCGGGGGCGATCGAGATCATGGATGCGCTGGCGCTGGAGGCGGCGGTGGCGGCGGTGCATGCGGAGTATCCCGCTGGGGCGGAGGCGGTGCTGATCGTGGAGCTGGAGGGGCCGCGCGAGGTGGTGGCGGCGGATCGCGTGCGGCTGGATGGGATCATCGCGGCGAGTGGGCCGATCGAGGCGCGGCCGGCGCGGGATGGGGAGGAGCGGGCGGCGATTTGGAAGGGGCGCAAGAGTGCCTTCAGCGCGGTGGGGAGATTGTCGCCGGATTTCATCGTGCAGGATGGGGTGGTGCCGCGACGACGGCTGGGCGAGGCGCTGCGGCGCATCCGCGAGATGGCCGATGCGGAGGGCATCCGGGTGGCGAACGTCTTCCACGCGGGCGATGGGAATCTGCATCCGTTGATTTTGTACAATGGCCGCGAGCCGGGAGCGCTCGGGCGGGCGGAGGAACTCGCCGGCCGCATCCTGCGGATGTGCGTGGAGATGGGCGGGAGCATCACGGGCGAGCACGGGATCGGCGTGGAGAAGCGGGAGTATCTCGGCGAGATGTTCAGCGCGGAGGAGATCGATTGTATGGCGCGCATCCGCGGGGCGTTCGATCCGCTCGGCATCGCGAATCCGGGGAAGATGTTTCCCAGCAGCGAAGCGCCCGCGCTTTTACAACACGGGCTGCATCCGCTGGAAAAAGCGGGAGTGATCTCGCGGGAATAACCCGGCCTGCCGCGCGGGGAAGTGGGTAGGCGGCAAAACCGCTGGGGGCACCACGGGTGCTTGATTTCAGGGCAACACAAACCGCGCATCCGCGACGTGATTTCCGGCAGTTCGACGATCGTTTACATGAAGGACCCGGTGATCGACGACGCAGGGCACGTGACTTTCATCTACACGCTGGCGGGCCCGAACATCACGACCGCGAACAACTGCGCGGTGGTGAGTAACGCCTTCACGCCGCGCAGGGCATCACGACCGGGCGGGCTGGAAACGGCCCGCCCGGATTTGTGTCCACGCCGAAGGCGGGACTTGTCGCGGCGGGCGGGAGCGAGTCTGCTCGGGGCTCGCGCATGTCTCCCCGCTCTCCCGCCGAACTCGCCGACGCCATCCGCTCGTCGCCACGCGTGCTCGCAGTGGGCGCGCGCACGAAGCCGCGTCTCTCGGAGGTCGCTGGGGATGTCGCGCTGATCTCGACGCTCGCGATGAACGGCATCGTGGAATACGACGCGAGCGAGTTCACTTTCAGCGCGCTCGCCGGCACGCCGATCCGCGACATCGCGGCGGCGCTCGCCGAGCGCGGGCAATATCTCCCGTTCGATCCGCTGCTCGTGGATGCCGGCGCGACGCTCGGCGGCACCGTCGCCGCGGGGCTCAGCGGCCCGGGCCGTTTCCGCTACGGCGGCGTGCGGGATTTCATCCTCGGCGTGCGATTCGTGGACGGCATGGGGCGCTTGCTGCGGCTCGGCGGGAAGGTGGTGAAAAACGCGGCGGGCTTCGACGTGCCGAAGTTCCTGGTCGGCAGTCTCGGGCGCTTCGGCGCCCTCGCGGAGCTGACGTTCAAGGTCTTCCCGCGCGCGCGCGCGCTCCGCACCGTCCGCATTCCCGTGGCCGATGCGCGCGAGGCCGCCGCCATCCTCGTATCGGCCGCAAACGCCCGCTGGGAGCTGGATGCGCTGGATGCCACCTTCCCCGAAAGCGCCATCTTCGCCCGCATCGGCGGTCCGGCGGAAGCCGTGGAAATGCTCGCCACCGAAGTCCTCGCACGCTGGCCGCAAGGCGCATTGCTTTCCACCGACGAGGCCGAAGCGCGATGGGCGAGCGTGCGGGAATTCCGCTGGGCGCACGATGATGGGGTGCTCGTGAAAGTGCCGCTCACGCCCGACCGCGTGCCGGCGTTCTGCGCCGCGCACGGCGAGGCGCGCATCCACGTGAGCGCGGGAGGAAACGTGGCGTTTCTCTCGACTCCCACCGCGCCCGAACTCGACAGCCCCGGGGTCACCCTGCGGGGCGATGGACCGCTCCGCGCCGGCCCGCAGTCCACGCCGCAAATCGCCACGACGGTGAAGGCGGCGCTCGACCCGCAGAACCGCTTCCCCGACTGATGCTGCACTCGATCCCACCCGATCAGCACGGCCCGCTCGCGGCGCCGATGACGCATGCGATCCAGGCGTGCGTGCATTGCGGCTTCTGCCTCGCGGCATGCCCCACCTACCAGGAACTCGGGCAGGAGATGGACACGCCGCGCGGCCGGATCGTGCTGATGAAACAGGTGCTCGAGGGCGAGCTCGCTTGGGCCGCCGCGCAACCGCACATCGACCGCTGCCTCGGCTGTCTCGCGTGCGAACCAGCGTGCCCGAGCGGCGTGCCGTACCGCGATCTCATCAGCCCGTTCCGAGCGCTGGCGAAGTCGAAGTTCACCCGCACGCCGATCGAGAAGCTGCGCCACTTTCTCATCGCGCAAACGCTGCCCTATCCCGCACGAATGCGCCTCGCCGCACGCCTCGGCAAAGCCCTCCGCGCCTTCGCCCCGCGTGCGCTGCGACCGATGCTGGATCTTCTCCCAAGATCGCTGCCGCCCGCGCAGACGTGGCCGGAAATCACGCCGGCGAAAGGCGAACGTCGCGCCCGGGTCGCCCTGCTCATCGGCTGCGCGCAACAGGTTCTCGACCCGGACATCAATACGGCGACCATCGAAATGCTGACGCGCAATGGCGTCGAGGTGGTGGTGCCGCCCGCGCAGACGTGTTGCGGCGGGCTCGCATGGCACACCGGCGCTCTCGACGCGGCGAGGGAGTTCGCCAGACGAAACATCGCGGCTTTTCCCCAAGACGTGGACGCCGTGCTCACGAACGCCGCGGGCTGTGGCTCGGCGATGCACGAATATCACCTCATCCTGCGCGGCACGGACGATGAGGCGAGTGCCGAGACCTTCCGCAAGCGGGTGATGGACGTGAGCGTTTTCCTCGCGCGCCTCGGCCTGCGCGAGATCCCGCGCGAACAGCGGCTGAAGATCGCCTACCACGACGCCTGCCATCTCGCGAACGCCCAGAACGTCCGCCGCGAACCGCGCGCCCTCCTCCGCGCGATCCCGGGCATCGAACTCGTCGACCTTCCCGACGGACATCTGTGCTGCGGCAGCGCCGGTACTTACAATATCGACCAGCCCGAGATCGCCGCATCGCTCGGTGAGCAGAAGGCCCGCGCGGTGATCGCCACCGGCGCGAGCATCGTAGCGAGCGGGAACATCGGCTGCCTCACTCAACTCCGCGCGCACCTGGCGAAACTCGGCTCGCCCATCCGCGTGCGCCACACGATGCAGGTGCTCCGCGACGCACTTGGCGATTGATCAGGCGACGATCGCTTTCACGACTTTTCCATGCACGTCGGTGAGCCGGTATTGCCGGCCCTGGAAACGATACGTGAGCTTTTCGTGGTCGATGCCGAGCTGGTTCAGCACGGTGGCCTGGAAGTCGTGGACGTGTACCGGATCGCGCACCGGGCTGAAGCCGAACTCGTCCGTCTCGCCGTGCGTGATGCCCGCCTTGATGCCGCCGCCCGCCATCCACATGGTGAAGGCGTACGGATGATGATCGCGGCCCCAGTTCTTTGTGTCGGCGATGTCGCCCTGCAGGAAGGGCGTGCGCCCGAACTCTCCGCCCCAGATGACGAGCGTGTCTTCGAGCAGGCCGCGTTGCTTTAAGTCGCGCACCAGCGCGGCGCTCGGCGCGTCAGTGTCCTGGCACTGGATCTTAAACTGCGTCGTGAGATTCCGGTGATGATCCCATCCCGCGTGGAAGCACTGCACAAAACGCACCCCCCGCTCGACGAGTCGGCGCGCCATGAGGCAGTTGTAGGCATACGAGCCCTGGCGCTTCACGTCGGGCCCGTAGCTCGCGAGGGTCTCGGGCGATTCCTTGGAAAAATCGGTCAACTCCGGCACCGATGCCTGCATCTTGTAGGCCATCTCGTATTGAGCGATGCGCGTCGAGATTTCCGGGTCGGCGAACTCGGCGTAATGCCGCTCGTTGAGCTTCGCCATATCGTCCAGCAAACCCCGCCGCACGTCGCGCGACATGCCGTCCGGGTTCGATAAATACAGCACCGGATCGCCGCTGCCGCGGAAACGCACGCCTTGGTATTTCGAGGGCAGAAAACCGGACGACCAATAGAAGTCGTAGAAGATTTGCCCGCACGTCGCCTCCTTGTCACGCGATGTCATGACGACGAAGGCGGGCAGTTCCTCGGTCTCGGTGCCGAGGCCGTAGGTGGTCCACGCGCCCATGCTTGGACGGCCCGGTTGCTCGGAGCCGGTGAGGAAAAAATTGATCGCCGGGGCGTGGTTGACGGCCTCGGTGTGCATCGACTTCACGAAGCACAGGTCATCCGCGATCGACGCCATCTGCGGGAGATATTCGCCGACCCACGCGCCGCTCTGCCCGTATTGTTTGAAGGTCGTGATCGGCGGCAGCACGAGCTTTTGCTTCTGCCCCGAGGTCATCGTCGAAAAACGTTTTCCCTCCAGCACCGACGCCGGCAATTCCTGCCCGCGAAACTTCTCCATGCCCGGCTTCCAGTCGAAGGTGTCGAGGTGCGGCGGGGCTCCGTTTTGCAGAAGATAGATCACGCGCTTGGCCTTTGGCGCAAAGTGCGGAAGCGATGCCAGTCCGCCGAGGCGCTTGCCATCGAGCGCGGCCATCACATCTGGATTCAGCAGCGATGCCAGCGCGACGCCGCCGAGGCCGACCGCGCTCTTGGAGAAGAACTGGCGGCGGGTGAGGTAAGCGGCGCGTTCGTGCTGCGGATTCATGGGTGGCGTGCAGAGATAATCCGCGGCCCACGAAAAACAAAGCCGCTCTACAAACTGGATTCCATCGAGGCCACGGGGGAGGATGCCAAAGGCGACGCGGACTCGGGAGCGGAAACGGAAGTCGGCGTGCCGACGGAACTTTCGCGCGGCTGCACGTCGGGGACCGAAGGTCCGCGGGTCTGAGGGAAGCTCACTTTCGAGCGCGTGAGCAGGGTGCCGAGGCAGAGATCGGCGAGCGGCAGCACGACGTTGAAATTCTTGTGCATGTAACGGTGGTGCAGGAGGTGGTGACCGTTGAGCCTGAAGAAAATCCCGGAGCGTTCGACGACGCGCGCCCTCGGCAGATGCATGCACCAATGGATATACTCGTAGACGCCGTAGTAGGTCGCGATGGCGAGCATGGCGCCGAAGGAAAACGCCCAGCTTCCCGCCATCCACCCGATGAGGAATGCGGGCGCGGACGCGATGGCGATCAACACTGGTCCATTCCACCACGCCATCGGGATTGTCTCCCGGTCCGCTTCATCCTGAAGGTGATAGGTGTGATCGGCCTTGAACGTGCCGTGATGCACGATGGCGTGCGCTTGAAAGGCATAGTCGAACTTTCCGACCGGGCGATGCATGACAAAACGATGCAGGACCCACTCGAAAAACGAGGCGACGACGGTCCACGCGGCAAAGCCAGCGAGGGCAAATAGGATGGAGGAAATCATGCAAATAAAAAGGCCCGCGCGAAACGCTCGGCGGGCACGAAACGCGCGCACCGTCCGCGTTTAAGACGGGGAGCGCAACCGGAATCGCTCAACGATCTGCTAGCCAGGACGCATCCGACTGGTGGGCTTGCGCACCGGATGTTCGTCAACGCGTGCATGCACCATCACAGCCGTCCACTCGGCGAGGCGGCGCCCGAGGAGCCTGCATGCAGCCTCGTCCGCCTCCCCGCGCGGCTCCTTCGCCACGACTGCGCCGTAGTGAAGCGTGAGCATTTTCGCCGCGTAATCCGTGACGCCAAAGGCGAGGAAACCGAAATTCATGAGGACCGTGAGGATCGATTGGCAGGCGAGTTCCATCCCGCCACCCCATCCGCCCGCGGAGCTGAATGCACACGCGATCTTACCGTCGATTTTCATCCAATGCTCGGCCATCGTCTCATCCCAAAACCGCTTCATCTTCCATGAAAGCACGCCAATGTTCGTCGGGCTGCCGACCGCGAGGCCATCGCACCAAATGACGTCCGCCGCCGCGTTGGCGTCGCCGATGGAGCGCACACGCACTTCGGTATCCGCGATCGACGCCGCGCCTTCGCCGATCAATGCCGCCATCTTCGCGACATTGCCGGTTTTCGAGTCAAAGAGGACGAGGATGCGATTCATTCGGGGAGCAAAACTTTGAACGTGGCCGCCTACTCTTCCTTCGGTTCGTCGGGATCGTCGAGATCGATGAACCAATGTTTTGCGATGACTTCCTTGCCGATCGCCGTCTTCGCACAACGCCGTTCGATGGCTTGGAAAAAGCGATCCGCCGCATCGTCGTCCTTGTATTTGAGCCATGAGCCGGCGGTGTTGAGGATACGCGCCGTACGTTCGTCATCGTCCGGCAGGAGCGCCGCGGCACGCCAGCCGAGATCGGCCGCGACGTAAAGCGAGCAATGGGTATGCACCGGAATCGTGGCGTTCGATTTCAGCCGCTCTCGCTCTGCCTTTGCCACAGGGACGACAAACTTCTCGGGCTTGCCCAGCTTCAGCGCGATGACTGGATATTCGTGCCCGACGATCTGGCGTCCCGTGAGCCGGTGCATGGCGGTGGCGGAATCGAAATAGTCCATGAGTTGCTCCCCGTCCCGGCGGAGAAAATGAGCCGCCTTCCAAAGCGCGTCCGCCTGCTCCATAGCCGTTGCACCGGGTTTCTTCGCCGCATCGAGGAGCGCTAGATAACGATCAAGACGGGGCTGCACCGTCTCATCAAAAAGGGGCCGCGCCTCTGCGTAACGAGCCGAGCGAACGAGCCGCCCCGCGAGAAGAATCCGGAATGCATCACCCGTTCTCTGGCCTTCGGTTTCGCGCTCGTCGTGGGCCGAGTCCGGCGGGAATTCGCGACGGATGAACGCACTCAGTTCCTCGATCGTGAGCACGCTATCGGCGACGTACATGGCGTCGCTGATGTGATCGCCATTGAGAAAGATCTTCATCGCCGCGAGGAATTCGCCGCGCCCGAGAAGGACGACCCCGAGGTCTCCGCGGGCGACCTGATCCGGCCCGAAGATCGTCGCCCCATCGGTCGTGATCAGCGGCTCAGGTATCGACGGCAGCTTGCGAACCGCCTCGGCGAGCAGCTTTGCCGCGACGTCGACCTTCCCGTCCCGCAGCGCAAACTTTGCCTTCAGCCACATCGTGTAAGGCTGGCTCTGATCGGCCCGCGCAAGCCAGCGCGCCGCCTTCACATAATCGGCCCGCGCGTACAACGTCCACGCCACGCGCTCCGCATCCCGCACCTGTTTCACATTCGCTTTGTCCAATGCCGCGAGCCATCGCGCCGCAAGGTCGCCTCTCATTTCCTCGGGCGAATAAGCGATCGCGAATGGCGACATGCCGGAGACCGCACCCGCCGTGCCGATTCTTTGCAAGACAGGATCGGCGGCCAGCGGGGCGAGATCGGCGTCTTCCTTGAAAACCGCCTCCGCGACATTTCGAAGCGAGCCGACGGCGGACATATCGCCCGTCGCGAGCTGCTCCAAAAAGAGCCGGGCGGCTTCGCCAAAATGATCCGTCTGGAACTGCGCCTCGGCTTCCCATCCGAGCGCCGCCGCGGCGAGGCCGATGGAGTCCGCGAAACCTTCGCGCGCCGCTTCGACGACCTTCGCGAACAACACGCGCGCGCTGTCGTAGTCTTCACCATCGAGCGCGAGTTTGCCGAGCATGTAGAGCGCCCACGTCGTGCGGTAATGCCGCTCGGCGGGCGGGCGCGCGAGGAGTTCGTTCCAAATGATCTCGGCTTCCGCGACGTGATTGCCCTCGGATTCGTACTGGACCGCACCGCGATGGTAGTCTGCGAACTCGCTCGCAAACTCGCCCGGCAGCGGCTCGCCTTGCTTTCCCGAGTCGATATACGCGCGCATTGCCCTATGCGCTTCCGCCGCCTTCGCGAAGTCCGGTGGTGCGATGACCTTCTTCGCGAGCGCGTCCTGAAAGTCGGCGATATCCGCCGCAGCGGTCTGCCCTTCGTAATCCGGCGCGTCATCCTTGAAGGGCGGTGAAATGGCCTTCAGGCCGGGATGCAACTCCGCGGCCAGGCGTTTCATTTCCAAAGCGAAATAAAATTCGGGCGCTTGAAGCACCTGCGGTTTCGGCGGTTCATTGCCCCAGGCGGGGGTCGGAGCGGTCCAGCGCGCCGGCTCCTCATAGCCCGTCGCGCCGGCCGCCAGCGGCGTTGCCAGAAGCGGGATCAGCCACGGAAATACGAATCGGCGCGTGAGGTTCACAACGAAGCCATCCGATAGGTCGCTGCGTGCCCGGCGGCAAGCGTGAAAGGTCCGCAGCGGGTTGCCGGACAAAACGCGCGGAGCCGGGCGCGAGCTGTTCAAAGATGTATCCATCGAGGGCATCGCCCGCCACGAATCGCGCGTCGTCCCATCGCGCGGTCACGACGCTCGGGAGCGGTTCATCGCGTTCGCCCTCGTTGACCGCGATGATCTCGGAAGGCTGGGCCTCGGTGGCTTCCACGCGAATACGCCGCGCCGGGGCGCGACCGCGCATCACGGCATCAAGCGTTTGCCAGCGCCAGTTGAGCGCGTCGCCGGCGACGGGAAGGCGATACCATATCAGGCCGGTCATCCACGACGGCCGGACGCGCGACCATTTCGAGACGAGCGCCGCGATCGCGTCTGGATCGGCTTCCCAACGCACCACCTGCGCTTCCGCTGGCCATCGCGAGGATGGGCCTTCGGCGGAAATCCCGATCGCCTTTCCATCGGCCCGATCGAAAGCGACGAGGTATGCGTAAGTCGGCAGCGCGACCCGAAATGGCACCCCGAGTTTTCCCGCCTCCTCGGCCCATGCAACCGCGCGAGCCGGATCGGTCAACGTGTGCGCGTCTTCGATCCGCCGCGGCGGTGCGACGCTGTGGACCTGAAGCACAAATCTGCCGCATTCACGCGCGAGCGCGGCGAACTCGGGATGTTTCAACCAACTCGGCAGCACGGTCGGGCAAACGGGCAGCGGGATGGCGTCCCGCAGGACTCCGAGCCAGACACGGTAGCCGTCGAGCTTCGCCTCGGCGCAATCGAAGTCGATCTGGACCTCGACCGGCACGACCTCATTCCTCCGCGCTTCATCGAGCCGATCCCGCACGGTGGCGACGATCGTCTTCATCACCGCGGTATCCGCCCGAAACGGGCCGGCAAATGGATCGACGCGGATCGCGAGCGCGACGGGTTTTCCCGTCGCCTTCAACGCCGCAAAGTCGATGCCAGGCCGCACGATCTTCGGTGGCGTGAGCGCCACGTTGATCTCCGCCGCGAGGACCGCGAAGCCCGCAAGCGCATCGTGATGCTCCGTGAGCGCCGCGCGCACCTGCGGCGTCCACGCGCGCTGCCAGAGATAGGCATCCTGCTGGAGCGGAGACGCGGGCGGGCGACACGCCCCGAACGCGAGGACGAGAAGGAGGCGGAGCGCGGGTTTCATCGGGGCCGAATCTAACGCTGCGCATTGCGCGTGCGAAATCGCTAATGAACGGCGCGGAGATTGATTAAGGAATTGCCGCCCACCAACGATATGCACCGCACCCTGCTCGCCCTCCTCCTGCCGACCGCCGCCATTTTCGCGGCGGAGCCGCAGACCTTCACCATCAAAACGCTCCAGGCGCAGATGCGCTACGACGTGACCGAGATCGCCGTGTCGCCCGGAGCGCAGGTGAAGATCATTTTCGAAAACACGGACGACATGCCGCACAACATGGTTTTCTTCGAGGACGGCACGGACGTCATCGCAGTGTCGAACAAGCAGATGGAAAAGGCGGACGAAGCGCTCAAGCGCAATTGGATCCCCGACGATCCGCGGATGTGGCTGCACTCGAAGATGCTGAATCCGAAGGAGAAGGAGGAGATCGTCTTCAAGGCGCCGGACAAACCCGGCGTCTACCCGTTCGTCTGCACTTTTCCCGGCCACGCGGCGACGATGCAGGGGCGGCTGAAGACGGTCGTGCCAGGACCGAAGCTCACGGGCTTGAAGTTCGCGGTTTATCTCGGCGATTGGAAAATGCTCCCGGACTTCTCGACGCTGAAGCCGCATCGCGAGGGCGAGCTGCCGGACAACCTGATCCAGCTCAAACTCGACGATTACAAGAACCAGTTCGGTGTCGTCTTCACCGGCAAGCTCCCGGTGCCGAAGGACGGCGAATATACGTTTTCGGTCGCTGGCGATGACGGCGTGCGGTTGCTCGTGGACGGAAAAAAGATCGTCGAGCACGACGGTATTCACCCGAGTTCGGACATCCGCGAAGGCAAGGCGAAGCTCAAGGCGGGCGAGCACGACTTGAGGTTCGAATACTTTCAGGCGGCCGGGCAGTCGGAGCTGTATGCGGCATGGCGCGGCACGGATTTTTCAAATACGCCGCTGACGAAATGGGTGCATCCCTCGGCGAACACGGGACCAGCGACGAAGAAAAAAGATGACCACACCGGCATCCCGCTGAGCGTCGGCACGGAGCCGGTGATCTATCGGAACTTCATCGCGAACGCCGGCGGCCGACCGATCGGCGTCGGTTATCCAGGCGGCTTTAACGTCGCCTGGAGCGTCGATCAGATGAATCTCGCGCTCATCTGGCGCGGGGCGTTCATGGATGCCGCGCTGCACTGGCGCGACCGCGGCGGCGGAGAGCAGCCACCGCTCGGCTACGATCTCCTGCGGCCCGCACCCGATGTCGCTCCGGCCTTTGCCGTGCTTGCATCCCCGGATGCAGAGTGGCCTAAGGCCGACACGAAACAGCGCCCTGAAGGCTTCCAGTGGAAGGGCTACGCGCTCGATGCAAAACGTTTTCCGACCTTTTCCTACGAATGGAACGGCGTGAAAGTGTCCGACCGTTTCGACGTCGAAGGTGACGCGGCGGCAGGCACTGGCAAACTCATCCGCACGCTCAAGCTCGCGGGACCGATTCCACCAAATGCTTTCCTGCGCGTGGTCGATGGCACCATCCAGCCGGCGGGCGCGGCCTTCGCGGTCGATGGCGGCATGTTCGATGTGCAGGGCCGGAAGTTCGATAACCGGTTCGACGTCGCCGTCGAAGGCGGCCGCATCGCGGGGCGCAATCTCCTCGTCCCGGCCCGGGCCGAAATCAAAATCACCTACACCTGGCCCGCGCATCTCCACGCTCATTGATTTGAAAATGAAACTCTTCTCCCTCTCCTGCGCCGCGCTCCTCGCACCGGCCATCGTCTTCGCCGCCGACCCCGCACTTCAAGAATCGGACTTCTATAAGATCACCACGTTCGACACGCCACCCGACGCCGCGATGGAAGTCGGCTCGATCGAACTGCTCCCCGGCGACAAGCTCGCTCTCGGCACACGCCGAGGGGAAATCTGGACCGTGGCTGACGCAAACGGCGACCCTGGGAAGGCGAAGTTCACGCTCTTCGCCGCAGGCCAGCACGAGGTCCTCGGCCTCGCGTGGTCGGCGAAGGAGAAGGCGCTGTATGAAACCAACCGCTACGAGGTCGCGCGCCTCACGGACAAGGATGGCGACGGTCGTGCCGATCTCTTCGAGACCGTGTGCGACAAATGGGGCGTCAGCGGCGACTACCACGAATACGCCTTCGGCTCGCGTTTCGACAAGGCGGGCGACCTCTGGGTCGTGCTCTGCCTCACCGGTTCATTCAGCAGCGGCACCGACTTCCGCGGCTGGG
>JAYTDO010000101.1:0-2163 GCA_043735935.1 Chthoniobacteraceae bacterium
GTCGAGCCCGGCGCGCACATTCTGCTGGGAAAAACGCTGCGCATTCCGATTGATTTCGCGGGCCGCATGCGCGTGGACTTTGGCTCGCCGCGCGCGCAGTTCAGCTACGAAGAACTGATCCTTGCCACCGACCCCGATGCCGGCAAGTCGGCGCTTGTGCCGCTTGATCGGATGAAAGGCGGCATCGTCCTCCTCTCGCGCACCGACACCGCCGCGCGCACCGTGCCGCTGGCCGCGCGGCGCATGGGCTCGCCCGGCGAACTCTTCGCCGCGGCCATCGCCACGATTCAGAATCAGTCCTTCATCCGACGCGCGCCGCTGTGGGCGCAGGGCGCGGTCATCGCGGTCTTCATGCTCATCAGCTACCGCATCCCGCGGTCGAAAAAATGGGTGGCCGTGCTCGTCGGCTTCTTCTCGCTCGTCGGCTTCGTCATGGTCGCGATGCTCGTCTTTGGCCAATGGCTCGTCTGGCTCCCCGCGACCATCCCGCTCGGCGCAGTACTCGTCTTTGTCCTCCTGCGCATCGTCACGCCGGATTCCGCCGGGCGACCGAAACGTCCGGTCATTTTTTGAAAGGGAATGGAACCACTGACCTGCACTTATGGGCACTAATAAGACAAAGACAGGGGCGGCGGGCGGGCTGTGGATGACGCGATTCGTGGCGATGTGCAATTGACCGCATCGGCGGCTCTTCCCCAAGCCGCACATCACCATGCGCGCCTTACCCGATGCGACGTGAAACCATCCGCGCGACCCACCGCCGCCTTTCTCCCCATTAGTGTCCATAAGTGCCGGTAAGTGGTTCCTCCCTCCACCCCCCGCGCACAATAGTGGTTGCCAAGCCCCGCCCCGCCTCCTATCACACGCCCCATTTTCCAAATCCAAAACCCTAAATTCCATTCCATGTCTCTCACCGAAATCGTTGAAGTTCACGCCCGCCAGGTCATTGATTCGCGCGGCAATCCCACCGTCGAAGCCGAAGTCTCGCTCGCCGGCGGCGCGAGCGGCCGCGCCATCGTCCCGAGCGGCGCGAGCACCGGCGAGCACGAGGCCTGGGAACTGCGCGACGGCGTGAAAGACCGCTACCTCGGCAAAGGCGTGACCAAGGCCGTGGCCAACGTGAATAAGTCCATCGCTAAAATCATCGAGGGCCAGGACGCGCTCGACCAGCTCTCCATCGACCACGCGATGATCCTGCTCGATGGCACGAAGAACAAAGCCAAGCTCGGTGCCAACGCCATCCTCGCCGTCTCCCTCGCCACGGCCAAAGCCGCCGCGAATCAGCTCGGCCAGCCGCTTTACAAATACCTCGGCGGACCCAACGCCAAAGTCCTCCCCGTGCCCATGATGAACATCGTCAACGGCGGCGCGCACTCCGATGCGCCCGTGGATTTTCAGGAGTTCATGATCGTGCCGAAAGGCGTGGCCTCCTTCAGCGAGGCCATCCGTGCGGGCTGCGAAATTTTCCACGCGCTCAAAGCCGTGCTCAAAGGCCGCGGCCTCTCGACGGCGGTGGGCGATGAAGGTGGCTTCGCGCCCAACTTCGAGAGTGCCGACGACGCGCTGGAAACCATCGCCGCGGCAGTGAAAAAGGCCGGCTACAAATTCGGCAAGGAAATCTTCATCGCGCTCGATGCGGCTTCGAGCGAGTTCTACGACAAGGCGAAGAACCTCTACGTCTTCAAAAAATCCGACGGCTCGAAACGCACCGCCGATGAACTCGTCGCCTACTACCAGGAACTCGCGGGCAAGTTTCCCATCATCTCCATCGAAGACGGCTGCGCCGAGAACGACTGGGCCGGCTGGAAGAAACTCACCGACGCGATGGGTGCGACCACGCAGATCGTCGGCGACGATCTTTTCGTCACCAACGTCGAGTTCCTGCAAAAGGGCATCGACACCGGCACCGCCAACTCAATCCTCGTGAAAGTGAACCAGATCGGCTCCCTCACCGAGACCCTCGACGCCATCGAACTCGCCAAGGAAAACGACTACACCGCCGTCATCTCGCACCGCTCCGGCGAAAGCGAGGATAACACCATCGCCGACATCGCCGTGGCCACCAATGCCGGCCAGATCAAGACCGGCTCGCTCTCCCGCACCGACCGCGTGGCGAAGTACAACCAGCTCTTGCGGATCGAAGAGGAACTTGGTGACAACGCC
>JAYTDO010000102.1:0-11267 GCA_043735935.1 Chthoniobacteraceae bacterium
AACGGTGAATGGAATCCGAGTGGCTGCACTCACCGCCGGGGGCGGCTCAGCGCGCGGCTTCCTTTGCCCAGTTGTCCTTGAGTGTGATGGTGCGGTTGAAGATGGGTTTGCCAGGGGCGGAATCCTTCGCGTCCAGCGCGAAATAGGCGAGCCGCTCGAACTGATAACGCTCGTCGGCGCTCGCATCGGCGAGGCCGGGCTCGAGTTTCGCGGTCACGACTTCGAGCGAATGCGGATTGAGCGCGGTGCGAAAATCGCGCCCGTCGCGTTCGGGTTCGGCATCGGTAAAAAGCCGGTCGTACAGCCGCACCTCGGCGTCGATGGCATGGGCGGCGCTGACCCAGTGGATCGTGCCCTTGACCTTGCGGCCCGCGGTCGGCCCGCCGGATTTGGAATCGAAATCCGCCGTGCATCGCAGCTCGAGGACGTTGCCCGCCGCGTCTTTCACCACTTCGTTGCACTGGATGATGAAGGCGTATTTGAGACGCACTTCGCCGCCGGGTTTGAGCCGGAAGTATTTCGGCGCCGGCACTTCCATGAAGTCTTCCTGCTCGATGAACAGCTCGCGGCTGAATGGGATCGTGCGGGTGCCCAGCTCGGGCCGCGCGGGATGATTGACGGCGGCCAGGTCTTCGCTCTGACCTTCGGGATAGTTCGTGATGACGATTTTCAAAGGCCGAAGCACGGCGAGCCGGCGCAACGCGCGGTCGTTGAGATCGGTGCGGATGGCGTGTTCGAAGACGGCGATGTCCGTGCTGCTCTGGTACTTCGTGACACCGATGTGGTAGGCAAACTGGCGGATTGCTTCCGGGGTGATGCCGCGGCGCCGCAACCCGCTCAGCGTGGGCATCCGCGGGTCGTCCCAGCCGCTGACGATGCCCTCTTTGACGAAGGCGAGAAGTTTGCGTTTGGAGATGACGATGTGGGTCGGCATCAGCTTTGCGAACTCGTACTGATGCGGGCGCGGCTGCGGCACGGGGAGGTTGTCGAGGATCCAATCGTAGAGCGGCCGATGGACTTCAAACTCGAGCGTGCAGATGGAATGCGTGATGCCTTCGAGGCTGTCGGAGAGGCAGTGCGCGTAGTCGTAAAGCGGGTAGATGCACCAGGCATCGCCGGTGTGGTGGTGCGCCGTGTGGCGGATGCGGTAGAGCAGCGGATCGCGGAGCCAGACGTTGGGCGCGGCCATGTCGATCTTTGCGCGGAGCGTGCGGGCGCCGTCGGGGAATTCGCCGGCTTTCATCCGCGCGAACAGGTCGAGGTTCTCGGCCACGGTGCGGTCGCGGAAGGGCGACGGTTTTCCCGGCTCGCCGGGCGCGCCGCGGTAGGCGTCGGTCTCCTCGGGGGTCAGGTCGCAGACGTAGGCTTTGCCGGCTTCGATCAGTTTCACGGCGTAGTCGTGGAGCTGCGGAAAATAGTCGCTCGCGTAGAAGGGGCCGTCGCCGGATTTGAAGCGCAGCACGTCCTCGCCCCAGCCGCTGAGGAGCCAGCGCACGTCGGCGATGATGCTGTCGACGTACTCGACTTCTTCCTTCGCGGGATTGGTGTCGTCCATCCGCAGGTTGCACACGCCGCCGAACTCGCGGGCGATGCCGAAGTTCAGGCAGATCGATTTGGCGTGGCCGAGGTGCAGGTAGCCGTTCGGCTCAGGCGGGAAGCGCGTGACGATGCGCTGGACTTTGCCCGACGCGAGGTCGGCGGCGACGATGTCGCGGATGAAATCGGAGGGCGTGGGTGCGTCGGCGGCGTCGGGGCTCATAGTGGCGGAAAGGCGCGGAAGTTACACGCACGCGCGGCGTGAGTGGTAGCGGAAATGCGGCGCGGGCCGCGATTCACTGCGCGACGACCGTCTCCTTCAAGACCTGCGGCGCGAGCTTGGCGATGAAGCCGCGGATGAGTTCGTCGACCTCCGCTTCGTCCCGCCCGAATCGCTTGTAGTCCTTCGTGATGTCCCCCGAGATCGTGAGATACGCCCAGCGCTGATTGTAGCCGCGCAACAGCCGGTCTTTGATGTCGATCAACGTGCGTTCCATGTGCGAGTCGGTCACGTCGGTGTGCCCCACGAACCAGTAGTAGTTCAGATTGTAGAGCGTGAGCGGTTTGTCGCCCTCCATGCCCACGGCGCGGAGCGCGTGCAGGCGCGTCGCGTGGATCACGCCGCGGGGCGGAATGGGGATCACCGCCGCGTGTTTGTCCGCGATGGTCCAGCCCTGGGCGGGCAGGCAGCGTTCGGGGCGGTGGATGCTCGTGTTCATGTCCTGCCCGGCGAGCACGATCGAGGCGACCAGTTCGTCGCCGCGTCCGTTCGAGTAGCGCATGCGCGAAAACTCGGTCTCCTTGCCGAGCACGATCTTTTCCTCCTCGGTCACATCCATCGGCGCCCCGATCCATTCGCCGGCGTATTCCGGCAGCCGCAGATTGACGCCGACGGGCTGGAAAGCCAGGTGCTTCGGCAGCAGGAAAACGGTGCTCATTCCCGCGAGGATCACCGCGAGCAGCAGCGCGAGGCGGCTAGTAGTCATACGAAATCGGGCTCGCGGGTTTTTCGTCCTCTGGCTTCACATCCGCATCGAGCGGCAGCGGCGCCGGCGCCTTCTCCGGCCGCAGCCACCGCTGCTGGACGGCCGTCCAGTCGGCGTTCAGCAGGTTGCTGAAACCGACCATCGCCATCACCGCGATCGGAAAGAAAACGAAGCCCGAGTAGTCATGGTAGATGCCGCCGGCGAGGCGCGGGCTGACGTATTTCGCGACGAGGATGACCGTGAAAATCCGGCCGATATTTCCGATGACGGCGAAGACCAGTGAGCCGCCGAAGATGGCCACCTTTTTCCAGAGCTCGTTCTGGGTGAAATGCACGTAAAGCGCCGTCAGCGTCGTCATCGCCATGAGCGAACGGATGCCGCTGCAGCCTTCGGCGATGTCGAAATTAAAGCTGCCGTCGAGCGAGCGAATGGTCGTGCCGGTCGCCTCGATCTGCACGCCGACGAAGGAGGCCAGCACGTTGCAAACGGACGACACGAGCAACTGGAGTGTGACCGTCCCTTGCACGAGGCCGCCGATGGGCAGCATGAAGAACATGAAGGCGCACGGGAACACAAACACCCGCCCCACTTCGCGTCCCCACAGAAACCGCACGCAGCCGTAAATCAAAAGCGGCAGCGCCACGATCGCGATGCGGGGCTGAAGCGTGCGAGCGGCGAGGATGAACAACGCGATCCCGAGGCCGACGAACAACATCCCGAGATTCGACGGGGACTTCGTGGCTGCCGCGATCCGGTCGCGATCGTGCCAGACGAGGAAAATGGCGATCGGCATGATGAGCACGGCGTGCTCCTGGTTGTTCTCCGGGTTCCAAGCCTCCCATGCCCAGCGCGCCGTGGTCAGCGCGCCGTTGGTGAAGATTTTGAAGAAGCCGAAAAAGTAAATCAGCGACAGCACGACCCCGGCAAACAACAGGGCCGAAGCGGGTTCGCGGCGGCACCACGCGGCAAACCGCGCGAGCGATTCGCCAAAGGTCGGCTGTGGGGAAGGCGGAGGGGTGTCGGCCATGGTGTCGCACATTAACGGTCGCGGCCCACGTTGCAACGGCACTTCGTAAAACACGGGCCGCGCACCCCTTGCCACCTCCGTCCTCCCCCTCTACGCTCCGCCTCCACCTTGAGCGCCGCGCGCAAACCCACACTCCTCGTTCTCGAATTCTGGGGCCTCGGCGACCTGACTTTCGCCACGCCGCTCCTGCGCGCAGCCGGGGATCATTACGACATCACGCTCGTGGGAAAAGCGCACGCGCAGCCGCTCCTCGCCGCCACGTTCCCGAATGTCCGCTTCATCACCTTCGACGCGCCGTGGTCGGCGTACCGGGAGAAATACGCCCTTTGGAAATGGCCGTGGCGCGAGATCATCAGCCTCGTCGTACTCTTGCGGCGCGAGCGGTTCGACGTGGCGCTGTCGGTTCGGAATGACCCGCGCGACCATCTTTTCATGTGGCTGATCGGCGCGCGGAATCGTTACGGATTTCCGCGCCGCGGCAGCAGCGCGTTCCTGACGCATCCGCTCCTGCGTTCGCGCCTCCGGCAGCATAAAGTCGAGGACTGGCGGGACATCGGGCGTGCGCTCGATCTGCCTGGCATTCAGACCGCCGAGCCGGAACTCGCCCATGCCGACTACGGCTCCGCGAAGACGGGCGAATGGCTCGGAAAGATTACCCGCCCCATTGTTTGTCTCCACCCCGGCGCTCGCATCCCCGTGCGCCGGTGGCCGGAGGAATACTTCCGCCACGTCATCGAACGGATGCGCGCGGAATTCGACTTTCACCTCGTCCTCATCCCCGATCCCGACGGCTACGGCCGCGTCCTCACGCCGCTTGCCGATACCGTCTTAAAACCGCTCCAGATCGCCGAGCTCGTGGACGTCCTCGGCCGGGTGGATCTTCTCATTTGCAACGACAGCGGCCCCGGCCACATCGCCGCTGCCTGTGGCCGCCCGACGATCGTCATCTTCGGCCCGACCGATCCCGACTGGTTCCGCCCATGGGGCGACCGGCATTTCCTCGTCATCCGCGACATCTGCCCGTGGCGGCCATGCTTCGATTACTGCAAGTTCTCGGAGCCGTATTGCATGACGAAAATGCTGCCCGACAAAGTGTGGCCGGAGATCCGGCAACGGATCCACGATTTGATCACGCGCGGCATCGTGCCCGCCGCGCTCGCGTCGAAATGAATCCCTCCGTCGCCGCCGTCATCGCCACGCGCCACCGCCCGAAGGAACTCGGCCGTCTGCTGGATTCGCTGGTGGCGCTGGAGCCCCCGCTCTCGCTCGTCGTCATCGTCGACAACGGCGGGGACGAGCGCATTCGTGAATCGGTGAAGTCGTCGCCCTTGCCGATCCGTCTCGTCACGCCGGGGGAAAATCTCGGTTGCGGCGGTGGCCTGCGCCGCGGCGAGGAAGCGGCGCTGAGCGAACTCGGTGAGTCCTGCACCCATCTGCTCATCCTCGACGACGATGCCGTGCTTCGCCCCGACACGCTTCGCGTCCTTTTGGAAAATCTCGAACGCGAACAGGCCGGCGCGGCTTACCCCGTGGTCATCGGACCGGACGGCCGCGTCGGATGGCTGCCGGGGCTCGCCGATCGCCGGCAGCATCGGATCGCGGAGCGCGGCGGCACGGTCGAAGAGCTTCGTGCCGCGCTCGGCGGTGCGGCCGTGCGGTTCACCTGGGCGCAAGGCATCTGCCTGCTCGTCGCGCGTCGCGCCGTGGATGAGGTCGGCTTGCATCGGGCGGATTTTTGGATGCGCGGGGAAGATCTCGAATTCAGCCTGCGCCTGAGCGCCCGCCATCCCGCGCTGTTTGTGCTCGGGGCGGTCGCCGAGCATCTCCCGCCACCCGAGCGTCCGCAGTCGCGCGAAGCGGAATATCTCAAGCATTGCGCCATGGTCCAAAACATCGCCTACGTCAGCCTGCGCCTGCCGCACGGACGGCGCGTCGCTTGGACGAATCTCGGCACGATGCGCCGATTCCTTTCGCTCTGGTCGTGGCGGGCGATCGGTGATGCGGCCCGAGCCTGGTGGCGCGGTGTTGTTTTGGGAGAACCGGCCGGCCGCGGTTCGGGTCGCACCTTCTTCGCCCGCCTTCAGCAGCTTCCGAAAACATGACTCGATGAACGCGCTGGCCACCTTTTTCACCAAGTACTGCGTCTCCCTCGGCGGCAGCCTTTACGTCCACGCGTTTGGCTTTCTTTCCTCACGCCATCGGGTGCTCATCAATACCATCTGCGCGCATTTCGGTTACGCGCCGCGCCGCGTCCGCCCCGATCTGCCCGAGATCGACGCGAATGACATCGCGCCGGAGCGGACGCCTTTCGTACTGCGCGAGCCGCATGGCATGGACGGGAATGTTTCGCTTTACGAATTGATCGTCATCGCCCGGGTCGCCGCCGCCAGGCAGCCGCGGCGCATTTTGGAAATTGGGACCTTCGACGGGCGAACGACCCTGAATATCGCCTCGAACACGAGCGGCGAAGTGCTCACCCTCGACCTCCCGGCTGCCGACGTCGCCAACACCGGCCACGCGCTCGCGCGCGGGGATGCCCGTTACGTGCTCAAGCCCGGATCGGGCGCGCGGTTTTTGGGAACCGACGTCGCGCCGCGCATCACGCAGCTTTTGGGAGACTCGGCCACCTTCGACTGGTCGCCCCATCTCGGCACCTTCGATCTCATCTTCATCGACGGCGCGCATTCGCGGGACTACGTGCTCAGCGACTCGCGCCACGCCTTCCGCCTCCTTCGTCCCGAGGGCGGCATCATCTTGTGGCACGACTACGATGGGCACTTCGACGGCGTCACCGAGGCGATTCATCTTCTCGCCCGCGAGGACCGCCCGATCCGCCGCATTGTCGGGACCAACCTCGCCTACCTCCAGATTTCGCCTCGTCCATGAACATCCCCCGTTTCAACGTCCTCGGTGTCGCCATGAGTGCGATGGATTTGCCGGTCGCCGTCGAAGCCGTCATCGAAGCCGCGCGCGCCCGCCGCAAAGGCTACATTTGCGTCACCGGCGTCCACGGCGTCACCGAAGCGCAGAACGACCCAGCCTTTCGAGGCATCCTCAACGGCGCCTTTCTGAACACCACCGACGGCATGCCGCTGGTCTGGCTCGGGCGGCATTTTGTGGGGCCGGATGTGGACCGAGTCTACGGGCCCGACTTCATGCTGGAGATGTTTAAGGCGACAAAAACGGTTCCATTTCGGCATTTCTTTTACGGCGGCGCGCCGGGTGTCGCGGAGGAGTTGAAAGCGAGTCTGGTAGCCCGCTTTCCCGGAGTCCAGATCGTCGGCACCTACACGCCGCCTTTCCGCCCGCTCGATGAAACCGAAGAAGCCGCGCTGGCCGAACAAGTGCGTGCGGCGCAGCCCGACATGATGTGGGTGGGCCTGAGCACGCCGAAGCAGGAGCGCTTCATGGCCGCGTATTTGCCAAAGCTCGACGTCACGATCATGGCGGGTGTGGGCGCGGCGTTCGATTTTCATTCCGGTCGGGTGCGTCAGGCGCCGCGGTGGATTCAGCGTTCGGGTTTTGAGTGGCTTTACCGGATGTGCTGTCAGCCCCGGCGCCTAGCGCGGCGGTACCTGGTGAATAATCCGCTCTTCCTCGGGCGCATCGCACTCCAACTCTCCGGGCTGCGCAAGTATCCGCTTGAATGAGCCGCGCGGCTGTGGAGATTGCCCGCTCTTCAGCCCCCCTAAGACCTTCTTCTCATGCCAAAAATTCTCGTTTGCGGTGCCGGTGGATTCATCGGCGGCCATCTCATCGCCGATCTTCGCCGCCAAGGCCACACCGACCTGCGCGCCGTCGATCTCAAGCCGCTCGACCAGTGGTATCAGCGTTTTGACGACGTCGAAAACCTCTCCCTCGACCTCTCGCGGCTCGACGCCAGCGAGCAGGCGGTCGCGGGTGCGGATGTCGTCTACAATCTCGCCGCCGACATGGGCGGCATGGGTTTCATCGAGCTAAACAAGGCGCTCTGCATGTTGACCGTGCTCATCAACACCCATCTCCTGATGGCCTCGCGCAAGTTCGGTGTCTCGCGCTTTTTCTACGCATCGAGCGCGTGCGTGTACAACGCGGACAAACAGCGTGATCCGAACGTCACCGCGCTGAAGGAGGAGGACGCGTATCCCGGGATGCCCGAGGACGGCTACGGTTGGGAGAAGCTTTTCAGCGAGCGCATGTGCCGGCATTTTCGCGAAGACTTTGGCGTGCAGACGCGCGTCGCCCGTTACCACAATGTTTACGGACCGCACGGCACCTACGATGGCGGTCGCGAGAAGGCGCCCGCCGCCGTCTGCCGCAAGGTCATCGCCGCGAAGCTCAGCGGCAAACATGAGATCGAAATCTGGGGCAGTGGCGAGCAGACCCGCAGCTTCATGTATATCGACGACTGCCTGCACGGCACGCAGATGCTCACAAACTCGGACTTCGTGGAGCCGATCAACATCGGCAGCAGCGAACTGGTCTCGATCAATCAACTCGTCGACCTCGTCGAAGACATCGCCGGCGTGAAGCTCAAGCGGAACTACAACCTTTCCGCGCCAAAGGGCGTCAATGGGCGCAACTCGGACAATACGCTCATCCAGAAAGTGTTCGGTTGGGAGCCTTCGATGAGGCTGCGCGCCGGCCTGGAGCTGACGTATCGCTGGATCAACGATGAGATTGCGCGCGGTGGCAATTCCGTCGTGAACCGCGCGTAGCCGCTTACGCCGTCGGGTAGCGAAAATCCGGGTGCTCGCAGGTGAACGCGGTGCGCCGCTCCGCATCGTCGGTGGCAAAGACCTCGTATCGAATCGGTCCGGAACGATACCCGCCCGCGAGTAGCTTTTCCAGATGCCGAAACGCCCGCAGGGCCGGAGCCGCGAGGCGCAGGCCGATCGGGAGCGCGCCACGGGCGCGACGCTTTTCCTCGCGTGCCAGTGGTTGCGCGCTGCGATTTTCGCCCGTGAAGGTGAAGGTCGTCAGGTAGTCCGGCACGAGGGCGAAGCGGTAGCCGCGTTTCAGCACCTCGCACACCCATTCACTGTCGGCGATGTCCTTGAGGTCCGCATTAAAACGGACGCCGTCCTCGAAAATCCGCCGCCGGAAAAAGATCGCGCACGTGAAGGCATAGAGGTGGTCCGTCTGGATCATCGACCGGCGCAAGGGCGTCACTTTCCGGAAACTCAGAAGCCGGCTTTCCGAGTCGAGCACGAGGTAATCGCCCGCGACGGCATCGGCCCACGGGTTTTCCTCAAACGCCCGCGTCACCCGGGCCAGGGTGCCCGGGAGGTATTGCTCATCGCAGTTCAGAAACGCGCACACGTCGCCCGTCGCCCGCGCGAAGCCGCGATTGAGCGCGTCGTACATTCCGCGATCCGCCTCGACGAATAGTTGCCCGCGCGCCTGCTCACGCACCCACGTTTCCAGCTCCGCTCCGGACCCCGCGTCCTGGATGATATGCTCGACGTCCGCGCGCTGATCCTCGATCGAGCGAACGCAGCGCTTGAGCCACGGGAGTTGGCGGAAACTGGGCGTGACAATGGAATACTTCACGACGGCGAGCATCCAACATCCGGCCTCGCACATCCAACCCACAACTGACTTATCGGCAAATACCCGTAGTTCCTTGTTGAATGACGAAGCTCCACTGTCCGATGTTCCGGCCGTTCCCCAGATGAAGTTACTCGTCTTCGCCCACACTCCGCCGCCGCACCACGGCCAGAGTTATATGGTGAAGCTGATGATCGACGGTTTCGGCGGCGACGCGCGGCGCAGGGTGGGAGATTCGGCCCACGACCGGCGAAGCTCGATCGATTGTTATCACGTCAATTGCCGGTATTCGGAGGATCTCGAAGACATCGGCAGCTTTCGTTTTGAAAAAGTCTGGCTGGTGATCCGCTACTGCATCGAGGCCATCTGGTGCCGGTTCCGGTACGACGTCGACGCCTTCTATTTCGTTCCGGCGCCCGGGAAACGCGCGGCGCTTTATCGGGACTGGATCGTGATGTTCCTCTGCCGGCCTTTCTTCCGTCATTTCATCCACCACTGGCACGCCGTCGGGCTTGGGGACTGGCTCCGCCAGCAAGGCACCTGGCTGGAGCGCTGGATCACGCATCGCCTCCTCGGCCGCGCATCCCTGGGAATCGCCCTCGCGATCCCAAATATCCGCGATTCACTTTGGTTTCGCGCCGGTCGCGTGGAGATCGTGCCAAACGGCATCCCGGACCCGTGCCCGGACTTCGAAGCCGTGGTGCGCCCGAAGCGGCTTGCGCGCATTGCGGCCCGTCGAGCGCGGCTCGCTGGCGCGGAGACTCCGGAGGAAGCAGGTCTTCTGCGTGTCCTTTACCTCGCGCATTGCACCGCGAGCAAAGGTCTCTTCGATACTCTCGAAGGCGTCATCCTCGCCAATGCGTCCTTGCGGGCCGATGCGGTCCCGATGCGTTTGCATCTCACGGTCGCGGGCGCTTTTGTCACGCCCTACGAAGAAGCCCGCTTCCTCCAGCGGCTCGCGGACCCAGAGGTCGCCGAGGCGGTGACGTACGTGGGATTCGTATCCGGCGACGCAAAGTCCAGTCTCCTCCGCAACAGCGATGTCTTCTGCTTTCCCACCTACTACGAAACGGAGGGCCAGCCGGTAAACCTCATCGAGGCGATCGCATTTGGCCTCGCGATCGTCACCACTCGGTGGCGCGCGATCCCCGAAATCGTCCCATCGGACTTTGGCGGATTTGTCGCCCCGCATGCCCCGCAGGAAATCGCCGCTGCGCTGCGTGCAAGCGCCACGGTCGACGCCTGCAACCTGCGCGCGGCATTCCTCTCCAATTTCACCGAAGCGTGCCACATTCAGGTGATGCAGTCCGCCATCCAATCCGTTCATGAGCCCGTTTGAGCGTCCTCGCAGCTTATGACGCCTTTCCGGAAAAACGTCCGTGCGGCGATCTTGAAAGTCGGCAATTTGTGCTTCGAACAAACCCCGCCGACCGCGATTCTTTGTTATCACTCGATCCACGCGTCGCACAGCTTCCGTTCGGTCAGTCCCGAGATGTTCGATGCCCATCTGGTCTGGCTGCGGGAGCATTGCGAAGTCGTCACGCTCCGCGAACTCGCCGCCGGCCGAGCGACTTCCGCGGTAACGCGCCCGCGAGTCGCCATTACTTTCGACGATGGTTACGCGGACAACTACGAGGTCGCATTCCCGCTGCTGCAAAAGCATCAACTCCCCGCGACTTTTTACCTCACCGTGGGCTATGTCGATCGCGATCCGGCCGTCTTTGATCGGATCCGGCAGCTTCGCCGCACGACCTCCGACGAGTTGACTCCGTTGACTTGGGAAAACGCGCGCGAAATGGCTGCTGGCGGGATGGAAATCGGCGCGCACACCTACAGCCATCCGCAGCTCAGCGCGATCACGCGCCCGAATCTCGTGCGCGAGATCCGGGACTCGCGTTCGATCATCCAAGATCGTCTCGGGCTCCCGGTCGCGAGCTTCGCCTACCCGTTTGGAAAATACCGCCGCGACTTTACCGACCGATCCGTTGAAGTCGTTCGTGAGGCCGGCTATTCGACCGCGGTCAGTGTTTGCTACCGCAGCATCGCTCCTCGTGATTCCGAATTGAACCTCCCGCGTTTTATCACGACGGGCGACTCTGTGGCTGGCCTCGCGAGTAAACTCACCGAACGTGGATGGGATCTCGTCGGACGTTGTCAGGAGCACATGCCCCGCTGGTTCGCCCGAATGG
>JAYTDO010000103.1:0-2467 GCA_043735935.1 Chthoniobacteraceae bacterium
GGATGCCGAAGAACGCCTGCGCCGTGTCTTCCGCGAG
Source organism: Chthoniobacteraceae bacterium (assembly GCA_043735935.1). Taxonomy (GTDB): domain Bacteria; phylum Verrucomicrobiota; class Verrucomicrobiia; order Chthoniobacterales; family Chthoniobacteraceae; genus JANLQB01. The sequence continues at coordinate 38 of JAYTDO010000103.1, forward strand.
CTTCAGCGGATCGGTCTCGGTCACGTAATAATTCGCCGCCGGGTTTTCCAGATTCGATCCGCTGGCGCCGATGAGCTGGCGGGCGATTTCGTTGATCGGCACGTTCCTTTCGAGCTGGTCGCGCAGCCACGTGTAGTAGCTGAGCGTCGCCTTATAGCCGCCGTTGTTGTTCTGCTCGGTCCGGATTTGCAGCAGCTCGGACCACTTCAAGGCCCACATGTCCACGAACTCTTTCCGGTTCAGCAGTTCGTCCACTTTCGCCGCCCGTTTCTGCGCGTTTTGATCGGCGACGAATTTGGCCACCTCCTCACTGCTCGGAAGCGTGCCCGTGACGTCGATGAATGCGCGCCGCAGGAAGATCTCATCACTACACACTTCGCTCGGCAGGATGCGCAGCTTCTGCAGCTTCTGATCCACGAGTTCGTCGATGAAATTCCGCTCCTCGATCTTCGGCCACTCGTACTTCAGCGCCTTCGGGATGACGATGACCTGCGATCCCACGGTGTGCGTCGCGAAGCGCGCCATCACAAAGGCCTCGCCACGCTGGCCCGTGCTGATGGTGCCATCCTTATCGACCTTCGCGGAGCCTTCGTTGCTCGTGAGGAAAAGCGCGAGATCGCTGACGTCCCGGTCCGTGCCGTCGGAGTAGTGCGCGCGGACGGTGACCTTGAACTTCTGTTCCGGCCCCTCGAGCAACAGCGATTTCGGCAGCATTTCGATGCTCGTGCACGTTGCGATCTTCGTAGCGTCATCGTTCGGCGCGCCGGATTCCAGCCAGCGGATGAGCGTCTGTGCGAGATCGCTGTCCTTGGTGAAAAGCTTGCCACCCGTGTGCGGCGCGGCACCGGTGTTTTTCGTGATGACCATCGATTCCTCGGGAAGCGCAAGGTTCACGCGCCGGCCCGTGAGCTCGCGAGTGAGCCGAAAATGATCGCCCTCGGGATCGTAGCCAAAAAGCGAAAGCCGGAAGCCGTCCTTGCCGCGAGCCTGGCCGTGGCAGCCGCCGGTGTTGCAGCCGGCCTTCAAAAAGACGGGCATCACATCGAGCCGGAACGAAATCGGCGTGTCCGTCGCCGCTTCCTCCACCTTCACGGCGATTTCAGCGGTCTTTCCCTGGTACTCGATCTTCACCTTCGTCTCACCGTCCGCCACGGGCAGCACCACGCCCTTTTCCACTTTCGCCTTCGCCGGATCGGCCACGGTGAATTTTGCCTCGCCAGTCACGTCGCGATGGACGCCGTTGGCTTCGGTGATCCGGACCACGAGCGACTGGTGATCGCGCATGTATTTTAAATTCACATCGGTGGGAAACACCTGGAAATCGGCCTCGATCGCAGCAAACGCAAGCGAGCCGGCGGCGTGAAGCACGGCAACGAGAATGAAAGGGGATGGGATGCGCATGATAAACGAGAGGCGGTTCGACAGTTTAGGACAACCTAAATACCCGCCGAACAAACGGTTTCTTTGGGAGTTCCTTTTGCACCCTCGGCACATAAGGCCTTTGCTAAAAGCCTCAGACTCTCCCATCACTGCTCTCATGAACGCGAAATTCTCTCTTTTGATCCTCGCACTCGCCACCGCATCGGAGGGCTCAGCAAGCGCCACGGTGACCGATACCACCAAGCCTACCTGCGAGGTCGTCCGCACGACCATCGTCAACTCCCCAGTCTATCCCGGCGCCTACCGTTTCACCTTCTTCGTCGACGCTGCGGATAATGCCTCCCTCCGAACCTACACCGGCACGAAGGGTCCCCTCGAATTCCGCGCCCGCATCGACGGCGGCACCGTCGGCGCCTGGACGGCATGGCCGCTCGACTACGACCAGCCCATCTACATCGACGTGGACTGCTTCTTTTTTCACTTCGAAGTCCGCTCCGCCGACACCTCGGGCAATCACTCCCCCGTCGTCGTCCGCGAATTCGCCAAGCCCTTTAACCTGCTCCAGCCCATTCAAAAGGCGACCTTCGGCGTGCCGCTGAATTTCTCCTCCGGAGGCCGGACCGCGCGCGGCCTCATCGCGGGCATGGACTTCGATGGCGACGGCCACGCCGACTTCGTCCAGGCCGATCACGACTCGGGCCTCGTCAAAGTGCGCCTCAACACCGCCGGCAAGGGAAAAACTTTCATCCCGGTCGACATCCCCCTGGCCGCAAACAGCGTGGACGACATCGCCTCCGGCCGCATCGCCGCGCCGGCTGGCTCGGGCGCGAATGATTCCTATCCCGACCTCGTCATCGCCAATAACTCGGAGATCACCGTCGAGCTGAACCAGGGACCGGGCGCCGGCACCGGCAGCTTCACCGCCCTTCCGAATCTCACCGCCGTCGACCACTACTTCCAATACGTCGCCGTCGCCGACCTCAATGGCGACGGCTACGCCGACATCGTCGCCAGCGCGAGCCCGTATTCCGGAGCGGTCGATCCCGCCAC
>JAYTDO010000104.1:0-4506 GCA_043735935.1 Chthoniobacteraceae bacterium
TCACCGATTACAAAGTCGCCGACATCAGCCTCGCCGACTGGGGCCGCAAGGAAATCGAGATCGCCGAGCAGGAAATGCCCGGCTTGATTTCCATCCGCAAACAGTACGCGCCCAGCCTGCCACTCAAGGGCGTGCGCATCACCGGCTCGCTGCACATGACCATCCAGACGGCGGTGCTCATTGAGACGCTCGTCGCTCTTGGCGCGGATGTGCGCTGGGCTTCGTGCAACATTTTCTCCACTCAGGATCAGGCCGCCGCGGCCATCGCCGTCACCGGCGTGCCGGTCTTTGCCTGGAAGGGCGAGAGCCTGGAGGAGTATTGGGACTGCACCTGGAAGGCCATCGTGAACAACGACGGCAAAGGCCCGCAACTCGTCGTCGATGACGGCGGCGACGTGACGCTCTTCATCCACAAAGGCTACGAACTCGAAGACGGCGACGACTGGGTGAACAGCGAGTCCGGCTCCCACGAGGAGAAGGTCATCAAGGATCTGCTCAAGAAAATCCACGCGGAGAACGCGTTCATCTTCCACGAGATCGTGAAGGACTGGCGCGGCGTCTCCGAGGAGACGACGACCGGCGTGCATCGCCTCTACAAGCTCCACGAGCAGGGCAAGCTGCTCATTCCGGCGTTCAACGTGAATGACTCCGTGACCAAGTCGAAATTCGACAACCTCTACGGCTGCCGCCACTCGCTCGTCGATGGCTTGAACCGCGCACTCGACGTGATGATCTCCGGCAAGGTCGCCGTCGTCATCGGCTACGGCGACGTGGGCAAAGGCTGCGCGCAATCGCTGCGCGGACAGGGCGCGCGCGTCATCGTCACCGAGATCGATCCGATCAATGCGCTGCAAGCCGCGATGGAAGGCTACGAAGTCACCACGATCGAGGATACCCTCGGACGCGGCGACATTTACGTCACCACGACGGGCAACGTCGATGTCATCACCATCGAGCACATGACGAAGATGAAGGATCAGGCCGTCATTTGTAACATCGGCCACTTCGACAATGAGATTCAGGTCGAGAAGCTGGTGAACTATCCCGGCATCAAGCGCACGAACATCAAGCCGCAGGTGGACAAGTACACCTTCAAGCCGGGCCAGGAGATTTTCCTCCTCGCCGAAGGCCGCCTGGTGAACCTCGGCTGCGCCACTGGCCATCCGTCGTTCGTGATGAGCAACAGCTTCTCCAACCAGACCCTCGCGCAGCTCGACCTTTGGAAAAACAAGGACACCTACAAGGCCGGCGTCTATGTCCTGCCGAAAAAGCTCGACGAGGAAGTTGCCCGCCTGCACCTCGCAAAAATCGGTGTGAAACTCACCGTGCTTACCGCCAAACAGGCCGCGTATCTCGACGTGCCGGTGGACGGGCCATACAAGGCAAACCACTACCGCTACTAAGCGGCGCGGTCAGCCAGCCGAATCACGAAAGCCGCTGCGGGAAACCGCGGCGGCTTTTTTGTTTCACGCCGAGTCTCGACCGGAATCACAAGCAGCCCACCGATTCGAGGGAAACAGCGGCATTCTTACGCGAGCAACTTCGGATTCCCCCCTCCTTTTTAAAATCCCGCTGGTCTCGTCAGCCGGCATTCGCTGAAGATTCTCCAAATGCCTGCCCAAATCATCCCAGTCGACCTCGGCCCTCGCAGCTATCCCGTGATCGTCGGGACGGACTTGATCGACTCTCTTGGAGGGACGCTGCGTTCAAACGGATTGCAGCAGAATAATGCGTTTGTGATCACCAATCCGCAGGTAGGTGGCCTTTATTTTGAGCGTCTGCGCGCGGCGTTGGCAGCAGTCGGATTCACGCGCGTCGTCCGGCATGAAATCCCGGCGACCGAGGAGGGGAAGAATTGGGAGGAGTTCTCGGGCGCCTGCGCGGCCTTGCTTTCGAGCTTCCCCGATACGGGTTCCATTCCGCTGGTGATCCTGCTCGGCGGAGGAGTGGTCGGGGATCTCGGAGGTTTCGCGGCGGGCGTGTTTCGCCGTGGAGTGGCATTTGTGCAGATGCCGACGACGCTGCTGGCGGCGGTCGATTCGAGCGTCGGTGGAAAGGTCGCGGTGAACTTTGGCGGAGTGAAAAACATCATGGGAATTTTCAACCAACCACGGCTCGTCGTGTCGGATCTGGATCTGTTTAGCACACTCGATCCACGCGAGGTCCGCAGCGGCGTCAGTGAGGTGATCAAGTACGGAGCGGTTTGCAGCGCAACTTTGTTTACCCAACTCGAGGGCGGCGATCTCGAAAAACTGCTCGCGCTGGATGCCGCTGTCCTCAGGGATGTCGTGGCGCAGTGCGTGGGACTGAAGGCGAGAGTGGTGACGCAGGATGAATACGACAAGAAGGGTATCCGAAACGTTCTGAACTTCGGCCACACGATCGGCCACGCGCTCGAGTTGAGCGCCGATTACGCGCTGACGCACGGGGAGGCAATCGCGATCGGGATGATCGCCGCGACGCGGATCGCGCGCGCCCTTGATGTTTGCGATGAATCCTTCGCCGAGAGGCTCCGTGCGTTGATCGTGCGCGCTGGATTGCCAGTGGCGTATCCCGGCCACGCGAGCCTCCGTGAACGGATCTTCGCCGCGATGAGCATGGACAAGAAATTCCGTGATGGGAAAAACCTGTTCGTTCTCCCGACGCGCGTCGGCGAGTGGCAGCAGCACGAAAACATCGCGCACGCGGTGATCGACGAGGCGGTGCGCACGGCGATCGAGTGATGTCGGCGGCGGTGCGCGTTGACGCGTCGCCGGTGGAGTCTCAAACTCGGCAGTGCCATGAAAACCGAGCGCGAACAGTATTACGACATTGAGCGAATCATCGAACTCGACTTCGTGCGCGCCACGGAGGCTGGCGCGCTGAATGCCTACCAGTGGCTCGGACGCGGCGAGAAGGAACTCGCTGACGCGGCGGCGTGCGATGCGATCCGCGGCATGTTCGATCTGATGGAGATTTGCGCCGAGGTCGTGATCGGCGAAGGCATCAAGGACAATGCGCCGGGTATTTTCAAAGGCGAGCACCTCGGTTCGTGGGCGCCGGGGACGATCAAGTTCGACATCGCGCTCGACCCTGTGGATGGCACGACCAACGTGGCCAAGGGAACGCCGAACTCCATCTCGTGCATCGCGGCCGCCAGCCCGGAGCCGGGCGTAAACTATTCGCTCAAGGACATCCCGAGTTTCTACATGATGAAGCTCGCGTATGGCCCGGAGGTCGTCCGTTACATGGCGCGAACGGGATTTGCATCGGTGAAGCTGGACCAACCGGTGGAGGAGACGCTCATCGCGATTTCCAAAGCGCTGCACAAACCGCTTCGAGAGGTTGTGGTCCTGGTGATGGATCGGCCTCGCCACGAGCAACTCGTCCAGGAAATCCGAAAGGTCGGCTGCTGTCTGCGTATGGTGGCGGATGGCGACATCGCCGCTGCGATTTCTCCGTCCATCCTTGGAAGCGGCGTGGACTGTTACATCGGAGTCGGCGGCTCGCCCGAAGCGATCCTCGCTGCCGCCGCTTTGAAGTGCCTCGGTGGCGACATCCAGGCGCGGATGTGGCCGCGGGATGAGGCGGAGCGTCAGGAGCTTCTCGGTCTCGGACTCGAGAACGAGATGACGCGCGTCTTTTACGCCGACGACCTGGCTCACGGCAGAAATATCATCTTCTGCGCGACCGGCATCAGCGACAGCCCGATGCTGCAGGGGGTGCGATTTGAAAAACACATCGCGGTGACGCACTCCGTCGTGATGCGCGCGAAGAGCGGCACGATGCGATATCTCACGACGCACCATGATCTTCGGCAGAAGACGATCCGTCTGCGGTCCGACAACCGCGAGCACAAGTTCTAGCGCCTTTACGCCGGCGGCGGCTGCTTGTTGCCGGTGATGAAGCGCTTGACGAAGCTGCCAATCGCAACGAGTCCGATGATGATGAATTTCTTCGCCGCGAGAACCGCGCCGATCAGGACTTTCAACATCCCTGTCTTCGCCAAAACGCCTCCGGCGACGAGCGCCGCGAGACCGTAGGTCGCCACCTTGTCGGTGCCGGGTTTGAAGTCGGAATAACGATGTCCCTCCTGGAAATCGACCGATCCGAGCAGGATCGGAGTCGCGGCTTCGATTTCTTTGAGTTGGCTGATCGATGCGACCGCATTGAGCACAAGCACGCCGCGTCGCCCGAGCACGCGGATGTTGTAGTTCAGCGTGCTTTCGTCCTCGCCCTCGAAGCGAAGTTCCTTCGCCCAATACATCTTTTTTGCCGCCGCATCGTAGCGGGGTGGCGCGGCCCAGCCGATGAGTTCGACCGTCGGGTATCCATCCTTCTTCCGCAGTTTGTTGGATTCCTTCGTGTCGGCCTGCATGTCCCGCAGTACGGCGGCGTAGTCGAGCTTCGCCGCGTCGTCGTCCTTCACGTATCCGTCCTCATCGTAAGTGACGATCACCGCCCATGCGGCCGGAGTCGCGAGCGGGACGTTGGCGGGCACGAGCATGCCCAGCGGTTTGGACGCCG
>JAYTDO010000105.1:0-2400 GCA_043735935.1 Chthoniobacteraceae bacterium
CCCGGCCCGCCCCGCGCCAACCCCGACACGCCCGAACTCAACGTCCTCAACGCCACCCTCGGCGGCGGCTTCAGCGGACGCCTTTTTCAAAACCTCCGCGAAAAACACGGCTGGACCTACGGCGCCTATTCCGCCTTCAGCATGCTGAAATTCGGCGGCGGCTTCTCCGCCAACGCCGAGACCCGCAACGAAGTCACCGCCCCCGCCATCGTCGAGACCCTCAAGGAAATCTCCCGCCTCAGCGACGAGCCCATCCCCGAAGCCGAACTCACCCTCCAGCGCCAGTACAACGTCGGCAACTACCTCCTCTCCCTCGAAAGCAGCGCCCGCACCGCCCAGCGCGTCCAGGACATCGACCTCTACGGCCTCCCCGCCGACTTCTACAAGACCTACGCCCGCCGCATGTCCGACACCACGCCCGAGAAAGTCCAGACGCTCGCCAAAAAATATCTCAGCACCACCGACCTCGCCATCATCGTCGTCGGCGAAGCCAAAGACGTGCAGCCGGGGCTGGAAAAGATCGGCAAGGTCATTGTCTATGACCAAGATTTACAACCCGTGGGGAAATAGAGCGCGGTATTTGGCGTGCGAGGCTATAACCCTCCCACAATCGTATAATCATATGTTAGGGTCGCTATCCTCACTCTATGAACCGAGCAATTTTACCTCTCCTGATTTTGGGTGTCGCTTGCTTTGCGGCTGACCCTGACCACGCCACAATCAAGGAACTGACCCTCTTGATCGACAGTCTTCCAGCTAGGGAGCAACTCGTCGCGGATGTCGCTTTATTCAGAGGAGACGTTGCCCCGCTAAATCAGCAGCAGCGCGAAGCAACCGAAAGACTCAAGAAAGCCATAGAAGGATTCAAGCGTCTCAAGGCACTTCTTCAGGTGGGTGCGTCGGTCTTTGATTATCCAGGTCTCATTGCTCTCGAACGCCCACGGCACGATGACGCCGAAAACAAGTATTCGATGGTCTTGGGTATTCCCCCCGGTTGGAACTGGAACCAGCCTCAAGGAATCAATCCTAATGAGTTTAGAATTACTTTTGACGGTCGTGGCTTTATCACCGCCATCGCTCCTGTCCTTTATCGGCACTGAACGTCCATCCGAGCTTCCTGCTTGGGCACGCCCTTGTCCGCTAAGCTCCGCTTCGTCCGCGTGGATAAAGTGCGGGCGCTGCCTGCCAAGGCGCGCCGGGGAAGCAGAGCTTCCAAGACAAATGCGTGACCAAGCAGGAGCTTGATCACGAGGAGAATAACGCGGTCTTACCGGAGCGGTAGGGACGGCACTCCGTGCCGTCCGGGGCAAGCGCAGCGAGGCGGCGGGCACCGGGGAGCGCGTGCGTCTCGCGCGCTGGCGAAGTCGTCCCGACTTCGCGAACTTCCATACACGCCGAATGCAGGAAGATCGCGCCACCACTCCACGCGCTGCGGGAAGTTCGTCGTATCGGGACGACACGACCAGCACGCCGGAGGCGTGCGCTCCCCCGGATTTTCCGCGCACGCGCGCTTTTTTCACGCGCGTTCTTGCGCCCGCTTCGCGGCTCGCCATTCTCACGCGTCCCATGTCCGGCTTCCGACTTTTCGACCTCAATCCCGAGCAGGAGCGCGCCGTGCGCACGACCGAGGGACCGCTGCTCATCCTCGCCGGTGCGGGCACGGGAAAGACGCGGGTCATCACCGCGCGCGTGGCGTTTCTCATCGCCCAGGGCGTGAACCCGATGAACATCCTCGCGGTCACTTTCACCAACAAGGCGGCGACGGAAATGCGCGAGCGGCTGGCGAAACTGATCGCGCCGGAGCAGGCGAAGCTGGTCACGATGTCCACTTTTCACGCGCTGTGCATGCGGATGCTGCGGCAGGACATCGACAAGCTGGGCTACAAGCGGAACTTCAGCATTTACGACGAGGGCGACACGACGGGGCTGATCAAAAAGATCATCACGCGCACGGCGGCGAAGGATGAAAAGCTGGACCCGAATGTGGCGAAAGCCTGGATCAGCAAGGCGAAGAACAAAGTGTAGAGGGAGGTGTCGCCGGGCGATGAGCAATCGTTGGTGGCGGCGGTGTATGCGAAATATCAGCAGGAGCTGAAGACGATGAACGCGGTGGATTTCGACGATCTGCTGCTGCTCGCCTACAAGCTGCTGACGGAGCACGCGGCGGTGCGCGAGAAGTGGCAGCGGCGCTTTGGCTACCTGATGGTGGATGAGTTTCAGGACACGAACCGGCTCCAGCTCGAACTGGTGACGAACCTCGCGGACGCGCGCAACAACGTGGCGGTGGTGGGCGACGACGATCAATCCATCTACGGCTGGCGCGGGGCGGAGGTGAGCAACATCCTGGAATTCGAGGCCCACTTTCCGAATCCCACGGTGGTGAAGCTGGAGCAGAATTAC
>JAYTDO010000106.1:0-1987 GCA_043735935.1 Chthoniobacteraceae bacterium
ATACTTCTCCAGCCCCGCCACCTGCAGCAGTTGCTTGTACTGCTGCGGCGCCTGCGGCAGCGCGTAAAACGAACCCGGCGTCAGCCGCGACGGCACCAGAAAATCCCGCGCCCCCTCCGGCGTCGGGTTCGACAAAATCGGCGTCTCGATTTCCAAAAAGCCCGCATCATCCAGATAGTCCCGCGTCGCCTTCGTGATGCGATGCCGCAGCCGCAGATTGCGCTGCATCCGCGCCGTGCGCAGGTCGAGATAGCGGTATTGCAGCCGCAGGTCTTCGTTCACGCTCGGGTCGTCCAGCGGGAAAGGCGGCACGTCCGCCTTGTTCAGCACCTTCAGCTCACTCGCGATGATCTCCACCGCCCCCGTCGCCAGCTTTGCATTTTCACTCCCCGCCAGCCGCGCCGCCACCACGCCCGTGAGCTGGATCACATCCTCACTCCGCAGCCCGTGGCTCGCCTCCGCCACCTGCGGATGCTCCTCCGGCCGAAAGACCACCTGCGTCAAACCCTCCCGGTCGCGCAAGTCGATGAAGATCACCCCGCCATGATCCCGCCGCGAATTCACCCACCCCGCGAGCGTGACGGTCTGACCGATGTCGGAAGGGCGGAGCTGCTGGCAATGATGCGTGCGGTACATAAAATAAGGGGCGCGGAACCTAGCTGGAAACCCCGCGAATGGGAGAACAATTTCGCAAAGAGTGGCTCCGGATTGCCAGCCGGTGATCGCCACCCACGCGAGCGACCCGAAAGCCTGCGCGACTCCGGCGGCCGGAATCTTACTCGGCGCGCTGCTGACCGCACCCGGCGCGCTCCGTCGCCATCGACAGACCGCCGCTGGCGCGGTAAACCGACGCCCTCATGGCCCGCACTAAATCCCCGCCATCGGCTTCGAGGCCGACCTCGTGGACTGCATGGTCGCCCTCCCCAGCAGGTTCCTCTACAGCACGCAGATTCCCGTCTGCCTCTGGTTCCTTGGGAAAAATGAACCCTTTGGCAAATAACGCGCCGTGTCCGAAGTCGAACTCGCATTAGCCACATGAAAGAAGCCGCCGCCCGCATCAAAATCAACAAGCTGCTCGAAAACGCAGGCTGGCGTTTCTTCGCAGATGCGAAAGGCCCGGCGAACATCCAGCTTGAGCCCAGCGTCACGTTGAAGACGCAGGATCTCGACGCGCTTGGTGAGAATTTCGAGAAGTCCAGCAAAGGCTTCATCGACTTCCTGCTGCTCAACGAAAAAGGCTTCCCGTTCATCGTCCTCGAAGCCAAGGCCGAGGACAAAAGCCCGCTCGTCGGCAAGGAGCAGGCGCGCAAATACGCCAAGTCGCAAAACTGCCGATTCGTCATCCTTTCCAACGGCAACCTGCATTACTTCTGGGATCTCGAACGCGGCAACCCCTACGTCATCACGGCGTTTCCCACGCCTCCGTCCGTAGCCGGCTACCAGAAGACCACGCCGGATCCGAAGCGCCTCATCGAGGAAGTCGTCGAGGATGACTATGTCGTCCTCACCCAGCGCCCGAACTACGTCACGGAAGCCGCCTGGAAGAACGAGGACGAACGCGCCCGCTTCATCGAGGTGAACGGCCTCCGCTTCCTCCGTCTCTACCAAAAGAAAGCCATCTACGCCATCCAGCAGGCCATCAAGAAAGGCAGCGACCGCTTCCTCCTCGAAATGGCCACCGGAACCGGCAAGACGCTGACCGCTGCCGCCATCATCAAGCTTTTCCTCCGCACCGCCAACGCCCGCCGCGTGCTCTTCCTCGTGGACCGGCTGGAGTTGGAAGACCAGGCGCTCAAGGCTTTCAAGAAGGTCCTCGCGAACGACTACAAGAGCGTCATCTTCAAAGAAAACCGCGACGACTGGCGGCATGCCGAGGTCGTCGTCACCCCCGTCCAGTCACTGCTCTTCAATAACAAATACCAACAGCTCTTTTCGCCCACCGACTTCGACCTCGTCATCTCCGACGAAGCGCACCGTTCCATCGGCG
>JAYTDO010000107.1:0-11515 GCA_043735935.1 Chthoniobacteraceae bacterium
GGAACAACTTCACGATCTGCGCGAACTTCTTTCGGCGGCCGATTCCGAACGGGCGTCGGATGCCCTTCGCGAGATCATCACCACCATCGAATCCCGGGACGCAGACGCGCGTTTCACCGCACGATGCACGAAGTTTGGCGACTTCGGAGATTTGGAATCGGCCGCATGGGAGTTTGCGTCCACCCATCTGCCCGGCGAAGATTTTTCGACGCAGATGACGCTGCTCGACGGTTGGGGAAAAGCCGCGGCTGCACGCCTCTCGGAGTGTCGCGATGAAGCCGCCGCGCGGGTGGAGATACTGACGCAATATCTCGGCCGTGAATTGCGCTTTCGTGGGAACGATAGCGAATATTACCTCGAATCGAACTCGCTGCTGCCGCGCGTGATCCAAACCCGCCTCGGGATTCCCCTTTCCCTCGCGTTGGTTTACATCCTCGTCGGGCAACGCGCGGGGATCGTCGTCGATGGCGTGGGATTGCCGGGACATTTTCTCGCACGTCACGAAGATGTCATTTTTGATCCCTTCCACGGCGGACGACGGGTCAGCACCGACGAGTGTGCGGTGCTCCTTTCGCAGCAAAAGTTATCGCTGATGCCATATCACCTCGCCCCCGCGACACCACGGCAGATGCTCCTTCGGATGCTCACCAATCTGCGTTTCATCGCCACCCAAATGGATCCGCACCGGGCGGAAAAAATCGCATCCTGGGAAAGGATTCTCCGCGGCGACTAGCGATATGAAGATCGAGATAATCAATACGGGCACGGAGCTACTCCTCGGCAGTGTCCTCAATACGCACCTGAAGTTTATCGCCGAATCCCTGTTTCCGCTGGGGCTCCGCATTGAGCGGCAAGTCACCGTTCCCGACGGTTCCGCCATCCGAGACGCGGTGGCAGAGACCTTTGGCCGGGCGGATGCCGTGATCGTGACAGGTGGCTTAGGTCCGACTACCGACGACGTCACGCGGGAGATCATCGCTGAAATGCTGGGGCAGGAATTGAAGCACGACGAATCGGTCATGAATGCCATCACCGAACGATTCGCGCGCCGCGGATTGACGTTGAGCCCGCGCAACGCGCGTCAGGCGCAACGCCCTTCGTCCGCGACGGTGCTGCCGAATCCGCACGGGACAGCGCCCGGCCTTTATCTGCCAGCCATCCCGGATCGGAATTCGCCACACCTGTTTTTGCTTCCCGGGCCGCCGAGGGAACTGAGACCGATGGTCCTCGACGCCGTGCTTCCCATTCTTTCCGCGCTCGCACCACCGGCTGCGTTTTCGATGAGAATCTACCGAATCGCCGGGATGGGAGAATCGCGGGTGGAAGAATTGGTCGGCGAACCGCTGCTGGCGTCAGGAATCGAACTCGGGTACTGCGCGCGCCCCGGCGAAGTGGACATCCGCACCATCGGAGCTGAGGCGGCTTTGGCACGGGCGAAGGCGATCATATTGGAAAGGCTCGGTGACCATCTCGTCACCCAAGACGGTCGCGCATTGGAAAAAGTCATCATCGATCTCCTCACCGAACGCCGCGAGACGCTCGCCGTGGCCGAGTCTTGCACGGGCGGTTTTATTGCACACCGCCTGACGAACGTGCCCGGGGCATCGGCAGCGTTTCTGGAAGGCTGCATCACTTACGCAAACGAGGCAAAGAGCCGGACGCTCGACGTGCCTGCGAGCTTGATCCAGCAACACGGAGCCGTGAGCAGTCAGGTCGCCGCCGCGATGGCGGAAGGAGTAAGGCGACGGGCCGGAGCCGATCACGGCGTCGCCACGACTGGCATCGCGGGACCGGACGGAGGGTCGGACGACAAGCCGGTCGGGACCGTGTTCATCGCGCTCACGACTAAACATGGGACAAATGTGGTCGAGAGGCACCGATTCACTACCGACCGGGAAAACTTTAAGAACCTAACCTCTCAGGCAGCGCTCGACCTCCTCCGCCGCCATCTGCTCGCGTGAACGCTCAGGGTTCGACGCGGACAGGCGTGCCGACTTTGACTTTCTGGTAAATGAGCGGCGCGATGTCCGATGGGAGTCGAATGCAGCCGTGCGAGGCAGGATAGCCGGGCAGGATGCCGACGTGAAATCCGACGCCGCCCGAAGTGAGGCGGCAAAACCACCTCATGGACGCGCCCAAATAACGCGTGCCGGACGGCGCGCTGTCCACTTTGGTGCTGATGCCAGATCGGACGACACGGCCGCGGCTGTCGACGAAATCACCGTAAAGGCTGGACCGGTGGTCCGGGTCTTTTTCCATGATTGAAAAACTGCCCGTCGGAGTCATCCCGGCGCGTTTGCCACTCGATATGGGCGAATCGATGTAGATGTCGTCGCCGGTCATCAGGTAAAGGCGCTGTTTGGAAATCGAGACGACCGCCCGCGAGTTGCTCGGGTTGATGGCGGGTTCGAGGCTTTTGTTCACGACGGCAGGCGGCTGACGGCTGATGAGCTTGGACGGCTTTGTCATCGGGCGCTGGGGCGCTGAGCCGGCGGGCACCGCTTTTGTCTGCGCGGTTGCGACCACACCGAATCCCCCGAGCCAAAAGGCGAGGCCAACAACCAACATTCGGTGAACCAAGGAGATTTTCATTCGGCGCAAAGTGCCAGCTACATATCGGCATGGTTTGTTCACAGCAATCAATTATTCGATCCAAGCGGCGTGCGGATTGTAAACGGGACGCTCGTGCGCTACATCGCGAGAGTTGTTCCATCTCGTGAGTTATTTTGCCGTCCGGTCCATTCGCCTCCGTATCAGCGCCGCCGTTGCACTGTTTTCCGGTTTTATTGGATCGACGGTTCTTTCGGCGCCGAAAGACGCGATCCAGTCAGCGCCTCCGCAGCCCATGGAACAAACGGTCGGGGTCCGTCGAGGCGCGAGCGTGGATATTCCACTTCGCATCTACGGGACTCGCTCCCAGACCCTTTCGTGGATCATTCGGCAGCAACCAGCTCACGGCCAACTGTCGAAATTGCGCGCAACAAGCCCCGAGACGGCCGTGATCACTTACACCCCAGCGGCAGACCTTCGTTTCACTGCCGACACGTTTACCTTTAGCGCTCGCAGCAACGAAGGGGCTTCCGCTCCGGCACTGGTCAGCATTTCGATTTCGGACGATCCGGCGAAACTGGTGGTCCCGGACATCATCGATTTCGGAACGGTATTAACAGGCTCGATCAGCACGCGGCAGATCGAGTTCACGAATGGCGGCGGCGGAATTGCCGAAGGCGAGATCATGGTCGATCCGCCGTGGCGCCTTGACGGCTCGCGCCGGTACAAACTCGGCGCAGGTGAACGGCACATCGCCAAAGTGACGTTTACGCCGGAACGAGGAGGTCGTTTCGACTCCGAAATACGTTTCTCCTCCCAACCGGAGCGGACTACCGCCTTGCGCGGCCTTGCGAATGAACCGCTGGCCGTCACCCCATCTCCGCTCGAACTCCGAAACGATGCCGGCACCACGCTGAGAGCAGCCGGCTTTGAATTGAGAAATAATACAAGTGAGCCGATCGATGTGGCGATCAACGCGAGCAAGCGCCTCATCATCCCAACGACGCTCCACCTCGATCCCCTCACCTCTGTCGCCGTCAGCGTGCAGGCGACCGCCGGGGACGCGGCAGCGATCTCTGAGACGATCCGCCTGACTGCGGGCGGAATTTCCGCACGGCTTCAGGTTAGCGCCAAGGCGCTTCCCGCGATGATTCGCGCGCTTCCGGAAAAGGTGAAATTCCGCCGCGCCACGGCCGGTGGCGCCGAGCCGGAAACGGTGACGTTTGAAAATGTGGGTGGGAGCCCGGGACGGATGGCGATCAAGGCGAGCGCTCCGTTCGGCGCGAGCGACGAGGCGATCGTCCTCGAACCGGGGGAACGAAAAGCGGTCACAGTGAGCTTGGCGAACACGCCGACTGGCGGCGTTCAGGGAACGCTGAAAGTCTCCGGCGACGGCATTCTGCGGGACATCGCCCTCGAAGCCGAAGTCGCACCCAACGGGGAGCCGCTCTTTGCACAGCCAATCAAGCGCCCACCGCCGACGATCCAACGGCCCGGCGCCCCTTCGCTTCAACCGACTTCGATCCCTGGCCCTCGCTCTGGAACGGTCACGAGTATGACATCCAATCGCGCGACCTTTGAGTGGCCGGGCACGTTGGGAAGCGATGTCCGCCTTCGGTGTCTGCGCCGCACGCTTGTGAACGGGGAAGACGACGCGCGAAATCAGACCTTTTCGGACTACGCTCGCTGCGCGTTTTCACAACGCGATGGCCGCATCGTCGCCACCGTCGACAATCTCGAACCCGGCCAAGTCTATTTTTTCCGAATCGACCTAGCTGGTCAGGACGGGGGTGCCGACATTCCGGTCAGTTTCGCGCAAATACGCACGCCCGCGCCTCCGCCGTCCAGTCGCCGCATCTCTTTGCTAACGATCCTGGTCGCTCTCGCGCTCGCGACTGGAGGAGCGGCAATCTGGCAGCGATCGAAACGCTAACGGACGACTTTGTGAATCTTTTCACAAATGCCCCTTGCACCGCCCGCATCAGCGTTCCTATTCTCCCAACTACGCTCTACGCCTTACGACATGGCCACCACGACGACCGCTTTTGATACTCCTGACACGCTCGCGAAATCCCAGGCTGGCCTGGCCGAGGCGGGTTACGTCACCGATCTACTCGGAGAGAAAATGGTCATCAACATGGGGCCAAGCCATCCGGCGACGCACGGCGTCTTGCGGCTCGTGCTGGAGATGGACGGCGAGATCATCACAAAGGCGACACCCGAAATCGGATACCTTCATCGCGGCGACGAAAAGATCGCCGAGAATATGCATTACAACCAGTTCATCCCTTACACGGATCGACTGGACTACCTGGCGCCCCTCGCAAACAACGTCGCCTACGCTCTTGCGGTCGAGAAGTTGATGGGGTGGACCCTCCCGCCCCGCGGTCAAGCGATCCGTGTGCTCTGCTGCGAGTTGGCTCGCATCTCTTCGCATCTCCTGGGTGTCGGCTGCTTCGCGATGGATTGCGGCGCGATGACGGTTTTTCTCTACACCTTCACCGAACGCGAAAAGATCTACAATTTGATCGAACAACTTACGGGCGCGCGGTTCACCACGAGCTACACGCGCATCGGCGGGATGATCCGCGATTTGCCCGATGGCTTCACGGGCCAGCTTCGGGCCTTCCTCGATCAACTGCCGCCGATCATCGACGAGACAGACGCATTGCTTTCACGCAATCGTATCTTCGTCGACCGGAGCGCCGATATCGGCGTCATCACCAAGGAACAGGCCATCGCCTTCGCACTCAGCGGACCCAATTTGCGCGGCTCCGGAGTCGATCACGACCTTCGAAAAAAGCATCCGTATTGCGGATACGAACAATACGATTTCGACGTGCCGATCGGATCGAAAGGGGATTGCTACGACCGTTATTTTGTCCGGATGGAAGAAATGCGTCAGTCGGTCAAAATTCTGCTGCAGGTTCTCGATACACTGCCCGGCGGCCCGATCCACGTGCAGGATGCGAAGAACTACGCACCGCCGAAAACGACGGTCCTGACAAAGATGGAAGAGCTAATCCATCACTTCATCGTGCATACCGAAGGGGTCGATGCGCCTGTGGGCGAGGTCTACTTCGGTGCAGAAAATCCGAAGGGCGAACTCGGATTCTACATCAATTCCAAGGGCGGCGGCACGCCGCACCGTCTCAAAATACGCGCCCCCAGCTTCGTCAATCTCAGCATCCTTCCGACGATCCTGCCCGGTCACATGATGAGCGACGTCGTCGCGATCTTGGGATCGCTCGACTTCGTCATGGGCGAGTGCGACCGCTAGGAAGCCGATCGGTTTAGAGAGCGGCTTCCGTTTCTTCCCAACGCTTCGCCTTGCGAGGAAGCTTGGGCGTAGTCACCATTCGAATGCCTGGTCGCCAATGCGCCTTTGGGGAAAGAGCTGCGACCTCATACTCGTGGACAATGATCGCCTCCGCACGCCACGCCGTGGCTTGGATGATGGCTTCGTCGATCGTTCCCCATACGACTGGATTGAAACGCTTCGCTTTCATGCGCACCCGACCGTGCCCCCCGACGTAAGCAAAAACGACTGGGCGTCCTTTGTCGTGGGTGAGTGAAACCCCGACCGGAAGTAGATGACCGTTATAGTATTTCATAGGTTTTAAGATTGAGACACATGCGTACGCGCGCCCGTTCGGATTCCGCATTCTCATCTGGTCGGGAAGCATTTCCAAAACCACGCCTCGCAAATCCCCCCACCTCTTCCATTCAGCACCCACAGCGGCCCATCCTGCCGCAATCATCCCCCCTGGCGTCCAGCGAGCCGAAAGCGGCCCGCTGGAACGCAGAGTTTGGATAGGAACGTCTTACTTGATTTCGACCTTGGCGCCAGCCGCTTCGATCTTCTTCTTGATCTCTTCGGCTTCTTCCTTGGTGACGCCTTCGCGGACGGCCTTCGGAGCACCCTCGACGAGCGCTTTGGCTTCGGCGAGTCCGAGGCCGGGCACGCAGGCGCGGACTTCCTTGATGACGGCAATCTTGTTCGCGCCGGTTTCCTTGAGGATGACGTCGAACGCGGTCTTTTCTTCGACCGGCGCGGCGGCTGCGGCACCACCACCAGCGGCGGCAACGGCGACGGGAGCTGCGGCGCTGACGCCCCATTTCTCTTCGAGTTCTTTCACGAGCGCGGAGACTTCCAGGACGGTAAGGCCACTGAGTTGTTCCACTAATGCGGTTGTATCTGCCATATGACTAGTTTTTCTTGCGGTATCGTCGCTATCCGAAGCTTCGGGCGAATTAAGACCGGCCGCTGCCGGTCCGACGAGGAACCATTTGTTGGTTGTTTAATCGCGGGCGACAATTGCGACGCCCGAGTTTCCTCCACCGGCTGGCACCGGTTGGTGAAAGGGTTGGTTAAGCCTCCGGCGCACTCGCGCCATCTTTGTCGGCCTTCGCCTGCAAGAGGCGGGCCAGCGCCGAAGCGGGTTCATTGAGCACGCGGACGAGTTGGCTCGCCGGAGCGTTGAGTGTGCCGAGCAACATGCCGAGCAGCACGTCGCGCGAGGGCAGATCAGCGATGACTTTGATTTGTTCGGGCGAGACGACCACTTTGTCCACCACACCGATTTTGACGGTGGGCTTCTGAAATTCAGCGGCGAATGTCTTGAGCACCTTGGCGGCGGCGGCGACGTCGCGATCACCGACGATGATCGCAGATTGCCCCTTTAGCTCACCGAGCTCAGGGAGTCCTGCGCTGGCGGCGGCCCGCTTGAGAAAGGTATTTTTAACGACGTGGCAACGGGCGCCTGCATTCCACAGGCGGTTCCGAAGTTCGGCAAACTGTCCGACCTTCAGACCGGTGTAGTCCGCAACAAAAAGGAACGGCGACGAATTCAGTTTCGTCTGGAGGTCGTCTACGATGGTGGCTTTTTCGGGATGCATGAGATGGTCTCCAGTTAGTTCTTCACGAAGGACGATGCGTCGACCTTCAGGCCCGGCAGCATTGTAGCGCTGAGAGTGACATTCTCGACGAATACACCCTTTGCCGTAGGCGGACGCGATTTTACGACAGCCTCGATGACGGCCGCGCTATTCTCGGCGAGTTGCTGTTCGGGAAAGGAAAACTTGCCGACGGGAACGGCCACGTTGCCGTTCTTGTCGAGCTTGAACTCGACGCGACCCGCCTTCAGTTCCCGGACTGCTTTCGCGGTGTCGTCACTCACGGTGCCGGTTTTCGGATTCGGCATCAAGCCACGAGGTCCGAGAACTTTACCGAGTTTGCGGACTTCCGCCATCGCCGCCGGGGTGGCGACCGCCACATCGAAAGCCTGAAAGCCCTGGTTGCACTTGTCGATCATGTCCTTGAAACCGACGAACTCCGCGCCGGCATCGCGGGCCGCCTGGGCCGCATTACCTTCCGCAAAGACGAGAACACGGACGTTCTTTCCCGATCCATGGGGCAGCGGGCAGGTGCCGCGGACCATTTGATCGGATTGCTTTGGATCGACGCCAAGCCGGAATGAAAGGGTGACGGTCTGGTCAAACTTCGTCGCCGGAAGCGACTTCAGGATTTGCACCGCTTCGCCGAGCGGGAGCGCCTTCTTTGCGTCCACCTTGGAAGCGGCGGCGCGATAACGTTTGCTGTGCTGTTGAGGCATGGGATGTTGCAGTCGTAACGAACCCGATTAGCGGGCTCTCCTGCGTGTGGTTTGAGGTTTGTTTTGTCCCGCCAGCGTGACGGGGCGCGCAAACTACCGGACCGCCCCGAGGTGTCAAAAGTTTTTTCCTTCAATTTACCCCGATGCGGTTTCTTGCTCCAAAGGCGCGTCCGTGAGAGATCACTAGTGAGATGAAAATCCCACTCCCCCGCTTCGCCATCGCCCTCGCGGTCGCCTCGTTGGTATCGCTCCAGGCTTGCAAGCCTCAAGCTACCAGCTCCAAAACGGCTTCAGCGGCGATTCCCTCCGACAAGGAGCACCATACCAAAGCTCACAAGAAAAAGGAAAAGAAAGACGCAGAGGGAAAAAATGAGGGCGTGAAACCGGAAGGGAAGAAAGCGTCCAAACACCCGGCGGCAACACCCGCTCCGAAATCTCCAAATTGATTCGCTCCCGCAAGGCGAGCAGCCGACTCCGTCGCGAACCGACGAAAAATCCGATCAATACGGCTTGGCGATGATGCGCCTTGCCGGATCCGTCGCGCCCGGCTCGTGGTAAATGTTTGCGGGTGCCACGCTCCGCAGTTCATACGCCTTAAGAACGAATTCCGGATAAACGCCGTTGCTCGCCGGCTCATACACCGTCTGACCGGAGATCTCGCCATACAGTTTGTATTCCGAATTATTATCGCTTCCCAACGTCCCCAGCTCCCGGTCAGGCGCGAGTTTACCCTGCTCATTCATCATCACAAGTTGAGCCGTGCTCCACTGCTGGCCGGGCTTGCGCACAAAACCCCAAAACTTGTAGTCCCGTTTATAATATCGCCGACCGACAAAGTAATTCCCCGGCTCTTCCGCCCGGATCGCCGACTCCATCGCGAGACGCGCCTCGTTTTTGGTTTTCATCTCCACCGTTTCACAACCGCTGAATGGGAAAAGCGCTACCAAAGCCAGGAGGATGAACGGACGAGTTTGCATGGGAAAATGATTAAGCGATGCCGATTTTCGCGAGGAACGGCGCGAGCCATCGTTCCAGCGCCGCATCGTCTAGCCCGGCGGGCGCCGCGACGCCAGCAAACAAATGCCACGTCTCGGTATGCCCGCCCGACTGTCCCGGCGCAAGCGTCCGCAGAGGACCGAGCGATTCCATCTCAAGGAACTCACCCTCGCTGAAGGTCTCATAGTTGCACCCGAGATCGGGGTAGAACGCTCCATCTTCAAAATCGAAGGTCTTAAAAAACAGCGTGTCCCCGCGTGACCACGCCACCCAACGCGACCGGTGCGCGAAGCCGAGTTTGGTCGCATCCGCTCCAGCCTTCGGCGTGAACACCCAAAACTTCCGCCCGAACTTCCAACGGGCGTCCGAAAAATCCATGTAACTCCACGGCACCACCACGCGATCGGGCGCCAAACCGCCCACGCCGTGTGCCCGGTGCGGTTGTTGCGGGATGATCTCGAATCCCCCGCGCCTCATCACCGTCAGGCCCCACGACGCGATCGTCACCGGTGCCGTGCCTTCATTCGTTAATCGATGCTCGATGAACACCGCAGAGCTGTTTGCATCGAGCGAGAGAGACATCCTCTTGCGGATCTTCCAAGGCTCCAACGCAGGGTTTTCCAGAACGACTCCGAGTGCTTTCGCCGCCCGCATTTCCACGGTCGCATTATCCGGCGCATACGTCCGGGAGTCTTCCGGCGAAATCCAGAGCCGATGCCCGCCCCGCACTTGATACGCCGCCTCCCCGGTCTTCCCGCTCGTCGCCTCATCGATCCAAAAGACATTCTCCCCGCTCGCCGTCCGGTAACTGATCGCCCGAGGCCCGACGTCCGTCGTGCAAATCAATTCAGCGTGCTCATTTGCGAGCCGCACGCAATTCGGCCACCCGCCAAACGCGATCTTTTCGACCGGCATCGGGACTTACTTCGGTTTATGAATGCTGTGACAGGCTTTGCAATTGGTCGCTTCCTTGAGCTGCGCGATTCCGTTGGGATCCTTCGCTATTACCGCATCGATCGCCTTGTTCACGGCTGCCGTTTTTTCCTTCCAACTCGCGTCGTCGCCGATCGGGGGCTGCTCCGCCGTGATCGCCTTGTAATAAGCCTGCAACTCCTTGAGTTGCTCATCACTCCCCTGCCCTGCGAACACTTTCTTGATCGGAGAATCGTCTCCTTTGTGAAACTTCTTCATCCCGTCCTTGATGACTTTGGATTCATCGGCATGGGCAGCGACCAGCCCGCACGCAACCACGCAGGCCACAACGAAGGAACGGAAAAACTTCATGGGCGCGCGTTCTAGGCGGAACCCCAGCACCCCGTCAAGCCTCCCCCTCACCGCGTTCCAATTTCCGCCCGCACCCGGTCGAGCAAAGCCGGTTGCCGCGAGAGTTGCTCCGTAAGCACCTCGATCGCGCGCACCGTCGGCGGACTGATGTGGTGCTCCATGCCCTCCACATCGTGATAGATGACCCCCTCATCGAGTCCCATCAACCGCAGAAAATCCGTCAGCAACTGGTGCCGCCGCGTGATGTTCTTCGCCAGGATCTCGCCTGCGGTCGTAAGGGCCAGTCCTCGATACTTTTCGTATTTCAGCAGCCCTTCCGTATCCAGTCGCTGGACCATGTTCGTCACGCTCGCCTGCGAGATTCCCAGGCTCTGCGCGATGTCCACGACACGGGCGTAGCCCTTCGTATTGATCAGATCGAGGATGCGTTCGAGGTAATCTTCGACCGCCGAGGACGGGGGACGGCAGGCTTGCTTGGCTGGCATGGCGCCGACGCTAATGATGCCCGATAAATGCCGTCAAAAGAAATCTTAGGCTTTCCTAATTTCTGCATTGACCGGGCGCGCGATGATCGCAACGATCTTAGCCTTACCTAACATTCATGGATTTACCTGATTCTGAAAAAACCGGCGCTGCGTGGCGCTCCGATGCCGTCACTCCCAGCCTTCCCGAGGTCCATCGATCCCTCATCGTGCCCTCAAACGCATCGTTCTGGCGAAAGCTCCTCGCCTTCGCCGGCCCGGGCTTCCTCGTCGCCGTCGGCTACATGGACCCGGGCAACTGGGCCACCGACATCGCCGGCGGCTCGAAATACAATTACGCCCTGCTCAGCGTCATCATGATTTCGAATCTGATGGCGATCCTCCTCCAGAGCCTCGCCCTCCGGCTCGGTATCGCCACAGGGCGCGACCTCGCGCAGGCGTGCCGCGATCATTATTCGAAACCGGTTTCATTCATCCTCTGGATCCTCTGCGAGCTGGCCATCGCCGCGTGCGACCTCGCCGAGGTCATCGGTTCAGCCATCGCGCTCAATCTCCTTTTTGGGCTTCCCCTTATATGGGGCGTCTGCG
>JAYTDO010000108.1:0-3769 GCA_043735935.1 Chthoniobacteraceae bacterium
GCGCGTGGCGGCGGCGAGGCGCACGGCGTAATCGATGACGTGATCGCTGACCGGCGCGGCGAGGACGAGCTGCTGCACGGCGAGGATGTCGTCGAGCGAAACGACCGCCGCGAGCTGCGCGGCGGCGCGCAGCGTGGTGCGGCGGACGATTTCCATCTCCTCGTCATGCACCGGATAGTCGAGGTGCAGCGAAAACATGAACCGGTCGAGCTGCGCCTCGGGCAGCGGATACGTGCCTTCCTGCTCGATCGGGTTTTGCGTGGCCACGACGAGGAACGGATCGGGTAGCGGGCGCGTCTGGCCGCCGATGGTTACTTTGTGCTCCTGCATCGCTTCGAGCAGCGCGGACTGCGTCTTCGGCGGCGTGCGGTTCACCTCGTCGGCGAGGAGCAGATTGGCAAAGATCGGCCCGGCGAAATACTCGAACTCCAGCTTGCGGTCGCGCTCCTGCAAAAGCTCCGAGCCGATGATGTCACTCGGCATGAGGTCGGGCGTGAACTGGATGCGCTTGAAGCTCAGCGTCAGCGTCTCCGCGAGGCTGCGCACGAGCAGCGTTTTCGCCAGGCCCGGCACGCCCACGAGCAGGCAGTGCCCGCTGGAAAAAAGGCTCACGAGCAGCAGCCGGATGATCGTCTCCTGCCCGACCATGACCTTGCCCAGCTCCGCGGTGATCCGGGTGTAAACGTCACGTACAGCCTGCGGGGAAATTTCAGTCATGCGCGCGGACGCTAGCGACCACGCGAACGAATGCCAAGAGTCCGTTCTTTTCTACGGATAGCTGTAGCGGACGCGGACAAAAAACTGGGTCGCGGCCGGCGGGGGCCGAACCCGCACGGTCGTGCTCAGCATGCCCGCCTGCGTGCTCGCCGACACGGACTCGACCGCCACCGACAGCAAAGTGCCAGGAGCAGAGCCGGCCTCGACCGTGGCAACCAGCAGCGAGTCGTTGAGCGGACGAAGGTAGGTGACGAGCAGGCTGCCGTCCGTGTTTGCAGCATCGGGGACGACGAGCGGCAATCCAGACGTTTGTCCGGGTGCAAAAGTATGAAGATCGCTCACGCTGGGATTCATTCCGCAGGCATATTCGACGAAGTTCGGCAAGCCGTCGAAATCGAGATCCGCAGTGGGTGACGCGGCGGCACCGGTCAGCCCATTTGAGGCGTACCAATCAAAAATCGAATTCACGGATTCGAAGGCAACGCGTGCCGTGAGGTTGGCGCTCGCGCTTCCGAGGCGGCTGCCTGCCGCAAGCCAATCGTCGCCAATCGCGACCTCAACGCCGAACTCCGAGAGCGATGCCGAGGGCCGCTGCATCGTGCGCACGAATTGCCACGCACCACCCGTGAAGGCGTAAAGATAGACCGCTCCAACGTGCGGCGTATTCGCCACGATGACGCCGGGTGCGCCGACGAGCATTTTGTTCCCTTTCATCGCCACAGATGAACCGAATCCCGCCTCGGCCTGGATGGTCGGCGACTCGATGATCTGGGTCTGCGTATAGGCCGTGCCGTTCCACGCGTACAAATAAATCCGCCCGGCCTGCGGAGCGACGGTGTCGTCCCGCGGTGCGCCCACGGCCAGGACCGAACCTTCCCCGGCGACTGCAAATCCGAAGCGGTCGTAGCGATCCACACCGGTCGCTGTGAATTCCTGCGCAGGCGCAGAGTTCCATCCGGTTCCGGCGGCGTTTTTTTTCCAAACGGAAACAAGTCCCCGGCCGCCGTTGCGGCTCGGATCACCGGCCCAGCCGACGACCAGGCGATCCTGCACCCTAGCCACACGGGCGATCGGCTTGTAGCCATACGCCGTGGACACGGGCGAGAGTTGCGTCTGCGCGGTGAACGTGGGCACGTTCGCGCCATTTCTGGAAATCAGGTACGGGTTCACTCCGGGAAGTCCAGACGCTTGATTGGCCGCCGGATTGCCGGTTCCCACGATGAGCATGTTCTCGTCAAAAACTGCCGAGTGGGCAAAGGGCACGCTCAGAACGGCCCGACTGATCCAACTGCCGGCCACCAGTTGATAGACATGCACCCTCGCCCCGCTGCCGCGATCGCTGTTCGTCGTGTCGTATCCCGACTCGACGACTGCCGCCAGATCCCCTCGCGTAGCGACATCTTTGCCGAACCACCCGGAACAATCCGGCACCGGAGGATCAATCGTCGCGGTCTGCTGCCAAGCACCCGAGGTCGGAGATGGAACGCTCCAAACAGTCGCCCGTCCGCTCAGCGGCACGGTGCTGGTGCCGGTATCGGGAGCGCCAACGATGAGTCGGTTGCCATCAAATGCGAGCCCGCGCCCGAAGGAGTCCGGCAACTCGTTCAGCACCGCCGGAGTTCCGAGTCCCCACGCCGCACCGGAAATCCGTCCGGCGTAAATCAAACTGCCGGAGGCCACGTAGGCGACGCCATTCAGAATCTCAAGCGCGCGCGGAGACGCTGGCGGAGTCACGCCCGTATTCACCCACGTCACGCTCGAAGCCGTGAGATTCATCGCCCGAAAAATGCCCGTGCTGTTGAGCATGTAGAGATCGGTGCCGTCCCAGGTGAAATCGAGCACGCTCGACGCCAGCGTCCGCACCGTCGTGCCATCGAACGAAGCCAACGTCCCCGCCGTCCCGCTGCCTGTCGGCGTGCGGCCCGAGAGCGCCACGGCGAAACCACCCGGCAAAGTCGTGGGCTTGTAGAAATCAGTCGCGGTCAGCACAGCGCTCGAGACAAAGGTGGAGCCTTCGAAATAACCGCTCTGCACCCATACCCGTGAACCAAGGGCAAAACACCAGTAGTAGCGCGACGGGGACACCGGAGCGGAAACGACGGTCCAGGTGCGTCCGCCGTCGCTGCTCCGCAAAAGCGCCGCGCCACCCGAGCCAACTCCTTCCGCCACATCGCGCGCACCGCTGATGAAAAGATCTGTCCCCAACTCCGCCGCATCGAAAACGTGATACGCGCCGGCCGGTGCCATGTCCCGCCATCCCAGCCCCGGCGTGTAGTAGCTCAAATCCCGGAAGTCCTCGTAGTGGATGGGATCGACCGACGGGACGAAGAGCTTTCCGGCAAGGGCGCGCATCACATCGGTCGCATCCGTCCCAGCCGAATGCTCAAGCCGCATGACGTTTTCCGACGGCGAGTAGGAGGCGATAACGTTGACAGGATACAAATTGTAATCGCCGTAACTGAAATACACCCGGCCGTTGTACGCCTTGATCGAGTGGATATTCGGGAATGCCGTCAGCGGCGAAGTCGGATGTGGCGCGACCAGCGTCATCGCCGCGGCCCATCCACTGGCGTGCGCTGCCAGCATCACGACCAGCGCAACGAAGGTTCGGAAAATCGCCGCTCGCGACACACCCGCGAGTGCAATGAAGGGAGAGTTGTTCATGGGAGGAGGGTTCCGGTTTGGGGGTTAAAGCCGCGCACTTTTCCACAACAGCACGCCGGGCTCAACCGGCATCATCCTCGGAAAACAGCGCACGCACACATGCTGCGCCGAAGGGTGCAGACGCTACTTTTTCGTGAAGGCTTTGTCGGCGGGATTTCCGCCGGACTGGAGGTAGGCGATGAGGTCGAGGAGTTCGTCTTTGTTGAGGCCGTTGATGAGGCCGGGGGGCATCATGGAGACGTTGAAGACGGAGCGCTTTTTGATCTGGGCAGAATCCACGGCGGTCTGGACGTCGGGGGCGAGGGCGCTGGTCATGACGAAGAGTTTGCCGTTTTCCTCGACGATGACGCGGCCGACGATGGTGCTGCCGTCCTTCAGGTCGAGTTGC
>JAYTDO010000109.1:0-35530 GCA_043735935.1 Chthoniobacteraceae bacterium
TCGGCGCAGCGTGGCTGACGGCTGACGAACCGGCAAAGGCGACGGAGGCTTGGGAAAAGACCATCGCCCGAGATCCCGCCAACCTCGCCCTGCGCCGGAAGCTCGCCGATACGTGCGTTCAAAATCGCTTTCCGGACCGGGCCATCCTGCACCTCGAATTCCTCGAAAAAAACGCGCCACCAGAGGAACGCGCGCAAGCGCTTCAACAACTCGCCCGGATTCACCAGGCCGCCGGCGACCAGGACCTCGCGATCGACGCACTCGAGCGGGCGCTGGCCTACACTGCGCCGGGCAACTGGCTGCGCGCCGAGTTGCAATCGCAACTCATCCGCCTGCACCAACGTTACCACCGGACCGGCGAGCTTGAAGAGCGCTGGAAGGAAAACGTCGCTCGCAATCCGCGCGACATCGGAGCCTATCTCCAGCTTCTCGACCTGTATGAGCGGACCGGCGATCTCGACCGGCAAAAGGAATGGCTGCAAAAGCTCATCGCGCTAGCGCCCAAGACGCCGGAATACCGCTTGAAACTCGCGAGACTCCTCGCCCAATCGGACGACCTCGACGGCGCCGTCGCTCTTTACGACCCGCTCCTCAAAGAGCAGCCGGGCAACGTGGACCTCGTCTTCGAACGCGCGCGGCTCGACATCCAGCGGGATGCCACCGCCGCGGCGCGCGCGCGCATCGCGGCCCTGCTCTCAGCGAAGAAAAACGACGAAGCCTTGCGCAGCAAAGCGCTCGCATTTTACGAAACCCACCGGCTCTACGACCTCGTGGAGGCGCACCTCAAGACGGATGCGGCCGCCGGCGCCGAGGAACCCGTGCTCGCTCTCGCGAACTATTATTTTGCCCAACACCGGGAGGCCGACGCACAGGCCACGCTCGATCGGCTGGTGCCGGCGAGTGCGCCCAAGGAGAAGCGGGCCGCGGCGTTCTTCAAGCAAGCGCAGATCCTCAAGGCGCAGAACGACCTGCCCGGCGCCGCGAAGGTGCTGCATCTCGGGATCGAACTGGCGGCGCATCCACGCGAGATGTGGCTCCTGCTCGGAGACATCGAGGCCGCGCTCGGCCATCAGCCGGCGACCCGGGCGGCCTACGAGCAAGCCATCGCGCTCAGCAGCACGACGCAGGAGACCACTGAAGCGGATCAAAAACTTTTCGAAAATCTGCGGAGTGAGCCGGAGAAAACCGGCGCATCCCGCAGCGCGCCCTCGGCCATCTCCGCGCTTGCGGAAAGTTCCGAACCGAACGCCGCCCTGCAATCATACCTGCTCGGCATCACGCGGCGCGTCGCGGAAAAACCGACCGTGGACGGTTGGCTGCGCGTGGCGCGCTGGCACTTGTGGAGCCGAAACACGCGCTCGGCCCTGGAGTATGCGCAAAAGGCCCGGGCGCTCGATCCGGCGTCGCTCCCGACGCTCGAGTTCCTCGTCAAGCTCGCGTCCGCGGAGCCGCAATCCGGTGCCGCTCGAACGCATCTCGATGAACTCATCCGACTCGATCCCACTCGGAAATCCGAATATCGGCGGCGCGCCGGCCAGATCGAGCTTCAAGCGGGACACGTCGAGGAAGCTCTCCGCGTTTTCGGTCAACTCGCCGACGAAAACCCGGGGAGCACGGAGGCACTGACCGATCTCGCGCTGACCCAACAGCGCGCCGAGCAGTGGGAAAAGGCGCTGGCGACATGGACCCGCATTAACGCGCTCACACCGGCCTCGCGAAAAAAGGAGGTCATCGGATCGCTGCTCCGGGCCTACGAACGGCTCAAGCAACCCGCGGCTGCCGCGGCATTGCTCCTGGCCCAGATCGACTCCTTCGCCGACGAAAAGGATCAGTTCACGACGTTTCAGGATCTGCTCAATCTCTGCTCGAAAAACGACCTCGTCCCCTGGCTGCGCGACGAGCTCGAGAAGCGGCGGAAAACCCACGCGGACGATTATTTCACCGAAGTCGCGCTCGGGCGCATCCTTCAACTCACCGGCAACAAATCGGCCGCCTTCGAGGTGCTCGCGGACGCCTCGTTCGCCGCGCCAAACCAGGCGGAAGCATTGCCCGAGCTGGTCCGATCGGCGGAGGAATTGCGAAAGCCCGACGCCGCCGTTCGGCTCCAGGCGCAACTCCTGCGGATCGTGCCTCAGACCGGGCCGGACGGCTTCTTGAAGCTCGCGCAATTGCAGGAAAAGAACGGTGACATCGAGCCGGCCAGCCAGACGTGGGCAAAGATCGCCGCTCGGTTTCCGCGCGACTCGGCGGCATTGGAACGTGCGGTGGAATTCGAGATCGCCTGGGGCAACGCCGCGCGCGCCACCGAGTTGCTGCGCCGCATCCGCACCCTCGAGCCGACGAATCTCCGGGCGCTCGCCCAACTCGCCCAACTCGACATCGAAGCCGGCCAGACCGCCGAGGCCCATCAATGCCTCGAACAAATCCTCGCGCGCTCCGCGCCCGAACAACCGGGCGAAGCGCTCCGCATCCCGGGCGTCAAACCCGAGGACGCCGGGCGCCTCCAAACTGCCTACCTCGCCACCGTGCGCAGCCGCCGCGCGCGGCCCGCGACAGAGGTCATGCGCGCCTTGCGAAGTTTCTGGGCAGAGGACGCCGCTCCGGGCAGGAGCGATCGGGACGTGCGACTGAGCGCGATCCGCGACCTCGCACGCATGGTGCAGTTGAAGAACGAACCCGCGGCGCTCGCGGCGTGGGTGTCGCGCTGGCGGACGACGAAAGGCGCGCCGACGGAAACCCTCTGGGCGCTTTATTTTTCCGGCGCGAGCGGACCGATGCTCGATCATCTCGATGCACTGCGCTCGGCGGCACCCGCCGATCCGCAGGCGAAGCAGGCGTTCATCTGGCTGGCGCTCGAGACCGGCGAACTCGTCCGGCTCAGCTCCTGGCTTCAGGATAAAATCCGCACACCGGTCGAGCGGGATTACCTGCTCATCGCGCTCGGTCAGCATTTGCAGGCGCGCGCAGGAAAGGTGCAGCCCGGGCTGATCGAAAATCTTTTTCCCAAGAACTACCATCTGCGCCTCTGGCAGGCGGCGACGCTCTTCGGCGCGCACGGTTGCTTCCGGGAAGCGACCCAACTCGGCAGGCGCGTATTCGATTCGCTTTCCACGCAACGCGCTGGCTACGGCCTCGAACTCGCCCATTGGCACCTCTACCTCGGTGAAGTCGACGCGGCGCGGCAGGTCCTGCGGGATTCGATCAAGACGCCCGGCGAGAGCTACGATGCGTCGGTCTACTCGGCGGTGCGCGAATTGTATCTGCTGCTTCCGACAGCGGATCGGGCGAGCTTCGCCGAATCGTATTTGCAGGACATCGACGACCAGCGCCAGCCGCTCCACGCCGCGCTCTCGGGCGCTTTGCTGGCGGGCCTCTCCGGGCAGGAGGACGAAGCGCACACGAAGCTGAAGCGTCTCCTGGATCTCGGCGTGATGGCTCATATCGATGCGGATGAAACAGGGAACTCCGCTTCGCGTTATTGGGACTTTCTCCTCAGCACGGGCGCGCACTTGCAAGGCTGGAAGCTCGATCAACTGGCCTCCTTCCTTTGGGAATCGGCCCTCGACGACGATGCTCTGATCCGCCTCACCACGCAGACTCAGGGCGAGCAGCTCGCCGTGAGGACGAACGACCTTCGCGCCCGCCTCACCGCTCTGCGCCTGCTGCGGGCCAGCCCGTTTGACGCCGCGGAAATCATGGAAACGTTCGAGCGCCACGGCGGACCGGATGGCCTGGCGCAAGTCGGCGAAGCACTCGAATCCGCGGGCGCATTTTCACAGGCGATCCTCGTGCACCGCACCGTCTGGGAGCGCGAGCCGTCGAATCCGCACACGCTCCGAAACCTGCTGGCCGCGTGCCGCACCGCCGACGATTCCGATACGCTCGAGGAAGTCCTCACGCGCTGTGTTCGCGAGGGAATCTTCCGCACGAACGACGCCGCGAATCGCGACCTCGCGATGCAGCTCGCCGACGTGCTGGACCGCCGGGGCGCCTACGCGCAGGCTCGCGGTTTTCTCGGGGCCGCTGTGGATTCCACGCCCACAGATGCACGGATGCTCCTGCGCCTCGCGCAGCTCCACGAACGCGCGGGGCGCCTCGGTGATGCGGAAGCCGGTTACCGTCGACTGGTGCAGCTCGAATCGTCGAACGTCCCAGCCCGCGTCGCATTGGCGGGCATCCTAGAGGCGGAAGGGAACATCCCCGGCGCGATCGAGTCCCTCGAAAAATCGGGCGGCGCGGATGTGGATGCCAAATTGGTGCGACTGTACTCAAAAGCGGACCGGATCGACGATGCGATCACCGCGCTCGAACGGATCTCCCCGCCGAGCCACATCGCGGTCGCGTTGCAACTGGCGGACGATCTGGCAAAAAAGGGCGATCGCAGCGGTGCCCGGAGTGTCCTGCTCGCGGCCATGGTTCGCAGCCCCGATCCGCAGACCAATCTGCCGTTGCAATCGAAGGTGGTCACCTTCCTGCAAACCGACGACGACCGCGGCGCCGTGGCTCGCGAGGTAAGGCGACTGCGGAGGATGGCGGGCGATCTGCCCGAGATGGTCGGCAGTTATTACGATCTCATGATCCGGGAGTCGGCGCGCCTCAAGTGGGACACCGAATTTGTCCGCGAGTTGTCCGAGGATTGGGACGATGGCGCTGGCACACCCGCCGCGGGTGTCGCGCTGTTTGAATGGCAACTCCAGGTCGGCGGCCAGGCGGCGGCGCAGGCGACCTGGCAAAAGCTGCTCGCCCGGGACGACATCACCGAGCTGCTTTGGCTGAAAGTCCTCGCGGACTCCGCGAAGGCGGAACTTCCCGAAATGGCCGTCGAGGCGCACGCCCGGCTCGCGCGCCAGACGCCGTTGAATTTCCAACGCACCCTCGACTGGATCCGCGCGCTGCACGAGATCGGGCGCGACGCGGAGGCGCTGCTCGCGACCGGTGAACTCCGCTACCGCGCATTCTTGAACGACGAGATCGCGGGACGTGTGGCGGAGCTTTTCGCCGAGTTGAATGACGCTCCCGTCGCCCGCGCGCTCTTCGCGGATCTGGTCGCGGGCGATCCGACGGGCCGAAATTTCCGCGTTCATCTGGCCTACGCACAGCTGCTGCTCGCGCAGGGAGAAGAAGCGGCCGCGCGGCAGTCGATTCGCATCGCGTTCCGCAATCCGCGCAACCGCGAGTTCGGAGAATTCATCCAGTTCCTCGAAACATGCGGCCGGCTCCGGGAATTCGATCGCGAGATCGCCGGGCTCGAATTGCGTCCGCCGGCCCTCACCGAAGCGCGCCGCGCCCTGCTCGTACACTTCGAGAAACGAAAGGATGTGGCCGCCGTCGTGGCCCTCATCGACGAACATCCCGACGTGATGGAAAGCGGGCTGGGTTCGCGGTTGCGGGCGCTCGCGCAGACCGGGACGACCTTCGAGATCGTCGGCGCACTGCTCGAGCGGATCGTCGCCCAGTCGCCGCAGGAAAACACGGAGCCGGCAGCGGAACTCGCGGCGCTTTACGGAGCTTGGGCGGAGGCGGACCTCGCGGCGCTGCAGGAGGAAACCGCACTCGCGCACCTTCGGCGCGGCCACGAGTTGAAACCCGATCTTTTCAGCGTGATGCAACGGCTCGCCGAAATGCTCGCCAAGGGCGCCGACGTCTCGGGGGCCGCGAGGGTGGTGCAGGATTTTCTCACCTCATCGCAAAACGCCGCCGAACTCGAAAAGGCGCGGAAGATTCTCGCGCGGATCGAGCGCTGAACCGGGGCTTTACACTGGCTCCCACCGGTGGCATTCGTGGCCCGTGCGTTTCCTCCTCCCCATCCTGTTCGCGCTGCTCTTCGCCGGGCGGATGGCGCACGCCCAGGAGCAGGAAAAAAAGCTCGAGGAGCGCCTCTACGGCCCTCGCGATGAAAAGAAGGTGTTCGATCTCCGGCAGAGTTCGTTCGGCGGCGCGAGTTCGTTCAACACCGGCGAGGCGCGGATCTCGAAGGATTTTCAGTACGACCAAAAGGCGACTTCGAAGGGCTTTTGGACGAATTTTTTCGGCACCAAAAAAGCGACGCTCGCCGATTCGAAATTCGCCACCAACTCCGCCAACACCAGCGGCCGCTTTGAAATACCGGGCCTCTCGAAAAAGCCCGCGGACAAAACCGCACCCGTGCGGGATGCGCGCGAGTCGGGCAAGACGCTCGCCACGCGCGGCCTGCCGGATGGCAAGCGGCAGTTCCTCGGTCGCGAGAACGACAAGATGCGGCAAGCCATCGACGCCAAGGAAATGGCGAACTGGCGAGCGGGCAGCGAGACGGTGACCTACTCGGGCTCGTCGGTGGACAAATACAGCGACCTCAAGGAACTCTCGATCGACGACGTGCGAGAGATTCTGAACAAGAACAAGTAGTTCCGGCAGTTTGGGGGTTGAGAGTTGGGCGTGGAGTGTTCTTAGATGGGGCTTGCATGCGAGGCCGCCCACCCGGGACGCCCGCGAGAACCCCTTCTTTTTCAACGTCATGCCCAGTCCCGAAGAGCAACTCGAACTTCTTTCCCGCGGTTCCACCAAGATCATCTCCGAAGCGGAATTGCTCGCGAAGTTGCGCCTCGGCCGCCCTCTCAACGTGAAGCTCGGCGTCGATCCCACCGCGCCCGACATCCATCTCGGCTTCACCGTCGCCCTCTCGAAACTCCGCCAGTTCCAGGACCTCGGGCATCAGGCCGTCCTCATCATCGGCGATTTCACCGCGATGATCGGCGACCCCACCGGCCGCTCGAAAGCCCGGCCGCAACTGACCCACGACCAGGTCATGGCGAACGCCCACAGCTTTCAACAGCAGGCCTTCAAGATCCTCGACCCAAAGCGCACCAAGACCGTCTTTAACGGCGAATGGTTCGAGCTCATGTCCTTTGAGGAAGTCATGAAACTCAACTCGCGCGTCACGCTCCAGCAGATGCTCCAGCGCGAGGATTTCCGCGGCCGCATCGACCGCGGCGAACCCGTGCATCTTCACGAAATCCAGTACCCGATCATGCAGGGCTGGGATTCCGTCATGGTAAAGGCCGACGTCGAACTCGGCGGCACCGATCAGCTTTTTAATATCCTCGTCGGTCGCGATCTCCAGGCCGAGGACGGGCAGCCGCAGCAGGTCGTCTTCCTCCTCCCCCTGCTCGAGGGCCTCGATGGCGTGAACAAGATGTCCAAAAGCCTCGGCAACTACGTCGGCGTCAGCGAGCCGCCCTCGGAGATGTTTGGCAAACTCATGAGCATCAGCGACACGCTCATGGTCCGCTATTATTCGCTCCTGCTCTGCGAGGATACCCCCGCCGGGCATCCAATGGACGCCAAGAAGCAACTGGCCTTCCGCATCGTCGAGCGATACCACTCCACCGCCGCCGCACAGGGCGCGCTCGACGACTTCAATACCCGTTTCAGCAAGCGCGACCTCGACAGCGCGGAGCTCCCGCTCGTCACCCTCGACGCCGCCGCTGCCGACATCGTCTCGATCGTCGTCTCCGCCTTCGCGCAGGGTTTTCAGATGGTCAAATCCCGCGGCGACGCCCGCCGCCTCGTCGAGCAGGGCAGCGTGCAGCTTCGCGGTGAAAAGATCACCGACCCGAAAGCGGCCCCCGCTCCCCAAACCGGCGACGTGCTGCGCCTCGACAAAACGCGCGCCGTCCGCTTCCACGCCCCCTAACGCGGACCGCCGAGGTTTCCCGGCGGCCGATTCGCGTTCATGAAAATCATCGCTCTCTTCATTCTTTTCGGCGGCATTTCGGTTCTAGCGGTCTCGCTGCCACTGACGTTACGCAAAGTCCCCATGAATCGTTTCTGGGGCATTCGAGTCCGGGCCTCGTTCGAGTCGGACCAGCGATGGTACGACATCAACGCCTACGGCGGGCGCCTGCTTTCCTGGGGCTCCCTGCTCGTGATCGCCACGGGTATCGCCGGGTTTTTCTTTCCGTCAAACCTCCTCGAAACCTACGCTTGGACGGCGGCGGTCATCAGCCTGTCCAGCGTTCTCATTCCTGTCGTGCTGACTTTGCGTTGGATTCACCGCTGATCGGCGGATGATCGCCCCGGCTTTGGCCGGAATTGCGAGGCCCCGTTTCGGTTCTGCCGGACGAATTGCCTGGCACCCGCACACGCTCGACACCCCGCGCCGCCTGCTCCTTACTTCGCTGCTTCGCCGCATGTTCGCCTCGTTCCTCACGACGATCTTTTTCTCCCTCTCCGTCATCTTCGCCACCCGCTCCGCGAAGCTGCTCGGCAGCGCCCATGCGAATCTCGCCCGCATCCTCCTCGCCACCGCCCTCCTCGGCCTCTGGGCTCACACCCGCGGGATCGGCCTCACCGGGCCCGCCCTGCACTGGCTTTTCTTCGGCGGCTGCGTCGGCTTTGGCCTCGGCGACATGGCCCTCTTCGCCGCTCTCCCCCGCATCGGCCCGCGCCTCGCCATCCTCATCACCCAGTGCCTCGCCGCCCCCCTCGCCGCCATCGTCGAATGGGCCTGGATGGGCACCACCCTCACCGCCGCCGAGCTAGGCTGCGCCCTCATCATCCTCGCCGGCGTCGCCATCGCTCTCGCGCCCGATCGCGGCTCCCTCGTCCCCCGCCGCGTCTTCTGGCTCGGCGTGCTCGCCGGCATCGGCTCCGCCTTCGGGCAAAGCATGGGCGCCGTCATCAGCCGCAAAGCCTACCAGGTCGCCGAGCACGCCAACTTCAGCATCGACGGCCTCAGCGCCGCCTACCAGCGCATCCTCGGCGGTCTCCTCTTCACCCTCATCGCCTTCCCTCTCCTCCGGCGCAGGGGTGAAAATCCCGTCGCTCCGCAATGGCGGGCGGCCGCCCCTTGGACGTTCGCCAACGCACTCGTCGGTCCCACCCTCGGCGTCGGCTGTTTCCAGTGGGCGCTCGGCACCGCCAAAAGCGGCGTCGTCCTCCCCATCGTCGCCACCTCCCCCGTCGTCACCATCCTCCTCGCCTGGGCCATCGACCGCACCCGACCCACCCGCCGCGCCGTCCTCGGCGGCATCGTCGCCGTCGTCGGCGCCGTCCTCCTCAAGCGCGCCCAAGGCTGACCTCCTCGATTCGCGCGCGATTTTTCTCAGGAAAAGTTCGCCCGAATACGCCATCGTCCCGCGCGTCCCATCACCATGAAATCGCTCCAGCTTCTCCTCGGCCTCTGCCTCACCCTCTCCGTCGCCCGCGCCGCCGAAGGCTGGACCGACGACTACACCGCAGCCATGAAGCTCGCGAAAACACAAAAACGCTTGCTCCTTCTCGACTTCACCGGCGGCACCTGGTGTCCCCCCTGCGTCGCCTTCGGCAAATTCGTCCTCTCCACTGACGAATTCAAAAACTACGTCAAAGACCGCTTCGTCCTCGCCCGCGTGAACTTCCCCGATCCCATCGATTTTCCCGAGGATAAAATAGCCCTCGCCCGCAAACACGTCACGGGCGACGAACTCCGCTTCCCTACCATCGTCGTCTTCGGCCCCGACGGCAAAAAGCTAGGTCAGCTCGGCTACGAAAACGGCTCCCCCGCCAAATTCATCGCCGAACTCGAACGCATCGTCAAAAAGTAGCCGTTTCCCCGCGGCCTCTCCATCGTTAGGCCGCGCCCGGACCCTTCGGCCCGGTATTTCCCTCGGTAAAATCGCACGCTCATAGCCACCGCAGGCCAGTGACAGCGTTCGAAAGGGCCATCTTGAAGATTTCCATCCTCCTACGGAACCAAAAGCCACAGCGCAGTCGCTGCGATCGAATCGGCGATCTGCACGCTCCAGTCACCGAGCGGATCGAATGAAGCCCCCCAGGAAGGGAATCAGTGCGAACAAACGATGCTGTTCCGGATTCCTGATGCTCATGATGGATGGCGACGCCCTGGGGGATTGACGATGAACCGACGATGCCCTGAAATGGGCTGCACACACATGGTCTCTTGTGAAAATGGGCGCCAGTTCGGTGGGAATGGGCGCTTCCTCGCTCAGAGCGGCCCCTTCCCCTAGGATGTAGGGCAGCGCGGTGGTGGAATACCTGGAAGTGTTGCTAGCATCGATCGCCGCGGCAGTTCCAGTGCCCTGTTCCCCCGCCTTGGTTCCCTTTTTTCCCGCCGCATCGACCCGTTTGGCGAGGAGAGCGCCATTTCCTGCCGAGCGAGCGCCCTTTTCCCCTACGCGTTCCCGCCTTTTCCCCTCTTCAACGGGCGGCTTGTTCTGAAAGCGCCTTTTCCGCAGACTCAGAACTGTAGGTGCGTCGAATTCCGTCTCGTTCACACATTCCGGCGATCCGCTGAAATCGCCATCCGCACTTCCTTCATCTGTGCCACGCTTCGGATTCCGGCAGCGTCCGTTTCGGGGATTTCACAGGCATCGTGCTCTCCTCACTACGGCTCCGCCGTGCCCGCCCTCCCGTTTCGCCCATTCCGTCCGAATTCCCCGCGCCCACCACCTCAGCCGATCGGCTCACGACTCCAGTCGCCTCCCATCTGCCTCCTACGGCACCGCATCATTGGGTCGTATTCCGAACGGCCTTCTGGGAAAAGCAAAGCGGCCTTGGGAAGTGAATCCCAAGGCCGCTTAAAACTAAGTGATTGAGTCGGAAGTCCCGCGCTTAGCGGCGCTTGCCACCGTAGCGGCGGAAGCCTACCAAGCCCATCGCACCGAGGAGCACCATGCCGAAGGCCGAAGGCTCGGGGATCAGGCTGAGAGTGACCGGCGTCCCGACAGCGAGGTTGGCGTCATTGCCCGCCAGGGAGACGATGGCACCATCAAGAACAAACTTATGGAGATTCCTCTGTCCAATCGTTCCGTCCGTTTTGATACGTGGCACGTAGTTGACGAGCGTCGATTGGTTCGCGAGCGCGCTGGCACCGAGGGTGAAGGTCGTCGCACCGATCAGGAGCGTCGTGGCCGAGGTGGTCGCGCCCGTTCCGAAGGTCGTGCCGCCCGCACCTGTACCGCCGACCGCGATGAACCAAGGAGCCGGATTAAACGAACCGGTCTGGACAAGCGAACCAACGTCCAAGTCGCCGTCCCCGTCGATGTTGTTGAAAGAAAATCCGCTTTGAGAAACACCCGCTTGGAAGCCGGCGACGTTGTTTTGCTGTGTATTGCCACCCGCCACGAAGTTGGTATCACCACGGAGATTCCCTTGTAGGCCACCATTGTTGCTGGTGAACGAACCGTTGGTCTGGGTCAAACCGTCGTCGGCGTTGTTGCCGTTGGCGTTGTTCAAGATCGCGAAGAGCGAGAGGGCGATCACATCACCAGGGGCATTCGCCACGGCCGACTTAAAATCGGGCGCGATCGTCACACCCGCAGAGGTGCCGACTGGATTGACGCGAATCTCGTAGGTCAACTGCATCGCCTGGCTGGAAGCCGGGACGAAGCATGCTGTGATCGCGAGGCCAGCGGCGGCCAGAGAGCGGTTACGGAGGGATTTATACATGTTTGTGCGGAGGTTACTGCGGGACGTTAAGGGGTGGAACTGGAGATCGTTTGAATGGGGGTTAATGTGCATATTGGGGGAGGATTCTTTTTTGGCAATCAATTTTTTCATTATCATGCACTTTTTTTATCGCGACGGCGACGGGCGAGGATTCCGAACGCTCCAGCGACCAATAATCCGATCGAACCGGGCTCTGGGATCGGGGCGGGGCCATTGCCGGAGGAACCGCCGCTGGCGGCTGGCGCGTTTGGCGCCTGCGGTGCTCCACCCGAAGTGAAGGAGGCAAGGAACAAGCTGAAGTCATCGCTGGTGACCACACCGTTGTAGTCGTAATCGCCGTTCAGCCACGACGCAGGCGCAGCTCCAGTGAATCCGTCGAGGAACAAGCTGAAGTCGTCCGATGTGACGGTGCCGCTCAGATCGCTATCGCCGTAGTAGGTCGTCTTCACGAGGATTTCTGGACCCGTGAGGCCGTTGACATTTCCAAAGGAACCATAGCCGAGGTCCACATTGTTCACGACACCCACGGCGAGGAGGCCGAGCGGATCGTTGGCCGCGGTGCTGCTGTTGATGCCCGCGCCGTCCCAAGAGCCGCCGTTAAAGCCGCTGACGACTTGATTGCGGATCGTGGCGAAGGTGCCGCCACGGACGACGAGCACGTTGTTCGTGAGGTCGAGTTTTCCACCGCCGCTGATGGAGAGCAGCGGAGTGTCGATCGGAATGATGTTGCCCGGGCCGCCAGTGTGGAGGCTGATCTTCGCGAGTCCGGCGGTGCCGACATTAAGCGCCGCAAGGGCCTGCGCGGCGCCGAAGTTCGTGATCGCATTGACGTTCACGGTCGAGTTGTTGGCGTTGGCGTTGACGTTCAGCGTGCCGCCGTTGTTGTTGAGCGTGGCGTTGGCCAGCGAGCTCAACAGCGTGGTGGTGCCGGCGTTCGCATTCAGGACGGGATAATTCTGCACCCCGCTGATGGTCATCGTGCCGTTGCCGAGCTTCGTGAGCGAGCCGATGCCGGTGATGGCACCCGCAACGGTCGAGGAGGTGTTATCCCCGCCGACAGTGAGCGCTGCGCTGAGGAGGACGGTGCTGCCCGTCACGCTGGCGAGGGAGCCGACCGTTTCTGCATTCGAGTTCAGGTCGAACGTAGCGCCACTGGCAGCGACATCGACGCGGGAGGTATCCGGCACGACACCGGACGCCGCGAGCTTCAAGGTGCCGCCGGAGATGGTGGTCTTGTTGCCATAGTTGTTCGTAGCGTTGTTGAGCAGGAGCAGGCCGTTGCCGGTTTTGGTGAGCCCACCCACACCGGTGATCTGGCCATTGACCTGCGAGGTCAAGCCGGAGATCGGCACATTCACTTCGGAGGAAACGGCGCCGAGCACGAGCTTGTTCGCGAGCGTCGTGGTGCCGGCGAAGTCGTGGAAGATAAAGGTTCCACTCGTATCGCTGAAAGGCTGATAGAAGGAAGGATCGAGCGAATCGCGGCCTTGCGGATCGTATCCGAAGCCGACGGCCCATCCGTTGTTGGGTCCGACACCGCCGCCGCCCTGGCCGAGCCGGACTTCGAAGGTGTGGACGCCCGGGGTGAGTGTCACGGTCGCCTTGGTCGGATTGTTCCAGGTGTTGTCGTTGATGATGCCCGCATTGCCATCGACGGTCAGGTAAACGCCGTCGTCAAATTGCTCGGCGAAGGTCCAGTTGACGCTGTTGACGCCGGGGACGTTAAATTTGCCGGTGTAAACCCAAGTCGAGTTGTCGATGAACGCGCCGGCGTCGGTGCTGTTCGCCCGATCCTGGCTGATGCGCGTGGCGCCACCGGGATTCGGCGTGGTGGTGTCGAAGGAGTTGTTCGCGATGCGGCCTTCGATCGCGCCCATCGGGGCGAGGACGACGCGGCCGCCGTTGATGACGACGTCACCCGTGCCGAGCGTGGAGGTCTCGTTGATCGTGAGTGAACCCTGATTGACGACATAACCACCCGCGTGGCTCGCAGCCTGAGTCGGGATGAGGAGGTTGCCGTTACCGGTCTTCGTGATCGCGCCGACGCCGTCGAAGGTGTTCGACCAAGAGACGGCCTTTCCATTGGTGTCGATGGTCACGCCGCCCGCGTTAAGTTCGCTGTTGGCGGTCGTGAAGTTGACGAACGGATTGTAACCGTCGGATTTGGCGCGGAAGCCGCCGCCGCCGAAGTTCACATTGCCACCGCCGCTCGCGATGTTGATTGCGTTCGCAAAGATCGTTCCGCCGTTGGCGTTGATGGTGCCCGAGGAGCCTGCGTCCTGTGCGACGCGGACGATGTTTCCGCTGACGACGCCCGCGAGCTGATTGATCGTGCCCGTGCCGGTGCTTTGGCCGACGTAGATGTCGTTGACCGCGCTGACCGTCGCATTTGGGTTGGAGATATTGAGCGTGCCCGTGCTGGCCGAACCTCCGGAACCAATGCCACCGACGCCGATGGCGATGGTATTCGCGCTGGAAATGGAAGCCGTCGTCGAACCGGTGATGGAGACCACACCGACACCGCCGTTGCGGCCGATGAAGACACCGCCGCCTCCGCCATTAGTCGTGGTGATGCTGCCGCCGGTGATGTTGGCCGTTCCCAACGTCGTCGTGGCATGGCCATTGTCGTCGATGCCGACGTAAAACTCGTTGCTCGATGTGATGGAGCTGGTCGCGCCAGACATGTTGAGCGTGCCCTGGCCGCCGTCGTGACCGACGCCAAACCAGTTTCCGGCACTGATCGTGCCGCCATTGGAGACGGTCGCGACGCCGACAGAGCGGGTAGCGCCGTTGTTGCCGCGTCCGATGCGGATGTGCTCGTTGTTCGAGAGCAACGACCCTGCACC
Organism: Chthoniobacteraceae bacterium; assembly: GCA_043735935.1. Classification (GTDB taxonomy): domain Bacteria; phylum Verrucomicrobiota; class Verrucomicrobiia; order Chthoniobacterales; family Chthoniobacteraceae; genus JANLQB01. The sequence continues at coordinate 14,274 of JAYTDO010000109.1, forward strand.
GTCAACCAGCAAGGTGCCGTTACCGGCGCTGTTAGAGTCGTTGTTGCCGCCGACAGTGAACTCGTCGCCGCCGGTTTTGTTAAACTTGCCGCCGTTCGTGATCGACAGGCTGCCAACGCCGCTTTCACCGATGAACACACGACCGTCGATCGTGTTCAACTGCGAACCTGCCCCATCGATGGCGATGTCGCCCTTCGCGCCGGTTTCCACGGCAGTCCGAATCCACCAGTTGTAATTCACCTTGCCGCCGGTGTTGATGTTCACCGCGCCGGTGCTGCCGCCCTTCCAGCCGAGGAGCAAATCGCCGCCGCCCGTCTGGAGATGCTGGAAGATACCGCCATTGGTCACGTTGATGGTGCCCATGCCGCCTGCATTGCCGTTGTTATCGCGACCGATCGTCGTCCAGCCGTTCACGTTAAACGTGCCGCCGTTGACGTTGAGGGTGCCGAAGCTGCGATCACGGGCGAGGTTCAGTTCGCCGCCGACGTTCGTGTAGCTGCCTGCACCATTCTGATTGAACGTGCCCACTGCGCCGGGGTTATTACCGATGAACAAGGTGTCGTTCGGGTTGTTGAACGTTCCGTTGGTGAGATTGACCGTGCCGTTGGAAGTGCCGCCGTCACCGATGATGGACCATCCTGCGTTGGAGTTCAGGGTGCCGCCGTTGATGTTCAGGATGCCCTTCGCATTGTGGCCGATTCGGACATCGTTGCTGGAATTCAGCACTCCGCCTGTCGCGATGTTGATCGTGCCCGTCGGGCTGTTGGCACCGCCATTGTCACGACCGACACTGAGTTCGCGGCCGGTTTGGTTTACGACGCCGTTGTTAAAGATATTCAGGACGCCATTCGACAAGCCATTCCAACCGACGATCAGGCCTTTGCTGGTGATCGATGAGCCAGCTCCACTCACGGTTGCCGTGCCGGTGCTGCCGGAATTGTCGCCCAAGCCAAACCAGCCGTTCGCGATGTTGATCGCGCCGCCGTTGCTCACATTTACGACGCCCGTGCCTCCGCTGTTACCGATGATCAGGAAGTTCTCTCCTCCTCCAGCAGCGAATCTCGCTAAACTGCCGGCTCCCGAAACGTTAATGGTGCCGGAACCGCCGTTGCGACCGATCCGGGAGTCGCCTCCATCGGAGGTGAATTGGCCGCCGGAGATCACGTTGAGCGTGCCGACGGAAGTCGTGTTGGTGCCAAGATTGACCTCGTGGCCACCGTGTTTGACGAAGGTGCCGCCGTTCGAGACCTCGAACACACCCGAGCCTTTGCCGTTTCCGTCGTTCGGATCGCCACCGACGTTGAGGCGACCATCGTTTTGCGTCGCATTCGATCCTGCGCCGTCAACCTTGAACGTGCCCGCGCCGTCGCCCGAGCGACCGAGATTGATCCACCAATTGTGCGAGAAGGTGCCGCCATTCGTGACATTAACCGCGCCGATCGCGCCGCCGCCGTAACCGATCTGCATATCGCTTCCCGAGCCGTCGAACGAGGCGTTCGCGCCCGTGATATTGACCGTTCCATTGGCGCCATTGCGGCCGATTTCGCTCCAGCCGCCTAGGTCGAGTTTGCCTTTGGTGACATTGATCACACCGGTCGAGCCGGGGCCGTAGGCCACATAAAGTTCATTGAACGGGAGAGTATCCGTTGCGTTCGGGTAATTAACCGAAAGCGAGCCATGGGAACCCGCATTTCCGCCGACGTTCAGCTGATTGATGCCGGAAATGCTGCCACCTGTGAAGGTTGCCGTTCCCGTTCCTTGATTGCCGATGATCAGATTGCGACCGGTCAGGGTTGCCGTTCCCGCCGACATGTCCCAAGTACCCACGCCGCTCGAGTCTCGACCGATGTTCGTGTCGGACACGGTATTGACGAAGCTGCCCCCGGTTTGATTGAAGTGGCCGGTGCCGAGCGTTGCGCCGTTTCCAAAGACACCGACGTCGAAGCTCCCGTTGTTCGGGCCTTTCGTGATCGTTCCGCCGCTGAGATTCAGCGTGCCCGTGCCGCCGTCGCGGCCAATGGCAGCCCATGAATTCGCTGTCACCGATCCGCCGGTCATATTCATGACACCGGTCCCGAGATTATTTCCGATTTGAAATTCCCCATTCGCCGTCAGGGTAGCCCCTGCGGTGACGTTCAGCGTGCCGTTCGCCCCCGAACCCTGTCCCACGCGGAAATCCCCACCGGAGGTGATGATTCCACCGCTGACCGTCATGGTCCCCGTGCCAGCGCTCTGAGCTCCGCCGACGTTGATCACTCCGCCCGCATTCAAGGTGCCGCCAGTCATCGTCACGATGCCATTACCACCCGTCCGGACGCCGATATTGTAACTCCCGACGTTGATATTTGCACTGCCACTGATCGTCATCGTTGCACCACGATCGGAACCGACCTCAAGGCCAGCGCCGCTGGTGATCGCGCCGCCGCTGATGTCCCAGGATGAACCTGAGCCGCCGCCGCCCAAGCCCATGGATACCCAACTGTTGAAAGTGACCGTGCCGCCGGTCTGATGAACATGCCCGACGCCGCCATCGGCGCCGACCGCGATATAATCTCCGGAATTCAGGGCACCGCCGCTGATGTAGACATCTCCGGTTGCGCCATTGCCGCCGACGCGCGTGTTATTGTTATTCGCGACGCTTCCGCTGCTGATTGTCAGCGTTCCAGTCGATCCCGCATCATTGCCGACGAAGATTTGGCCATTGACGACCGTGGTGGCGCCTGAGTTGGTCAGCGTTCCATTGCCACCCTCGCGACCCACTTCCAACTGACCAGAAGTAAACGCCCCCGCACTGAGAGTCGCCGTGCCCGTGGCTCCGGCTCCGCGGCCGACGTTGAATTCGCCAGTCGTCGTCACTGCTCCGCCCGTCATGATGAGCGCTCCAGTGCCGCCGGTGCCGCCGATGCGGATTTCCCCACCACTCGTCACGGTGCCCGCGGTTTTGAAGGTCGCCGACACGTTCCCTGATCCGCCCGCGATGATCGCGCCCGAACCGATGGTCAGAGTGCCGCCGGATTTGACTTCCAAAAGGCCGGTTGAACTAGCATCACGAGCGATACTGATGGTGCCCGCGCCCGCTGTGAGCGAGCCGTCGCCGTTGACGGTGACAGTGCCATTTCCACCCGTGGCCATCTGTAGTTTTCCACCGATGGTGAGGATGGCATTGTTGGTCGAAAGGTCGAGAACCGCACTCCCGGCAACCCCGGCGCCGTCGCCGACATTCACCACGCCGGTCGCTCCGGTATCGATACCGACTCCGAGGCCCTGGCCTCCGACTGCCGAGCTTGCAGCTCCAAGACGGAATGTGCCGTCTTGAATGTTGACCAGACCGTTTCCGACCGGGCCACCAAGCGAAACACCGACTCCGACGACATTGGCCGTTCCCGAGTTGAACAATCCCCCGTTGCTAATCGTCATCGTGCCGTCGCCGGACACAGGACCCGCGACCGCGCCGATGGCGATCGCCGTTCCAAAAGCCGGTGGGACCCCTGGAGCCCAAGTTTGCGTCAGCGATCCGCCGTCGATTACGATCTCGCCTCCGTTGCCAACGACGAGATTGCCACCAGCGAATCCGTTTCCGAGTCCGTTGTAGTTAATCACGTGAGGCCCAACGATGGTCGCCTTGTCTCCGGAGTAGACGTCCGGCGCGGCTGTAAGGTCCCAGGAATTCGGATCATCCCAAGCGCCGGTAGCGATCGACGTATAGTCGATGGCCCGTGCGATCTGACTCAACGACACAATCAGGATAGGGAGGAAGATATTGCGTTTCATAGGGGTGGGGCGGGGGGTGAGCTTTGGACTACGGGTAAACTAACGGGTAATGTTGTTGGGCTTTCGGGGGAGTTGCAAATATTATTTTACGGAATGCGGATTATTTTTTCTGAATGAAAATACGCAGGTTTCGCACCCAATGGAGGCAACGCGACCAGATCGGCGCCCTTGCATCTACGGGCTTTCTCGTCGTCCGCGATTTTACGGAATCGCTCCGCTACCAAGCAACTTGTTCGCCTCTTCCAGTTGCTCCTTCGACAGCTTTTCCTTGATCGAAGCCGCGCGTTTTGCCGCCTCCTCGTTTTTTTGCGAAGCGGCGCGAGTGTAGAGTACGTAAGCGTTTGCGAGGTTCGGCTTTGTGCCTTTCCCCTGCTCAAACATTTGCGCCAGCAGGAATTCCGCCGGCGCGAAATGTTGCTTCGCGGCCGCCGCATAGTTGCGTCCGGCTTGATCGAAATCGATGCGCACGCCGTTCCCAACTTCGTAGCAATTGCCGAGATTGACGAGCGCAGCGGGAAGGCCGTACTGCGCGGCAACGGTAAACCAGCCGATCGCGGCGACGTTATCCGGACGCACACCTGCGCCTTTTTGGTAGCGCACGCCCATTTCATTCATCGCGACCGGTGATCCGCTCCGCGCAGCTTTCATAAAATTTTCGGTGCCTTTCGCCGGGTCGCGTTGGACCGACAGTCCCACATCGTAAAACCTGCCGATCGCCAGCAGCGCGGGCGCGTGCTCCTGCGCCGCCGCCTTTTCATACCACGCAAGCGCCTCCGCATAATCACGGACCTTTTCCTCGACTTGCTCCGCCGCCTGCCCCTCCGCGAACTGCGCCGGCGCGTAACCCGCCTCAGCCGCCGACCGGATGAGAAACCGGGCCTTATCTTCATCTTTGGCGACTCCTTCACCTCCGACCATCAGGATCCTGCCGAGATTGAACATCCCGGCCGAATTCGTGGCGTCTGCGGCTTTCTTGAACCATGTCACCGCATCGGTCAGCGACGCTTTCACTCCACTCCCCGAGAGGTAAAACTCGCCAAGCGCACTGGCGGCGTCGGCGTTGCCGCGATCCGCTTCGGCGCGAAGGATTTTCGCCGCCGCGGCGAAGTCCCCTTTGCCGACGGCCTCCCGTGCTTGTTCCAGTGGTGCTTTTGAAACGGTAGGAGCCGGGGTGGCTGCCGGTTTTTCAGCAGCCCGGAGGGGTAACGTCAGCGTGATCGCGACCGCAGCGACAGCAGCGCGGATGCTCATTTCCGCGCAGCGGTCTTCTTCGCGGGGGAAACTTGAATCGCGCCTGCCTTGCCATCGAATGCCGCATCGGACGATGAACCGTCCGCCCACACGACATGCACCTTCCCGGACGACGCGTCTTCGCCGAGTCCGAACCACGCGGCGCTCGCGTCCTGCGCGAGATACCCGGCCCCGGCGTGGAGTTCGACGACCTGCGAGGGCGTTGTGCCACGTTGCAAAGTCACGCGGGCGCCGGCCGCAGCCGATTGCGGCACGTTGACTCGCAGCCAATGTGCCTTGCTCTGGTTGAGGAATGCGCTCGTGACCGCATTGTTGACCGTCACCGCCAGGTCCGGCTTGCCGTCGCCGTCGATGTCGGCCACAGACGCAGATTTCGCATCGCCAGGGACGCTGATGCCGGCATCCCGAACGGATACCGTTTTAAATCCACCCTTCCCATCACCGAGGAGCAATTGCCCCAGGCCGCCATCAAAACGCTGCACCTCGATCTGTGGCCCGTAGAAATTTTGGGCGATGAAGATGTCGACGTTTCCGTCTCCATCGAAGTCGCACGCGACAACGCCATTTCCCGGCGCGATCTGCACGAGCCGGTCGAATGGCTGGAAAGTAAAGTTCCCCTTTTCGTTGATGAACACGCCGTTCTGCAGTTCGTTGGCTTCGAATTTTTCCGCCGCCTGCAGCTTCGCCGGGTCATAGACGTCCTCGAGTTTTGCCGACGCGAAGAGGTGGAACGTGGGGAATTTCTCCTTGATGTAAGGCATCGCCGTGGACGAGCAACTGCGCCCGCGCTCGGGCAACAGGCAATCCTTCTCGCGTTTCACCTCGACGATTTGCGCCCGGCCAGTGCCGTCGAAATCGCTGTAATAAGTGAGCTGCGGATGATCCGGCGCAGGCTGCTTGTATTTGGTGTTCACGCCCATGTTCGCCACGATGTAATCGAGGTCGCCATCGTGATCGATATCGGCAGCCACGATCCCGCCCCGCCACCAGCCGGTGATGCCGGCCAGTCCTGCTTCGGAGGTCTTGTCTTCCATCTGGCCTTTGTTGTTGTGGAAAAGTTTCACCGGGCCCCATTCGGTCGTCACGAGCAGATCAGCCCATCCGTCGCCATCCGCATCGGACCACATCGCGCCTGTCACGAGGCCGACATTGCGAAGACCTTTCACGCTGTCGGTCACGTCCGCAAACTTCACGGCGGCGCCTTTGGATTCATTGTGCAGCAGTCGGCTCTTGCCGCTGTGCGGCCAATCGCCGGGGATCGTTCTCGCGCCGACGAAGATGTCGGGCTTGCCGTCATGATCGTAATCGACCACTGCGACTGCACTCGAAAACTCGAGCGCCTCCGGCACCGCACCGGCAGGGGCGGCGGTGAATGTTCCCTTGCCGTCGTTCAGATAGAGCCGGTCGCGCATCGGTTTCGAGCCGGGATCGAATTCATTCGACCCGCTCGCGACGAAAAGGTCGAGATCGCCGTCGCCATCCGCATCAAAGAACACCGCACCCTGGTCCTCGCAGTCCTTGTCGGTACGGAAGGCCTCCTCCCACTTCGCGGTGAATTTACCCTTGCCGTCATTGATCCGGATTTCGCCGATCTCGCCGGCGCTGCCACCGTAATAATAATCGTCAAAACCGTCGCCATTCACATCGCCCCACGCGAGCGGCGGCCCGAGTTGCGAAAGCGCGAACGGAAGCAGGATCTGCTTTTTGAAATCCCCTTCCCACCCGGCGTCTTTGCTCTTCGAGCCGGAAAGCGCGTCAGTCTTCGTGAACAGCGCGTCGACCGCGGGCGCGGGCTGCACCGGCTCACCGCCGTTGGCCGGCTGCGTGATCGTGTAAAACTGGTCCGCTTTCAATCCGGTGATCTTCTGCTCGCCGGCGCCGGGCCAGCGCACCGTGATTTCATCGATCGTGTCATCCTTGCCGAGGCCAAAGTGGACGAGCGCCTCATTGCACGAATGGTAACCGGTCTGCGGTTCGAGTTGCCGCATCTGCGGCCCGGACTTTGCCCGAATCGTGACGGTCGCGCCGAGCGCCTGCGTGTTGGACTTCGTGCCGATGAGTTTGATGAGCACGCGATGTCCGTCCTGCGAATCATTGCGATAGACGAAATTCGGCTCCTCGAGATTCACCACCACGAGGTCAAGATCGCCGTCGCGATCGAGGTCCGCGTACGCCGCGCCGTATGCGACGCCGACATGGTCGAGGCCCCATGCCGCACTCATATCCTCAAATTTACCGTGCGCCGTGTTGCGCAATCCGCGGTGCTGTTCTTTTCGCATCTCGCCGGTCTTGAAGTACTCGAACATGTGTTTCCCCGTAAGCATGTCCTGGGTGATCTTGATGTCCGAATCGTTCATGTGCCGCGAGATCCCGTTCGTGAAATAGAGATCCTGCCAGCCGTCGTTGTCGAAATCCGCGAACTTCACCGACCATGTCCAGTCCGTGCTCGCGACTCCAAACATCCGCGCCGCTTCCTGGAAACGGCCCGTGCCCGTGTTGATGAAAAACGAGTTCTGCATGTACTGCGGCGGCTGGCCGAAATACGCGCGCTTCAGATCGATGCCGCCCATGATGCCCATCGTCGTCTTCGATTTGTAGTGCGACGTGGCCGACATGTCCGCGACGAGCAAGTCCGGCAGGAGGTCGTTATTCACGTCCCCCACATCCGCGCCCATGGAAAACCACGGCGTGTGCGGCATCGCTTCGGTGATCACATCGGTGAACGTGCCATCGCCGTTGTTGCGATACAGCTTGTCCGTGCTGATGAAATCGTTGCCGACATAGATGTCCTGTTTGCCGTCGCCGTTGTAGTCCCACCACGTCACCGAGAGGCCATCGCCGGTCCCCTTGATGCCCGCTTGAACCGTCACGTCCTTAAAGCGCGGCAATCCGTCCGGTCCATTGCCTTCATTGTGGTAAAGGCGATCGGGAGTGCCCTTCGCCTCGGTGCCCCAGTTATCGTAATCATAACGCCAGAGTTCGTAATATTTCTCCGCGCCCGGCTTCAGCGTCACGGTGCCATCCGGGTGTTTGTCCACGGGCATTTCCTTCGGCGTCCCGTCCGGGTCCTCGATGCGGTTGGTGAGCAGATACATGTCGAGCTTTCCATCCCCGTCGTAGTCCGCAAACGCAGCGCTGTGGCTGCAATCGACGGCATCCAGCCCCGCCGGTTGCGCGACCTCCTTGAAGACGACCGCCTCGCCGTTCGGCCCCTTCCCCATGTTGAGGAAGAGCTGGTTCGGCTTCATGTAATTGCACACGTAAATGTCGATGCGCCCGTCGCCGTTCACGTCCCCCGCCGCCGCGCCGGCCGTCCAGTTTTCACCGCCATCGATCGGCCCCGCGCTCGCCGTGATGTCTTCAAACTTCAAGTCGCCGATCTGGCGGTAAAGGTGGTTTTTCTCGGTCGTTCCCGCGAAGAAAATGTCCGGCTTGCCATCGCCATCAAAATCCGCGATCGCCACCCCACCCGTGGTCATGCCGCTGTGGTAAAGGAAGCTCATCGGATGATCCACGTTCATCTTGTTCACCATGTTGAGTCCGGTTTTATCGGGCAGCAGCTCAGTGAAAAGCTTCGCGCTTTCACCCCTCGAAGGCGGCTGGAGCGGAGTGGCTTCGACACCGGGCGGCAGGGCGGCGAAGGAGACGGTCGGAACCGCAAGCAAGGCGGCGACTGTGGAACGGAGGACGTGATGGAGGCTCATAAGGGGATGCTCAGATACTTCAATGATCGCTTTTGTTGCAAAAGGGGGCAAGCGACGGTGGGGACATATATGCGGGCACGTTTACGTGTCAATGATGCCAACGAAACGTCATTCAGTTCGCGACCGTCACATGGACGGTCGCCGCGACGGACTGGTTCTTGTCGTCGTAAACGACCATCTTCAACGTGTGCGCGCCGTTGCTCAACAAGGTCGTATCGAAAAGCTGATGCCCCCCGTTGATGTGGAAATGGTTCTCCCGGTTCGTGTCGGTGAATTTCAGCACGTCATCGACGTAAAACTCCCCCTTCGCGCATCCGTAATCGTCGCTGCCGCTGCCGAAAAACTCCGCCTGCGAGCCGCTCAACGTCGCGCCTTCCGTCGGCGCCGTGAGATAAACCCGCGGAGGCTGATCCGCACCCACCGTCAGCGTGAACGTCTGCTTCGCATTCGGGCTCACGCCGTTGTTCGCTTTCACCACCACCACAAAATCGCCGGTCTGTGTCGCCGTCCAGCGGATCAGGCCGGTGCCCGCGTGGATGCTCATCCCGGCAGGGGGATTCACGAGGCTGTAGAGCGGCGTCGGCAATCCGATCGCCGTCGCGGTGTAACGATACTCCAACCCCACCACCGCGTGCGTCGGCGGGCTCGTTTTGAATCTGGGCGCGCTTGGATCGTTATCCAGCACACGGACCTGCACCATTCTCGACGTATAACCGCGCGCCGCCACCGTGAACGTCGCGCCGCCATTCGTGACGTTCGCGTCCTCGTCGGCGAAAATCTTCACCTTCTGCGGCACGGCGAAATCCGACGGTGTGAAGATGAGCGCCGCGCCTCGGGTCACGCGCGCGGCAGCCGTGCCAGCCGTGCGGCGCACCGTCACCGTCACGCTTTTCGCGGGCGCCTCGGGCAGGCTCACCATGAATGTCCCGGCCTGCCCCTCGCCGATCGTCAGGTTGGAAGTCGAGAGCACCGGCGCGCTGCCACTGTTGTCGCTCACCGTCACGTCCACGATTTCGGTCGCCATCCCCGGAGCGCTCACTTCGAAGGTCGCGTGGTCGTCGTCGCTGTCCGCATCGTCCGCCGCGGCCACGGTCACCGCCTGCGGCGTATCCCAATTCGCCGGTGTGAAAGTCAGCACCTCGCCGCTCTCGATCGTTTCGTCCGCATCCGCGCTGATCCGGTGAACATTCACCGGCACCTCGCCCGAAGGCGCTGCGCCGAGACGCACCGTGAATTTCGCACGTCCGCCCTCCGCCATCGCGAACACCGTCGGCGTCACCACCAAATCGCTCGGCGACTGCGTCCATGCGATCCGCCGGATGCTCCCCGCTCCGATGTCCGCCACGTAAAGCGCCCCATCCGGCCCCACCGCCGTGTCCACCGGCGAAAACGCGCCCGTGCTGAAAACGGTGAGATTTTGCAGGCGATTCTGCGCGTCGAATACCGCCCGCATCAACTGCCCCGAGCTGTAATCCCCAAAGAAAAGATTGCCGCGATATTGGGCCGGAAAACCCGTACTCTCATAGAATGACCCGCCCGAAATCGTGCTCCCACCGACGAACGGTTTCGCCGTCCCGCCCGCACTGCTTCCATCCGCGCCCGCATCCGCCGCGGTGAAGATCCTCGACGTCACCGACCGCACACAAAGCGTCCCATTAAAATCGCCCGCCGCTCCGGTGATCCGCACCGCCTGGCCCACGCGATATGGATGGGGCGTCGTCGTCGTCACGGTCGCCACTCCTCCATTGCGCACGATGCCCGCCACGCTGCGTTGGTAATCCGGATCATCGCTTGTGTCCGTCTTATACTGGAGCACCGGATGCGCATACGGCCTCACGAATGGCGTCGCGTAGCGGTGCCCGGTCGGCTGATTTCCCTCGTAGTCGTCGTAACCGCCGTCTTCGCCCGCGTGCAGCACAAAAATCTGTTCGTAACCGGGCCCGCTGTTCGGCTCCGTCTGCCCCTCCGGCGTGCTCCCCACCACGTTGAGAAAAAGGAGACCCGTCCGCGGCTGAAACGTCATCGTGAATGGATTCCGAAATCCCGTCGCCCAGATGTAGTCGTTGATCGGCCCGGCACCGTCCGCGAACGGATTATCCCCCGGCACACTGCCATCCGGATTTGCCCGGCCCACCTTCGCAGCGAGGTTCGTCAGATTCCCATCCACGCCGCGCTTTTCCCCATTGTCCCCGATGGCCCAGTAAAGCTTTCCATCCTGCCCAAACGCCAGCGCACCGCCGTCGTGATTGATCCCGCGCGTCGGCAAGCCCGTCACGATGTTCGTCCGTTCCGCCCCGATCCCGTTTACGTCGGTAAAACGCACGATCCGCTGTTCCGTCGAGGACACCGTCACAAACACATAAACCCACCGGTTCAGGGCGTAATTCGGATCGAAACAAACGCCCAGCACGCCGCATTCGCTCCGCGTATACAGTTGGGGAAAAGTCGCGAACGGCGTCGCCTGCACCTCGCCATCTTTCACCACTCGCACGCCGCCGGTCTTCTCCGTCACGAGCAGCCGCCGCGACGCGTCCGGCGCCCACGCCATGCTCACCGGTTGATCGAGCCCCGAAGCCCACTCCGTCTCCGCAAACCCCGCTGGCAACGCGCTGTTCCCCGCCCTCACGAAAATCGGCAACAGCAGCCCCATCACCGCCGCCGCCACACCCCAACGCCGCGGCCGCGGCCGTCTCGGCTGTCTCGGGAAGTGGATCAATTTCATGGGAGGAAGATCTTGTGCGTGTCTCATAAACCGTTTATCGCTTTCTCGCAAGCCCCGCGCGTCCAATCGCGTTCCACCAGCGCAACTTTCCCGCACATGCACCTCCGACTCGCCATTTTACTGCTTTGCACCTTATTCTCCCGGTCGCTTCTCGGCGACGTCGTCGAGCTTCCCAAACTCGTCCAGAACGGCATTCCGCAGGCACAACTGATGGGCGAAAGCAGCGCCAACCTCATCTTTCGCCTCATCGTCCCCAGCGGTGCCGAATACCTCGACGTGGACACTTCCGGCGGCGTCGGCGACGCGGATCTCTTCGTCCGGTTCGGCGTACATCCCACGCTCGATAATTTCGACAAATCCTCTGAAGGCTTCACCAACAAGGAGCACGTCCACATCAACAACCCCAAGACCGGCGTCCACTACATCATGATCTACGCCGCGCGAATCTTCGACGGCCTCACGCTCACCGCCCGATATAAGCGCCGCGCCGACGCAGACAACGTGCCCAAACTCCTCCCCGGCCCAGGCTATTATGCCGGACCGGCGACCATCATCCTCAAGACCCACCTCCTCGGCGGCGTTGTCCGCTATACCACCAACGGCACCGACCCCACCGCCAGCTCGCCCGCCGCGGTCGGCCCGCTCGTCCTCAAGGCCGACACCGATCTCCGGGTCCAAACCTACCTCAAGACCACTCCGCGCGGCCCCGTCCTCGATGCGCCTTACTTCGTCGGCGATCCGCAAGTGGCCATTCGGCTCGAAAACGGCGTCCCGCTCGAGCATCGCGCCGGCATGATCGGCAGCGAGGCACTTTATAAAATCACCGTCCCCGCCGGCATGCAGCGCCTTAAAATCCTCACCCGCGGCGGCAGCGGCGATACCGTCCTCTACGTCCGCCAGGGCAAAGCCCCGACCCTCACCAATTACGACCAAAAAATCGCCGCCCCGCTCAACCGCGGCGACCTCTCGATCCACAACCCCGAAGCGGGCCCCTACTACATCCTCATCCGCGGGCGCGGCAATTACAGCGGCCTCATCCTGCAGGCCAGCTACCGCACGCTCGGCGCGGACCTCGTCGTGTGGGCACCCACTTTGCAGCCTTACCAGACCACCGAAACCTTCACCGCCAACGACTGCGAAGTCGACGAAGGCATGATCAGCGCCGGCACGCACCGACTCCTCCGTTTTTCCACCGAAAGCCGCAATCTCGGTGGCAGCAACCTCGTGATCGGCGCACCCGAAGGCCGCGATCATTTTCAATTCTTCGAATGCCACGGCCACTACCATTTCCTCGGCTTCGCCTCCTATCTCCTTCGGTACAAAAATGGCACCCCGGCCTCCGCCGGACGCAAGGTCAGCTTCTGCCTCGAGGACGTCGAGCGCTGGGACACCGAAGCCCGCGTTCGCTCCAAATTCTCATGCGACTTCCAAGGCATCCAAGCCGGCTGGAGCGACATCTACGACAGCGGCCTGCCCGGTCAGTGGATCGACGTCACGGGCCTGCCCGTCGGCGATTACGACCTCGAAGTCACTATCAATCCCGACCATTTCCTCGAGGAGGCTGACTACTCGAACAACACCTCGATCATCCCGGTCACGCTCACCAACAACTGACCCTTTCCAGCGCCGCCTCTGTGGTGGTGGCAGCGCTGGCCATAGCCGAGGCGCCATCCCTTGCGTGTGGTTGGGGATGGCGCCTCCATTTTGGCGAAACATCCCCGACGCGGCAATCCGCCGTCCGTCACGCGACAGGCGCCGTTTCGATCCGCGGGAAAAGGGGAGTCGGCGTGCCGAGGATGTGCCCATCCGGCAAGCCGCCCCAAGTGGCCGCTTCGAGCGTCATCGGACCAAACCAGTTGAGCTGCGCAAAAATCCCCGTCGCCGCTCCCGGAAGTACAGGTGAAATGAGGATCGCGATGATTCGGAGCGACTCGGCGAGGGTGTACAGGACGGCGTCCAGACGGGGTTTCGCTTCTGCGTCGCCAGCCTTTTCCTTTTTCGCCAAATCCCACGGCGCCTGATCCTGAACAAATTGGTTCGCTCGAGTCACGAGACGGAACGCATTGGCCAGCGCGATATTCACATCTCCTCCGAAAAAGACTCGATCACCATCCTTGTCGGCCACCACACCGCCGCCAAACGCTGCATTATAATTGAGCAAAACGTTTTCGAGAAACTCCTCCGCGGTGCTTCCAGCCTCCAGCGGTAGCAGCTCATTTTTGCATAAAATGCTCCCGCGAAAATTTGCGGCCATCGGCAGCGTGCGATTGAGGAGGTTGCCAATTCCGTTCGCCAGGCTGGTCGTGTAATTCTGCAAAAGACTTTCCGGGCTAAAATCTGCGTCCCGGCCGCTGGCGATACTGATCATCAAATAAAAGCGCAGGGCTTCGGAGCCACACCGCGAGGAAATCTCTGCGATCACCGCATCGTCGAGGCCGGGCTTTCCTTTAACCGGATCTTTGTCTCGCTGTTTGGTCAACTCACTCCGGATCGAATCATGAATGCGGTCCACCAAAACGTCCGGATCGATCACGTTCCCGAGGCTTTTGCTCATCTTCGCTCCGCTGATGTTCCACCAGCCGTGGACGAGCAGCGGCGGGATGTCCGCGTCCGCGAAACCGAGCGCCTTCAACATGATCGGCCAGTACACGCCGTGCGCCGGGATGAGGATGTCTTTCCCGATGACGTGCAGCGCCGGCCACCAGTGCCGGAACTCCGCCGAAAGCTCGCTCGCCAGCGGGTCGTAGCCCGGCGCAAAGCTGATGTAATTCACCAGCGCGTCGAACCACACGTACGTCACAAAGTCCGGGTCGAACGGGAACTCGATGCCCCACGCCAGCCGCGCTTTGGGCCGGGAGATGCAAAGGTCGCCCTCGATCTTTTCGACCGCGTTGAGAAGCTCCGTCACGCGAAAATCTGGGATCACCAACGGCGTCCCCGCCGCCGTGCGCGCCTTGATGAGATCGGCCAACCACTGCCGGTGCTCCGCGAGTTTGAAATAATAATTCTCCTCCTCGCGAAACTCGACCTCGCCCCATTCCGGGCCGAACTCGCCCGCTTCATTGCGCTCCTTGTCCGTAAGGAACTGCTCCTGCCGCACACTGTAATAGCCGCCGCGCTTGTCCTTGTAGATTTGCCCAGCCGCATTCAGCCGCGTGAGGATTTTCCGCACGCAATCCTTATGCGAATCGTCGGTCGTCGCCGCCCATCGCTCGTAGCGCACATCGAGCTTCTCCCAAAGCGCGCGAAATTTCGCCGTGATCCCGTCCACGAACTCCTGCGGCCCCACGCCCTGTTTCTCAGCCGATTGCTGCACTTTCTGACCGTGTTGATCGACTCCGGTAAGAAAGAACACCTCGTCGCCCTTCAGTCGGTGGTAACGCGTCAGCACATCGGCGAGCACCTTTTCGTAGGCGTGGCCGATATGTGGCGCGCCATTCGTGTAGTCGATCGCCGTGGTAATGAAAAACGTCTCTGGCATGGGGCGGCGAATGTGCGCGGGCCCCGCGCGAAACGCAACGTCGGGCCGCAGTCGCTAGACCTTCTCCCGAAGCGGGTCGAAACCCAGCTCGAAAAAGTTCACCGAGTTTTCCATCATCGTCGGCAGCGAACCGAGGAAACTGTCCCACTCCTGATTGTTGGCAAACTGCGTGTCCCAAGCGCAGAAGACGCCGTCTGCGACCACGTTCGATGGCTCGATCATGACGCGGATTTCCTTTTCCCAGTCGAAGATGCGCACGTATCCGAGCGCCGCGGATTTCGCCACGAGCGCATTATGCGAAAACTGTCCGATCCACTGTTCGCGCTCCTCGTTCGAGGGGAATTTCGCATGGACGTGCGTCGAGAGCGCCGTCGTGGATTTCTCCTCGAAATCCATCAGCGTGTAAAAGCGCGTCAGCGTCTGGAGGATGATCGTCCAGTCCCCCGCCGTGCGAGCATTGCGGACCCCGAGTTTGATGCGATCCGCCGTGCGGGTGAGCGTCCCGTTTTCGCCGAAGAATTGCACGGCGAGTTCGTAGCCGAAAAGGTCATCCCAACGCTTCATGCGAATCTGGTCCGCGCGCAGACTGAGGCCGTCGGTCGTGCTACAAAGTTTCGCACCGAACTCGTCCAGCTTCGCCTGGGCAAAACCGAGCGGAGACGGGAAAGGCACGTCGACGTGAACGCCGAAAACTTCGATCGGGATGATTTCCATTGGGCGCGGAACCTATGCGGCGAACCGCGCCTTGCCACGAAAATCTGCGCGCACGCGGCCTAGAAATTCTTGCCGACGTAGGACGCCGAAAAGGTCTCAAACCGCACCGTCTCCTGCTTCGGCGGACGCTCGTTCACGTCGTAAACGCTGTTGCCCACGATGCTCTCCGACTGCGTGTCCCAGAGCATGACGTTCGTCTGCGTGGACGCCCGCGAATCCCCCTTCGTATCTACGGCGATGTAACGCGCCACCTTCGTGTGCCGCTTTTTCATCGTCTGCACGATCGACTTTGCGCGTTCGGTCGCCACGGCGCGTTGCACTGGCGTCGCCGCATATTTTTTCACCCAATAATAATGCGCCGCGACCCGGCCCGCCGCCTCGATCCCCGCGGTGCCCTGCCCTCCGCCGCGAAGGTTTGCGATCGTGCCGGCGCGGCTCGCCGCGAGCGCAGCCTGCTCCAGCGGATCGGACGGCGTGCAACTGGTCAAAAGCGCGGCGCTCAGGAGGACGGAAATGCAAGGGGTTCTCATCGCGGCAGGGATTTTGGTGGTTTCGCGGCGGTCTTCTTGAAGGTGTACCGGAAATCGTCGTCGAAGGCCCACTTGGGTTTATTCTTCGGCTTGCCGTGGATCGTCGCCGTGCCCGCTTTCGCGTTGAAAGAAACGTCCCACGCCATGCCCGTCTGGAATCCCCCGTAGTCATCACGCCCCTTCGACACCGCGTAATACACCGACCCCCGAATCTCGCCTTTCAACACCGCCACGACCACGCCCGTCGGATGCTGCGCGCTTAACATCGCCTCGACGCCGTCCGGCATCACGATGAGCTGCGCGGGCGCCTTAAACTCGCGCCCCTTTTGCGTATCGAGCTGCATCCCCATCGTGCCTTTGTAAATGCCGTCGATGCCGAGCGCATCCGCACGCGGAGCCGCCACAGCCGGGCGAACTGCGGCCATCGCGCAAAAGATCGTCGCGAAGATGATTTTCATATCCACCTGCTACGCTCCACGCGCTCCACGCGCAAGGAACTCTTACTCCATCTAGCACCCGTCTTGGTCGAGCAGCTTTCGGATCGCCGCCCGCATCGCCTTCGGCTCGAAGAGCCCCTGGCCGAAAACCACCTTTCCGTGTCCATCGATCAGATACGCGCAATTCGGCGAGGCGCCGTAAGCCTTCCAAATCGCGTTGTCCATCTTGTCGACCGCCACGTAGGAAAGCACTTTCAGCTTCTCACGGCAGCTCTGCGCCAGCTTGAAGCGTTCGCTGAAACTCTGCGGCTGCGCGAGCAGGATGCCTTCCTTCTTGTTCTCGTCGGTAATAAATTCGCCGTCCAAGTACGGACTCTTTGAGCCGACCGGGTGCGCCTCGGTGGTGTAAACAACCACGAAATTCATCTTCGCTCCAAACTCCTTCACCAACTCGCGACGGGCCGGTGTCCCTTCGCGAAACTGAGGGCAGGAGTAGCTGCCAGTGGTCACCAAAAGCGGCTCCTGCGACCAGAGCTCCGACGCCTTCAAAGTCCCTCCCCGCGCCCTTTCCAGCACAAAATCGGGCGCCGCCTCGCCCGCCTTCGGGCCGTTGCGAGCGAACCATTCGTTGAGCCGCGCAAATTCTTCACCGATCGGGTCGGCGAAGACGGGCAACCTGGTGAAAACGAGGATCGCGATGAACAGGAATCTAAACATCCTTCCCACTCAACCGCTTCGCACCGATTGGCAAATGACGATCGTGCGAACGCTAAAACCTCTTGGTATCGGCACCCAGACAGTGTCTTGTGCCGGCCTATGGGACATTGCAAAGGTAAAAACAACACCAAGAAACGAGTGGCACGCCGCATCAAGAACGACCGCCTCGCCGATGCCAAAAGCAAGGTGACGAAGACGAAATAACCGCGCGGCCCGCCCGCAACGTTCAGTAGGAATGCGTCCGCAGGGACCGGCTTCACCGAGGGAAAACAGTCCGGGTCGGCAAACATTTACTCTGCCAACATGACGCCCGCCCCGCGCGTGGATCGACTACCGGCGAGGGCGCCCTATTTCCCCATCGCGTCCACGGCAGCCTGCTGAAAGACCCGGCGCACCTCGCTCGCGTCGCTATTTGGAAAGTCGGCACGCTGCACCATCAGCACATAGGCGACGCCGCGCACCGGATCGATCCATGCCTGCGTGCCCCACGCGCCGCCGTGGCCGTAGGTGCCGGGCGAAAGCATCGCCGCCACTCCCTCATGCGACGTGCGCAGGATGCATGTTCCGATCCCCCAGCCGTAGTCCTTCCCGTGATGCCCGTAAGGACCATTCTGGAAAAAACCGACCGGCAGATCGCCCGTCTGCGGCGTCGTGAGGAGCTTCATCGCGTCCGCGCTGAGGTAGCGGCGCCCTTCGAGCGTGCCGCCGGCGAGCAGCATCTGGCAGAAGCGGGCGTAATCGGGCGCCGTGGAATATAACCCCCCATTCCCCTGCGGCGGTCGGTCGCGCGGGCCAAATTCGGCACGCGGCGGCACGGCCGTCAGCGCCCCGGAATCTTTATTCTTCGAGTACGCCGTCACGAGACGCGCACGCTGCGCGTCGGTCGGGTAAAAGGTCGTCTCCTTCATCCCCATCGGATCGAAGACCCGCTTCTGGAGGAACGCGTCGAAAGTCATCCCGCTCACCACTTCCACGATCCGCGCGGCAGCATTAATGCCGCTCTGCGTGTAGCTCCACTTTGCGCCGGGCTCATATTGCATCGGAGCCGCCAGCCAGATCGGGACCAGATCCGCGAGCGTCTTCGCTTCTTTCGCCGCCGGGCCGCCCGCCTCGCCGAGGCCCGAGGTATGCGTGAGGATTTGCGTGATCGTGAGATTCGCCGCCTCGCCCGAAGGCGTCTTCAGGTCCGCAAACTCCGGCAAATACTTCGCCACCGGATCGGCGACATTCAGCTTCCCCTCGTCCTGCAACATGAGCACCGCCGTGCCGGTGATCGGCTTCGTCATCGAAGCGATCCAGAAAAGCGTGTCCGCCGTCATCGGGCGCTTCCCCACCACCTCCGCCAGCCCCGTGCTTTCCGTATGCAGCACCTGGTCCTTCGTCACGACCATCGTCACCGCCCCGGCGATTTCATTTTTCGCCACCATCTCCTCCATCGCCGCACCGACACCGGGGAGGCTCGCTCCAGCAGCGACGGCAGCAGGCGCGAGGCGAAGGATGGCGGATAACACGAGAACGGAAGCAACGGGGAGGATTTTCATGGCGAGAACCTGCATGGTGCGCTGTTCACGTCTCATTCTTCCACATCGTATTTCGCGCCGTGGGTGCGTGGATTCAAAGCGATGGTCGCGAGCGCATTCGGATCAATGAACCACCCATTTTGCATCCGAAACGAGGCAGATGCCGCCGCGTCGTTTCAGGATCGGCCGCACGGCTTCCACCAGCGCGGCTGCATTTTCCGGAAGCGACGCAGTGAGGATGCACGCGTTCCCCGAGCCGCCGGCAGGTTCGTCGTTGCGACGCTCGCCGCGATCGCCAGCGCCCGTCACGCTGCCAAAGACGCTGTAGCCGCTCACGCCGTGTGCGCGTAGCACTTCGAGAAGGGCAGGGACTTCCGGCGTGTCGATGATGATTTCGATGCGTTTGATTTCTTGCATGGGATCTAGCTCCAGAGACGGTTGATCACGCTGAGGTAAAGCGGGAGGCCGACGATGATATTAAATGGAAATGTGAGAGCGAGGGCCATGGTCACGTAAAGGCCGGGATTGGCTTCCGGCACCGCAAGCCGCATCGCAGCGGGCACCGCGATGTAGCTGGCGCTGGCACAAAGGACCGTGAAAAGCAGCGCATCCCCACGCCCGAGCCCGAGCAGATGCGCGATGGCGATGGCCGCACCGGCGTTCACGAGCGGAACCAGCGTGGCAAACGCGACCGGAAAGACCCCAAGCTGCCGGATGCCACCGAGCCGCCGCGCGCTCACCAATCCCATGTCGAGCAGGAACAGGCAGAGCATTCCCCGAAAGATGTCGTTCGTGAAAGGCGAGAGCGCCTTGCCGCCGCTTTCACCGGTGAGAATGCCGATCACCAGCGCACCGCAGAGCACGAGCACCGAGCCATTCGCCAGCGCATCGCGCAGCAAGTGCGGCCACGAGAACGAGGCTGCGTCGGTCTTGCCCAGCCACCGCGCGAGGGCGATGCCCACGATGATCGCGGGCGATTCCATGAGGGCCATCGCCGCGACCATATGGCCGCCGGAATGGATGCCGAGCTGGGTCAGGAACGACGTAGCAGCGATGAACGTCACAGCGGAAATGGAGCCGTAAGTGGCCGCGACCGCCGCCGCATTGTTCACGTCGAGCTTTCGGCGCAGCACAAAAAACGTCCACACGGGAACGATCGCTGCCATGAGCATCGCGGCGCCCAGCGCGCTGCCGACTTCAGCCGTGAGACCGCTCATTTTAAGCTCAACCCCACCCCTAAAGCCGATCGCCAGCAGTAGGTAGAGCGAGAAGAATTTAGGCAAGGGCTGCGGGATCTCCAGGTCGGAGCCGACGGCGAATGCAAACATGCCGAGGAAAAAGAACAACACTGGCGGGTTGAGGAGATTCGAAAGGATGAGTGAGACGTCCATGTCGCAAGGTGTCAGCGGCTCACGACTCGATCGCGGTCGTTCCGTCGTCGAGATCTCGGCGGACACGGGGAAAAGTCCCGCGAGCGGCTGTGGATGATTTGGTGGTTTTCATGGAAGGCTGTTGTGCTTATCTTTTCATGCAATCTAATACATGAACAAGAGTGCATGTATTATAATGCATGTATGCCGTCAAAGAAAAAAACGCCGCCGCCGGTTTCCACCGCATCCTGGACCTTCCTCACCAACCATTCCCACGTGCTCCTCTGCCTCGCGGCGGATGATTCGCTGCGCGTGCGCGACCTCGCGGAGCGCGTCGGCATCACTGAACGCGCCATCCTGAAAATTCTCAGCGAGCTCGAAGCCGGCGACGTAATCGAGCGCGCGCGCGAAGGACGCCGCAACCGCTATCGAGTGCGATTCGACGCCGCCCTGCGGCACGATCTCGAATCGCACCGCACCGTCGGCGATCTCATTGCCGCCGTGCACGGCGGAAGTCGAAAGGCACGCTGAATTCCAACGCTGGATTGCAGCGACTCTGCCGACGCCGAGGGGCGTCCGCGCACCCACCTCGCGCGCCTCGCGCGCCACTGGCCGACTGCAACAGCGATCGACATCGGAACCCGTTCCGTCGCGTCTACCCCTCGTCACAGCACGCGACCGATCATCCATCGGAAAGCTTCGGCTGGTGCCGACGGACGACGAGGCCATAACATCGCCGCCATGCTCCCGACCCTCCTCCACCGCACCGCCCTCCTTTCAATCCTCCTCGTCCTCGCCTGCGCCACCTCCAGCCCCGCCGAGCAGTTCGTGCTC
Source organism: Chthoniobacteraceae bacterium (assembly GCA_043735935.1). Classification (GTDB taxonomy): domain Bacteria; phylum Verrucomicrobiota; class Verrucomicrobiia; order Chthoniobacterales; family Chthoniobacteraceae; genus JANLQB01. The sequence continues at coordinate 35,325 of JAYTDO010000109.1, forward strand.
TTCGACGTCACCTTTCCATACACCAGATCCGACGCCGACAACGCCAAGCCCAGCCAGTCGCACTACTACGTCAAAAGCGACCGCCTCAACGCCGAGCGCCCGAAGGACTGGACCGCCCCCGTGGACTACCGCAACGGCACCGTGCATGTGCGCCTCGAAGTCCTCGAGAAACCCGCCGGCGGCGAGCCCACCACCTGGAGCGTCTG